>NZ_QMEX01000004.1 GCF_003284925.1 Mycolicibacter senuensis
GATCCGCTGAGCTTCCTGGGCCTCTGAGCAAGCGGCCATTGCCGCCGGAGCGCGCGGCCGGCCCGGCATCCCAGGCCTCCAGCAGCCGGGGCCTGGGATGTTTGGGTCCCGACACGACCGGGAAACCCGGTCAGCGCGCAAATTCTGGACAATCTCCCGGGGGGGTCATGAAGCAGGCGCAACGGTGAAAGCGCAGCATAGCTTTGGACTGAATCTGTCCTGGTTGCGTGTGACGACGGTGTTCCTCATCGATCTCGCGATTCTGCGACTCGCCGGCCATTGGCCCACCGAGCTGGGATCGCCGGCCCGCGCCTGGTGGCCGGGCGTCGGGGTCGCGGCAGTGGTGACGGCGGCCGCGCTGATCACCCACCGCCGGGTCCCGCTGACCTCGATAGTGCTGGCACGGGTACTGGATCGGTTCGCCAACCCCGCGAGGTTTCTCAACGAAGGCTGCACGCCCGGCTTCGATCACCGCCGCCGCTACAGCCACGACGTCGTCGGCATGCGCGAACACCGGGGGCAGTTGGTCACCGTGATCGCCGTGGCGCCGCGACCGGTAGCCACCTCGGGCCGCGACGCCCGTCGACACCAACCGCTGAGCGCGCTACCGGCCGGTCTGGCCGCCGCCGCCCTGCGGCAGTTCGACGTCCGCCTCGACGGCATCGACATCGTCTCGGTGCGAACGTGCGACACCACCTCCGACGGCGACACCGACACCGGCCCGGCCGAGGACGAGCAGGCACCGGCCGTCCCCGACACCGCCTGCCCCCGCGACACCTGGCTGGTACTGCGGATGGATCCGATGCGCAACGCCGAAGCGGTGGCGGTACGCGACTCGGTGGCGGCGACGCTGGCGGCGGCCACCGAACGGCTCGCGCAGACCCTGCAGGAGCGACACATCGTCACCCGGGTACTACCGGCCGAGGAGTTCGGCCGGGTCGACGCGACGGTGCTGGCCGGGCTACAGCCCACCCGGATCCGGCGGCGCCGACGCCGGCTGAAGCAGAAGCAACGCGAGGGTCCCAGGCAGTACGCGGCCACCTTCTGGATGTCGCCGCGCGACATCACCACGGCGAATCTGGAACAGCTCTGGCAGCGCGCCGCCGACACCACGGCCGTCACCGTCCGGCTCACAGCACAGAACAACCACACCGACGTGTCGGTGCTGGTGCGTTACCACACCGGTCGTCGGCTGCGCCGCAACATGTGGGCCGGATTGAACCGCCTCAACGGCCGGCAATTGACGGCGCTGCGCACCAGCCTGCCGACGCCCCTGCGCCGGACGCTGGCCGTGCCCGCCCGGCAGTTGGACGACCACGAACCGCTGCAGGTGCCGCTCGGGCCCACCACGCAGCAACCGCTCGCGCGGGTCAAACTCCCGGCTTGACCGGAAGACCGGCTGCTACTTGGCCTTCTCGAGGATCTCGACCAGCCGCCAGCGCTTCGTGGCCGACAGCGGGCGGGTCTCCATCAGCGACACCCGGTCGCCGATGCCGGCCGTGTTGTTCTCGTCGTGCGCCTTGACCTTCTTGGTGGTCCGGATGATCTTGCCGTAGAGCGGGTGCTTCACCCGGTCTTCCAGCTCGACGACGATGGTCTTCTCCATCTTGTCGCTGACCACGTAACCGATCTGGGTCTTGCGGCGGCCCCGCGGCTTCTCCGTGCGCGGAGTGTGCTTGGGGCCCTTCTCCGTGGCGTTAGCCTTTGCAGCCTGTGCCATTACGATGCCTCGCCTTCAGAACCATCGGGACCGGACGCCAGGCCCAGTTCCCGTTCGCGCAACACGGTGTAGATGCGCGCGATCTGGTGGCGCACCGTGCGGAGCCGACGGTTGTTGCTGAGCTGCCCGGTCGCCATCTGGAAACGCAGGTTGAACAGCTCCTCTTTGGACTCGCGCAGCCGCTCGACGAGCTCGTCGGCATTGAGCTCGCGCAGTTCGCCGGCGGTAACTCCCACTGCCATCAGAACTGCTCCTCTCGGGTGACGATGCGCGCCTTGATCGGCAGCTTGTGGATCGCCCTGGTCAGTGCGGCGCGGGCGACGGCCTCGTTGGGGTAGCTCAGCTCGAACAGCACCCGGCCCGGCTTGACGTTGGCGACCCACCACTCCGGCGAGCCCTTACCCGAACCCATGCGGGTCTCGGCGGGCTTCTTGGTCAGCGGACGGTCCGGGAAGATGTTGATCCACACCTTGCCGCCACGCTTGATGTGCCGGTTGATGGCGATACGCGCCGACTCGATCTGCCGGTTGGTGACGTAGGCGTGCTCCAGTGCCTGGATGCCGTAGTCACCGAAGGTCACCGCGGTGCCGCCACTGGCGAGACCGCGCTGTTTCGGGTGATGCTGCTTGCGGTGCTTGACCTTGCGGGGAATCAACATGATTCAGCTCTCCGTGCTCTGCGTTGCCTGCGGCTCCGCGGCCGCAGCGCTTCCCTGGCCCTCGACGGCCGGTTCGGCAGCAGCGGTGCTCTCGATGGTCTCGGCGGCCCGCCCGGCATCGGTGCTGGTGGCGGTGGTGCCCGAGGCGCCGCTGCGGCGCGGGCGCGCGCCCGACTGCCGCCCCCGGCGGGGGCGGTCGGCGGACGGTGCGGCAGCGGCCAGCTCGCGCTTGCCACCGACGATGTCGCCCTTGTAGATCCAGACCTTCACACCGATCCGGCCGAAGGTGGTCTTGGCCTCGTAGAGGCCGTAGTCGATGTCGGCGCGCAGCGTGTGCAGCGGCACCCGACCCTCACGGTAGAACTCCGAGCGGCTCATCTCAGCACCACCGAGCCGGCCCGAGCACTGCACCCGGATGCCCTTGACGTTGGGCTGGCGCATCGCCGACTGGATCGCCTTGCGCATCGCGCGGCGGAACGCCACGCGGTTGCTCAGCTGCTCGGCAACGCCCTGGGCCACCAGCTGCGCCTGCGACTCGGGGTTCTTCACCTCGAGGATGTTGAGCTGCACCTGCTTGCCGGTCAGCTTCTCCAGGTCGGCGCGGATCCGGTCGGCCTCGGTGCCGCGGCGGCCGATGACGATGCCCGGCCGGGCGGTGTGGATGTCCACGCGGACCCGATCACGGGTGCGCTCGATCTCGACGTCGGCGATACCGGCGCGCTCCAGCCCGGTCGACAGCAGCCGGCGGATCGCCACGTCCTCCTTGACGTAGTCCGCGTACTGCTTGTCGGCGTACCACCGCGACTTCCAGTCGGTGGTGATGCCCAGCCGGAAGCCGTGCGGGTTGATCTTCTGGCCCATTACTCCGAGCCCTCCTTCGCGTCGGACGTCTCAGGCGCCTTCTTGGCTGCGGCCGTCTCCGCGGCCTTCGCCGCCGAAGCCTTCTTGGCGGGCGCCTTCTTCGCCGCCGCTTTCTCAGTCGTCTTCTCGGCAGCCTTGGCCGCGGAAGCCTTCTTGGCCGGTGCCTTCTTGGCCGGCGCCGCGCCCTTCTCCGAGGCGGCCTTGCTGGCCTGCGCACGACGCGCCCGGGCGGCGCCGGCGGACTGCGCCGGACCGCCCTTGGACGGCCGGCTCTCCACCACGACCGTGATGTGGCTGGTGCGCCGGCGGATCCGGTAGGCACGTCCCTGGGCGCGCGGCTTGATCCGCTTGGCGGTCGGGCCCTCGTCGGCGTAGACGGTCGCCACCACCAGGGTGGACGGGTCCAGGCCGTTGTTGTTCTCGGCGTTGGCCGCCGCGCTGGCGATCACCTTGGCCACCGGCAGGCTGGCTTGCTGCGGCGCCCAGCGCAGGATGTCCAGTGCCTCGGACACCGACTTGCCGCGCACCAGGTCGATCACCCGGCGCGCCTTGCTGGCCGAGACCCGCACGAAGCGGGCCTTGGCGACAGCGGACGGAAATTCAGTCGTTACGGTCACCGGCGCTTAGCCTTCCGATCGTCCTTGATGTGTCCCTTGAAGGTGCGCGTCGGGGCGAATTCGCCGAGCTTGTGCCCGACCATCGACTCGGTGACGAATACCGGGACGTGCTTGCGGCCGTCGTGAACGGCGAACGTGTGCCCGATGAAGTCGGGGATGATCGTCGACCGACGCGACCAGGTCTTGATGACCTGCTTGGTGTTCTTCTCGTTCTGGACGTCGACCTTCTTGAGCAGATGGTCGTCGACGAACGGACCCTTCTTGAGGCTGCGTGGCATCGCTTTCCCTCCGCTTCCTAGCGCTTCTTGCCGGTGCGCCGGCGTCGGACGATGAGCTTGTCGCTGGGCTTGTTCGGCCGGCGGGTGCGACCCTCCGGCTTACCCCACGGGCTGACCGGGTGCCGGCCGCCGGAGGTCTTGCCCTCACCACCACCGTGCGGGTGGTCCACCGGGTTCATGACCACACCACGGACGGAGGGGCGCTTACCCTTCCACCGCATCCGGCCGGCTTTGCCCCAGTTGATGTTGGCCTGCTCGGCGTTGCCCACCTCGCCGACGGTGGCGCGGCAGCGCACGTCGACCCGGCGGATCTCGCCGGAGGGCATCCGCAGCGAGGCGTAGCTGCCTTCCTTGCCCAGCAGCTGGATGCTGGATCCGGCCGACCGGGCCAGCTTGGCACCGCCGCCGGGCCGCAGTTCGACGGCGTGCACCATGGTGCCGGCCGGGATGTTGCGCAGCGGCAGGCTGTTGCCCGGCTTGATGTCGGCGTTGGGGCCCGACTCCACCACGTCGCCCTGCGACAGGCCCTGCGGGGCGATGATGTAGCGCTTCTCGCCGTCCAGGTAGTGCAGCAGCGCGATCCGCGCGGTGCGGTTCGGGTCGTACTCGATGTGCGCGACCTTGGCGTTGACGCCGTCCTTGTCGTGGCGACGGAAGTCGATCACCCGGTAGGCGCGCTTGTGGCCACCACCCTTGTGCCGGGTGGTGATCCGGCCGTGGGCGTTACGCCCGCCACGGCCGTGCAGCGGCCGGACCAGCGACTTCTCCGGGTGAGAGCGGGTGAGCTCGGCGAAATCGGAGACGCTGGCACCGCGACGACCGGGGGTCGTCGGCTTGTACTTGCGGATTCCCATGTCAGTTAGGTCTCTCTTTCACTCCGGTCAGGCCGGTGCGGCGAACAGGTCGATCGGCTTGCTGCCGGGCGCCAGGGTCACGATGGCGCGCTTGGTGTCCTTGCGCTTGCCGTAGCCGGCCCGGGACCGCTTGCGCTTACCCGGCCGGTTCGCGGTGTTCACCGACGCGACCTTGACGGAAAAGATCTTCTCGATCGCGATCTTGATCTGCGTCTTGTTCGAGTCGGGGTGCACCACGAAGGTGTACACGTTGTCCTCGATCAGCCCGTAGGACTTCTCGGAGATGACCGGCGCGACGATGATGTCGCGGGGGTCGCTGACGGTCGCCATCAGGCCGAAACCTCCTGCTCCTGGGTGTGCGCCGCGCTGCCGGAGATGTAGGCGTTGAGGGCCTCGACGCTGAACACCACGTCGTCGGCACGCAGCACATCGTGGGTGTTGAGCTGGTCCGGGGCCAGGATGTGCACACCCGGCAGGTTGCGCACGCTGCGGGCGCCCGTCTCATCGGCCCGGCCGATGACCACGAGCACCTGCTTGCGGTCGGTGATCGTGCCCAGGAAAGCCTTGGCGCTCTTGGTCGACGGGGTCTGTCCACTCACCAGCTCGGTGACCGCGTGGATGCGACCGTTGCGGGCCCGGTCCGACAACGCGCCACGCAGTGCGGCGGCGATCATCTTCTTCGGGGTGCGCTGACTGTAGTCGCGCGGCTTGGGACCGTGCACCACGCCACCACCGGTGAACTGCGGCGCCCGGATCGAACCCTGCCGGGCCCGGCCGGTGCCCTTCTGCCGGTACGGCTTACGGCCACCGCCGCGAACCTCGCCGCGGGTCTTGGTCGAGTGCGTACCCTGACGGGCCGCGGCCAACTGAGCGATCACCACCTGGTGCATGAGCGCGATGTTGGCGGGAGCGTCGAACAACTCGGCGGGCAGCTCGACCGAGCCGCTCGTCTTGCCGTCCGGGCTCTTGACGTCAATCGTCAGTGCCGTTTGCTCTTTGGAAGCCATTACTTCTCACCCTTTTTGATCGCGCTGCGGACCAGAACCAGCCCACCGTTGCGCCCCGGAATGGCGCCCTTGATCAGCAGCACGCCGTTCCCGGCGTCCACCTTGTGCACCACCAGGTTCTGGGTGGTGACGCGGTCGTTGCCCATCCGGCCCGACATCCGGGTGCCCTTGAACACCCGGCCCGGGGTTGAGCAACCGCCGATCGAACCCGGCCGGCGGTGCACCGCCTGAGCGCCGTGCCCGGCGCCCTGACCGGCGAAGCCGTGCCGCTTCATGGTGCCGGCGTAGCCCTTGCCCTTGGAGGTGCCGGTCACGTCGACGTAGGCGCCGTCGGCGAAGATCTCGGCGGTCAGCTCCTGGCCGACCTCGTAGGTCGCGGCGGCCTCGGCGTCGTCAAGCCGCAACTCGGCCAGGTGCCGGCGGGGGTTGACCCCGGCGGCAGCGTACTGACCGGTCAGCGGCTTGTTGACCTTGCGAGGGCTGATCTCGCCGTAGGCGAGCTGCACGGCCGAATAGCCGTCGCGCTCGGGGGTGCGGATGCGGGTCACCACGTTGGGCCCGGCCTTGACGACCGTGACCGGCACGACCTTGTTGTTCTCGTCGAACACCTGCGTCATGCCCAGCTTGGTACCCAAAAGACCTTTACGTGCCATGGTTTCTCGTGGCTCCTACTGGATGTTGACGTCAACGCTGGCCGGCAGATCGATGCGCATCAGGGCGTCAACGGTCTTCGGCGTGGGATCGAGGATGTCGATCAGCCGCTTGTGGGTGCGCATCTCGAAGTGCTCCCGCGAGTCCTTGTACTTGTGCGGGGACCGGATGACGCAATACACGTTCTTCTCGGTCGGCAGCGGCACCGGGCCCACCACGGACGCACCGGTGCGGGTGACCGTCTCGACGATTTTGCGCGCCGAGGCGTCAATAGCCTCATGGTCGTAGGCCTTGAGCCTGATGCGGATCTTTTGTCCCGCCACGCTTCTGCTACCTCACTCCTGCAAAGGGGTCCGGCTTTCGAACCCTTCGCGCCCGCGCGCACTGCTGCCTTTTCAGGGCCATCGACCCTGTGCCGACATTGCGCTGGGCGCTGCCGCCGCTGTTTACCTGTCCTGGTCCACCGGTCCCCGCGGTCGGGCGTGTCGCCCGCACGCGGCCTCGTTCACGGCGAAAAAACTCCGTGCTGCGAGAGTGGGACCGGACGCGCCCGGTTGGGCGCTGGTCGTATGCCCGACCAGGGCAACCCCGGCGCAGGCGAACCTGAACAGTATGCCCCAGATCGGGTCAGCGGCCAAATCCCCGGTCACATCGACGCCGGCCCTCCGGCCGTGACCCGGTGGAGCCACCCCGCCAGCGATCTTACTTGTCGGTAAGATAGCTCGCCGTGACCGGACCTACCAGTACATATCAGGCCTGGCGCCGGTTGGCGGGCCTGCCCGGCGGCACCCGGCTGTTCTCGGCCGCGGCCATGGCCAGAGTCCCTTACTTCGCATCGGTGCTGCCGCACGTGGTCCGGATGGAGCCCGGGTTGGCCGAGGTACTGGTGCCGAAGTGGCCGTTCGTCTACAACCATCTGCGCACCGTGCACGCGATCGCCTCCTGCAACGCCGCCGAGGTGGCGATGGGGATGTTGATGGAGGCCACGGTGCCGCGCAGCCATCGCTGGATCCCCAAGTCGATGAACGTGGCCTACCTGGCCAAGGCGACGACGTCGTTGCGGGCCACCGCCCGACTGGCCCCGCCGGACTTGCCGGACTTCGAGGCCATCAGCGACGGCGTGGAGGTCACGGTGCCGGTCAGCGTCACCGATGAATCCGGCGTCGAAGTGGTGCACGCCGAGATCACCACCTGGGTGACTCGGACCTGATCGCCACTGCTCCCCTGCCGCCCGTCCGGCGGGTGGGCGCGGATCAACTCCGCACGGTTGCCCAGAAGTCACACTGGTGCGCCGCGCCGAAGTCGGTGATCATCCGACTGCCGTCGGGTCGCAGCGACATCCACCGCCGGTCGGCGCCGGCTGCGGCCGCGGGCCAGTCGGGCTGGCCGACGCCCACCGGGGCGCCGGTGACCACGAAACCGGTCCAGTACTCGACCATCTGGTCGGACAACCGCCGTTGCACGGGGTCCAGTGGCGGGGCGCCGCCGATGTCGAACAGGTAGCGCATCTCCAGCGAGTGGGTGGCACCGATCGGGAACGGCAGATGGTCGAAGAGCTCCGGCGCCGGCGCGTGCGGGTCGGCGAATTCATAGCCGTACACCGGCGCGCCGGCGGCCAGCCCGCGAGCCATCCGATCGGCCAGGCAGGCGAAGATGTCGTCGGTGGCCGCCGCCGCGTAGGCCAGCGAGGTGCTGTCGCCGAATCGTGCCGGCGGGTAGTGCTCGGCCACCGCGGGGCCTTCACCGGAGCCGAAGGTGTCCTCCAGCTCGTCCAGGTACTCCGTGGCGGCGATCTCCCGGCCGACACGCAGATAACGCAGCGCGACGAACATGGTGAACTCGTCGCGGTTGACGCCCAGCAGCACCGGCACCCGGGCCGCGCCGCCGTCCCGGAACACCCGCACCGGATCGGCCGGCAGCAGCGGGGTCCCGACGACCGGTCCACTGAGCTGGTCGGTGCCGAACCGGGCGTACCACAACGGCTTGGTCAGCCGGTCGACCGACAGCCCGCGTAGGCAGGCGGCCACATCCGCATTCTCGGCGGCGGCCCGCTTACCCCGCTCGGCGCACCCGACGGATTCGGTGTAGTCGCGACTGATCCGCCGCGCGTCGGGAGCCTCGACCTGCGCCTGACACGGTCCGCTCTGGATGATCGCGGCCCGGAACAACCCGGCCGACTCCGGTGCGGCCAGGTGATCGCAGACCGACATGCCGCCGGCGGACTCACCGGCGATCGTCACCTTGGCCGGGTCGCCGCCGAACGCACCGATGTTGTCGCGCACCCAGCGCAGCGCTGCCTGCTGGTCGGCCAGCCCGTAGTTGCCGACCTCTCCTAGTGCGGGGTCGGCCAGGAAGCCCAGCGCGCCCAGCCGGTAGTTGATGGTGACGACGACGATGCGGCCGCGGACCGCCAGTCGCTGCGCGTGGTAGATGTCACCGGCGCCCCGCATGAAGCTGCCGCCGTGGATCCACACCATGACCGGCAACGGCTCGGCCGCCGAACCGGTCGGCGTCCACACGTTGAGCGTCAGGCAGTCCTCGCTGATCGGGTCCACCTCGGCGGCATCCGGCTGGATGCACCACGGCCCGCGTTTGACGGCGTCGCGCACTCCCTGCCACGCCGGCATCGGCGCCGGCGGTTGCCAACGCAGCGGCCCGACCGGCGCTGCGGCGTACGGAATCCCTTGGAAAAGCCGGTGATCCGGGCCGACCGTGCCCCGCAACAATCCGGCGGAGCTTCGCACCACGTCGGCGTTGAGTGCGACGGCCCGTGGCCCGAAGCCCGGTTGCAGCGCCGCGCCGTCGGATCGCCCGCACCCGGCGAGCAGCCCGGCGAGCAGCGCCAGCACGACGGCACCGGCCAGCGGTCCGCGGCGGCGACAAGATCCGGTCGACATGACCGATGAGCCTAATCGGCGGTTAGCGAGGTTCGACGAAGGAGAGCCGAAGCTGGACCGCCGCATCAACACCGGCGGTTAGCGAGGTTCGACGAAGGAGAGCCGAAGCTGGACCGCCGCATCAACACCGGCGGTTAGCGAGGCTCGACGAAGGAGAGCCGAACCTGGACCGCCGAATCAAACCCCGCCCAATACCGGCAAAGCGTCGTCACGACGCTCGGATATCGCCGACACTGGAACGAAGCTGACACGTGTCAAGAAAATGGCAAGGAGCCGCGATGAGCGCACCGATAATCGATCAGGCCGCCCGGGTGTTCACCGACCCGAGCGCTTACGCCGACGAACCACGGCTGCACGCAGCCTTGACGCATCTGCGGGCGAACGCGCCGGTGTCACTGGTCGACCATCGTCCCTACCGGCCGTTCTGGGCGATCACCCGGCACGCCGACATCATGGACATCGAACGCGACAACGAGCTGTGGATCAACGAGCCGCGGCCGGTGCTGGCCCCTGCCGACGCCGACGATCTCCAGCGTTCGCTGTTGGAGTCCGGAATGGGACTGCGCACGCTGATCCACATGGACGACCCGCACCACCACAAGATGCGCAGCATCGTCTCCGACTGGTTCCGGCCCAAGGCGATGCGGGCGATGAAGGCACGCATCGACGAACTCGCCAAACGCTACGTCGACGAGATGCTGCGGATCGGCCCGGAATGCGACTTCGTTCAGGACATCGCGCTGAATTACCCGCTGTACGTGATCATGTCGCTACTGGGCCTGCCGGAGTCGGATTTCCCGCGCATGCTCCGGCTGACCCAGGAATTATTCGGCGGCGACGACGACGAATACCGGCGCGGCGTCACCCCGGAGGAACAGCTGCCGGTGCTGCTGGACTTCTTCGCCTACTTCAACGCCCTGACCGCCGACCGCCGGGCGAACCCCACCGAAGACCTCGCGTCGACCATCGCCAACGCCCGCATCGACGGTGAGCCGCTGTCGGATCTCGACACCGTCTCCTACTACGTCATCATCGCCACCGCCGGCCACGACACCACCAGCGCCGCGATCGGCGGCGGGCTGCGCGCGCTCATCGAACATCCCGACCAGCGCGAGCGGCTCCGCGCAGATCTGAACCTGATGCCCACCGCGGTCGAGGAGATCATCCGCTGGGTCACGCCGGTCAAGGAGTTCATGCGTACCGCGACCGCCGACACCGAGGTGCGCGGCGTGCCGATCGCCAAGGGCGAATCGGTGTACCTGTCCTATGTCTCGGCCAACCACGACGAGGAGGTCTTCGACAACCCGTTCGCCTTCGACGTCGGCCGGGACCCGAACAAGCACCTGTCGTTCGGCTACGGCGTGCACTTCTGCGTGGCGTCCGCGCTGGCCCGAATGGAGATCGACAGCTTCTTCCGTGAACTCATCCCCCGGCTCGACGCCATCGAGTTGACCGGTGAGCCGCAGCTGATCTCCACGACCTTCGTCGGCGGCGTCAAGCACCTGCCCATCCGTTACCGGCTACGGGACTGACCGCGGATCATCCCCGACGCGCGATACGCCAGCATCGCGATCGTCGCATGCGGGCCACGGCCGGGCACCCGGGACAGCGCCGAGCCGTCGATCACCCACAGCCCCTCGACGCCGCGCACCCGGCACTGCGCATCGAGCACCGCGGACGTGTCGCCGGCCCGGCCCATCGGGGCACTGCCACACAGGTGTTGGGACGTCGACCAGTGCGGCGCAGCGACATCGGCTTTCACGCCCAGCGTGGCCCCGACGAGTTCCACCCCGGCCCGAAGCGCCGCCAGG
This sequence comes from Mycolicibacter senuensis, assembly GCF_003284925.1. Taxonomy (GTDB): domain Bacteria; phylum Actinomycetota; class Actinomycetes; order Mycobacteriales; family Mycobacteriaceae; genus Mycobacterium; species Mycobacterium algericum_A. The sequence goes on from NZ_QMEX01000004.1 coordinate 11,355, forward strand.
TCGCCTGGCTCGCTGTCGTAGCGGAGTTCGATACGGGGCGCCACCCGCGGATCCGCCGATACCAGTGTCAGGCGCCCCCGCGCTCGCGGCGACATCAATGCCACGCCGACGCGCGGCGGCTCCCCGGGGGTATATTCGCCGACCATGCCGGCGAAACCGGTGGTGTAGGGCCGTATTTCGAGATCATCGTGGTAGAGCACCGCCTCCAATGGCGGACGTCCCGGTGTTCCCTGCCAGTCCGGGGTCACCAACCATTCCGGGTGATCGGCACAGCTCGCCCCGACCGGCAGCACCGCTCGCACCGCAACGCCGACGTGCCGCAGCATCGCCTCCTCACCGATACCGGACAGCATCAACAGATGTGCCGACCCGATCGCACCGGCACACAAGATGATTCGGTCGGCCGTCAGGCGCATCGGACCGGCCGGGCCGAGCGCGCGTACCGCCACGGCTCGCTCCGCCACGATGTCGACGCCGAACGCCGCCACCCCGGTGAGCAGCGTCAGGTTGGTCCGCGGCAATGCCGGGAGCAGATAGGCGGCCCCCGGTCCGGTGCGTACCCCGTCGACTACGTTCAGCGGCACCGCGCCCACTCCGGGCTCGGCTGCGGCAGCGGCATCGTTGAGGTCTGCGATCCAGCTGAAACCCGCTCGCTCCGCTGCGGCAATGAATCGCGCTGTGCCTTCGCACATCTCACGGGTGCGCCGAACGGGTATCGGTCCGTGGTCGCCGTGTTGGTCACCGCCGAAGTCCAAGTCGGTCTCGATGGCCCGAAAGGATTCCAGCACCTCGGGCCACGACCAGCCGGGTAGGTCGCTATCGAAGTCGCCGGGCAGCCCCCGGCAGAAGTAGCCGCCGTTGACCGCGCCGGAGCCGCCGACGGTCGCGCCGCGCACGATCGTCATCGCGGCGCTCGGGTGGCCGGTCAACTGCGCGACATAGCGCCGCACCAACGGGCTGGCGGTATCGATCGGCAACAGCGAGGCGTCGGCCACCTTGGCAGCCAGCACCGGATCGGATAAGCCGACGCCGGCCTCCAACACCGTCACCGTGCACGCCGGGTCCGCCGAGAGTCGTTCTGCCACAATCGACCCCGCACTACCGGCACCCACCACGAGCACATCACTGTGCGCCACCGGAACCGTCAAGGCGGCCTAACTGCGGATCTGTGGCTTGAGTGCGGCAAAGTTGCGCTCCCGCAGCACCCCGCCCCACAGGCCCGCCCCGTACGCCAGATCGTCGACCCGCTTGAGCAGCAGGTAAGCCGGCAGCCCGAGTGGGCGGGTGTCGTCGCCGTCGCAGCGGGCGTGCCGCAGCCAGTCCACTATTCCGTCGCTGACCGCTGCCAGCAGCACCACCCGCCGGCAGCGCTGCGACAGGCACGCGGCCAGCAGCGCGATCGGCCAGTAGTGCCGGCACAGCGCCGAGGCGATCTGCAGCCCGGCCGCCGCCAGCCCATGCAGCGTCACCGCCAGCACGTCGGCGGGCGCGGTGTCGGCTCCGCGCATCGACCTGGCGACCCGATGGCCGGTCAGCGCCGTGATCGCCGCCGACACCAGGTAGCCCAGCACCGACCCGAGCGCCATCACCGCCCAACCCGCCAGCGCCCAGCCGGAGATCACCATCGGCGCCGTCTTGTCCGGGTGACGCGCCGACAGGGGTGCCGCCGAGCCACCGTAAAATGCCTTGCGCGCCACCCAATCCCGCAACGCCACCCGATGATCGTGAGCCACCAGCGCGATCGGCTCGTAGCGCAACCTGCTGCCGGCGTCCACCAGCCGCCAGCACAGGTCGACGTCCTCGCCGGAACGCAGCTCCTCGTCGAATCCGCCCAGCTCACGCAGCGCCGAGCAGCGGCAGATGATCGCCGCACTGGGCACATAGGCGACCTTGCCGTACGGCACCACCGGGGCTTCGCACCCGCCGAGGTCCAGTGACGAACGGATGGCCTCGTACCGCGCCACCAGGTGGTCACTGTCGGCCATACCGACAATCCGGGGGGCGACCAGCGCCACGGTGGGATCGCAGAAGTGTCCGAGCAGCGCTTCCAGCCAGCCCCGGCGCGGTACCACGTCGGAGTCCAGAAACGCCACGAAATCCGTCGTGCAAGCCGCGAGTCCGGTATTGCGGGCGGCCGCGGGCCCCCTGGCCTCCGGGTGGCGCAGCACCTCGACCTCGCAGCAATCCGCCGCTGCCAGGTCATCCCTGCAGACCGGGACCTGCGACCCGTCGTCCACCACGACAACGCGCAGCCCACGCAACGACGCGATCAACCGTCTGAGCCCGATAACATTGTCCCGCACCGGGATAACGACGGTCACGTCACGGTGCGACGGCCCGCCCGCCGGCCGCGGATGGGCCACCGTGGCGTCGAGCAGGGTACGGGCCAGTTGGGCGCTGACGGCGTCGCGTACTTCCAGGCGACCGTCGGAGAGCATCCCCTGGGCGGCAGGCGCCAGCCGCAACAGCCGGGTGGGTGAACCGCCCAGCAGCGTCGACCCGCGGCCCAGCACCCGCACCTTCCGGTCTACCTGCACCGCGAAACCGTCGGGAAGTCGGGCCGGGGTCATCGCAGCATCCCGTCCGGCCCGGGAGCCCAGGCGTGGATGGCCGCCACACCGCTGTCCAGCATTTCGGCGAACAGTCGCTGCCCCTCGGCGGCGGTGGCGGTCGTCGGATCACCGAGCACTCCGAGGGCACTCACTGCGGCGACACCGCCGCGCCGCATTGCCGGCAGCAACTGCGCCAATGGGGCGCTGTTACCCGGCCGGGCCTGCTCAAATCTCACGTCGTCGGGCGAAAGATACAGCAGCAGAGAGGTTTCGGTGTGGCCCGCATGCGCATCAGCCGCCGCGGTGGCACACGGCAGCCAGGCGACATCGCGCGATTCGAAGCGCAACCGGCCTACCGCCTCGGCCAGCGCGGGCACGTTGCCGCCGTGGCCATTGACGAAGACCACCCGCTGCGCCCAGCAGCAGGCCGACCGGCCGTACTCCAGCAACACCCGGCTCAGCACCTCGGTGCCGATCGAGATGGTTCCGGCGAAGCTCTGGTGCTCGCCGCTGGCGCCGTAGGCCACCGCTGGCGCCACCGACCAGGCGTGCTCATCGCGGCCCGACGCGGTTCTGCGCAGCCGCCCGGCCACCGCCCGGGCAAGTGCCTGCGCAATCCGGGTGTCGGTGTCCAGCGGCAGGTGCCGTCCGTGCTGTTCGGTCGAGCCGACCGGGACCAGCAGGGTCAACGACTGACCCGGCAGCTGGCGCTGTAGCCGGTTCTGCAGCTCGTCCCAGGTCGAACTACCGAGGTCGCCACGAACCGCCATCGGACGATGGTAAGCGAATTCACCTGCCGTACACCAGTTATTGACAGGGAACGCACGAAATTCCTGGCCTTCGGCATTCCGGAGCGATCGCCGAACATCACGCCCGTCCCGTGCGCCACGGCAGTACCAGGGACCGGCCGGGAGTTCGCAGGTGGACGGCGCTGAGCGGGCTACCGGCCTCCGTCGGAGGGCACACCGAGCGCGCGCGCGAAACCGGACGGGATCAGGATGTCGTCCGGTGACAGATCGTGCACGGAGGCGCGCCCGAGCCCCATCAGGGCCGAGTCGATCCCACCACGCAGGATGTCTAGGACGTTCTCCACCCCGGGCTGGCCGGCCGCGGCCAGCCCCCACAGGTAGGCGCGGCCGATCATCACCGCCCGGGCGCCCAGTGCCAGCGCCTTGACGACGTCGCTGCCCCGTCGGATGCCACCATCCAGCAAAACATCGATCTGGCCGCCGACCGCCTCGGCGACAGCGGGCAGCGCCCGGATCGCCGCCGGTGTGCCGTCCAGGTTGTTACCACCGTGGTTCGACACCGAGATCGCCGAAACTCCAGCGTCCACAGCCTTTTTCGCATCGTCGACGCGCATGACACCCTTGAGCATGAAGGGCCCGCCCCAGAGTTCGCGCAGCCAGGCGATATCCTCCCAGGTCGGCGGCGGTGTTCCCATCCACTCGCCATAGGCCTGGAAGAACGGCGGACCCGGTTCGCCGCGTCGGCCCTGGTTGGGCACCCGCAGGCTCGGCGGTCGCAGGGTCTTGGCCCACTGCAGAAACCACCGCGGCCGACTCAGGGCCTCGGGCATCATCTTGATCATGGTCTTGAGGTCCATCTGCTCCGGGATCTTGGGGCTTCCCCAGTCCCGGCCGTGCGAGAAGGACCAATCGGTGGTGGCGATCAGGCCCACCGCACCAGCGTTCCGGGCACGCTCGACGCGTTCGGCGATCGCATCGCGGCCCCCGAGCCAGTAGACCTGGAAGAAGGTCTTGGGGTTGGCGGCGATGACCTCTTCCATCGGCTTGCTGGCGAACGACGACAGGCCCATCGCGGTGCCGCGCGCGGCGGCCGCCCTGGCGACCGCGACCTCACCGTCCGGGTCGACCGCCTGCACACCCGTCGGCGAGATCATTACCGGAAACGAAAGCTCCTGGCCCATAACGGTAGTCGACAGATCACGCTTCTCGCACGCGCCGACCACGTGCGGAGCGAAACCCAACTCGCTGAACGCCTCGACGTTGTCGGAGACGGTCACACCCTTCTCGCTGGCTGAGATCAGCGACGAGTACGCGGACTTCGGGAGGCGTTTGCGCGCGCGCTCCTGGGCGATGGCGACGGTTTCGAACCAGATATCACGAGCCATTGATCAGACCGGACTTTCATCGCACAGCCGTTTGGGCGGCTTCGTCGGTGTGAGCAGGGTCAGGGATTGCCTTGCGCTGCTGCGCGTTCCACGCGAGTGGTCGCTGCTCGGACGCGGCTTCTGCCGGTCGCCGGCCAGCGCCTGCTCGCCGAACCCACGAACGCACTCCGGGTCGGGCCCGTCCATCGGCAGGCCGGTGAAGAACTTGGCGGCCATGCAGCCGCCCCGGCAGGTGTCATACAGCGGGCAGCTGGCACAGGCACCGCCCGCCGTGGGGCTGCGCAGCTCGTTGAACAGCTTGGAGTGCTTCCACACCTGATCGAACCCGCCGTCGGTCAACACATTTCCGGCCAGGAACTCGTCGTGGATGGCGAACGGGCAGGCGTAGACGTCGCCGACCGGGTCAATCAGGCAGACCACCCGTCCGGCCCCGCACATGTTCAGGCCGGCCAGCGCACCGGACTCGCCGAGCGGCGCCAGGTGGAAGAAGGAGTCCCCGGTCAGCACCCCGTCGCCCTTGGCGACGAGCCAGTCGTAGAGCTGGCGCTGTTGGGCGGCGGTCGGGTGCAGATCGTCCCAGACGTCGACGCCACGACCGGACGGGCGCAGCCGGGTGATTCGCAGCGTGGCGCCGTATCGCGCTGCCAGCGCGGCGAAGTCATCGAGCTGGTCGATGTTGTGGCGGGTCGCCACGACCGAGATCTTGGTGTCGGCGAAGCCTGCCGCGGACAGGTTCTCCAGCGCACGGATCGCCATGTCGAAGGAGCCCTTGCCACGAATCGGGTCGTTGACCTCGGCGGTGGCGCCGTCCAGCGAGATCTGGACGTCGACGTAGTCGCTGGTCGCCAGCCGGGCCGCCACCTCCGGAGTGATCCGCAAGCCGTTGGTGGAGAACTTCACCCCGACGTGGTGGGCGGTGGCGTAGTCCACCAGTTCCCAGAAGTCGTCTCGCACCGTGGGTTCGCCGCCGCCGATGTTGACGTAGAACACCTGCATGCGTTCCAGCTCGTCGATGATGTCTTTGCACGCCCTCGTGGACAGCTCCCGCGGGTCGCGCCGCCCGGACGCCGACAGGCAGTGCACGCAGGCCAGATTGCAGGCGTAGGTGAGCTCCCAGGTCAGACAGATCGGTGCGTCGAGGCCGTGCTCGAAGTGTTCGACCAGGCTCGGGGCGACGGCTGGAGCGGTCACGGGGTCTCCTTCGGGTCCGTGGGGATCAGGATGTCGGACGCCGCCAGGACGCCCAGGGCACGCAGGTAAGCCGGCTCCGCGCCGGGATCGATGCCGGCGGCGCGGCACGCCGACCGCGCGTCGGGGTGCTCGGCCAGCGAGGTGACCAGCGTGACCATGGTGAGGTTCTTCAGGAACGACAGCTTGCGCGTCCCGAAGTGATACAGCAGCGCGCCGAACGTCTCGGGCCGGACCGACACCTGCGGATGCAGGCGCCAGCCAAGGTCCGGGTCGAAGCTGTCGGTGACGCGCGCCGCCCCGGCGGCGACGGTCACGGTCAGTAGACCCCGCACATGCCGTCGATGGACACTTCCTCGACCAGGTTCTCGACGACGAGGTCGGTGTCGGTGCTGGCTTCGGTCTGCTGCTGAGCGTCCATGGGCCGGGCCTTTCTTCGCGGTGGGGGTCGACAGCGCACTGTCGGATCGGTCACAATCCCGGACAGAATATGGCATCGAGTGCCGATATGGAAGTGGGTCGGGAGAAAAGTGGCCGGGACCGAGTCGCAGGCGCAGGCGCGCGTCGGCCGTCGCCGCTCCACCACGCGGGAGCACATCACCCACGTGGCGATCGACCTGTTCGCCACCCGCGGCTTCAGTGAGGTCAGTGTCGACGACGTCGCGCAGGCCGCCGGGATCGCCCGCCGCACACTATTTCGGTACTACCCCTCGAAGAACGCCATCCCGTGGGGCGACTTCGATGCCCACCTGCGCCAACTGCGCGAGCTACTGGACGGTATCGAGCCCGAAGCCCCACTCGGTGATGCGCTGCGCGCGGCGCTGTTGGCGTTCAACACCTTTGACGAAGGTGAGACGGCACGGCATCGCCGCCGGATGCGGGTGATCCTGCAGACCGACGAACTGCAGGCGTATTCGATGACGATGTACGCGGGTTGGCGCAGTGTCATCGCCGAGTTCGTGGCACGCCGGGCCGGGTTGGCACCGGCCGACCTGCGGCCGCAGACGGTGGCGTGGATGATGCTCGGGGTTGCGCTGAGCGCCTACGAACACTGGCTCGGCGACGAGCAGTTGGCGCTGCCGCAGGCCTTGGGCGAGGCGTTCGACACCATCCGCGGCGGCCTGGACTGAGCGCCTTCTCCGGCGAGTGTGCGCGTCCCCGGCCGACACACCGAACACATGACCGGGTTTGCGCACGCTCGCGCAGCAGCGCGGATGGCTCAGGGCACGATCTCGCGGTAGGCGCGCACCACTGGCTCCAACTCGTCGGGCGTGGCACCGTGCATGATCACCGCGTCGGCGCCGTAGCCGAACTCCGCTCGGATCCGGTCAGCGCACTGCCGCGCCGAACCGGTGGCCGCCGGTTCCAGCCACTCGTCGGGGATCAGGGTGGCGATGTGCTCGATCTGATCGGCGCTGGCCTTGTGGTCGATGCCGCCGGCGATCGAGGTCACCACCGAATCCTCCCGGAACCGCTGTAGCACAGCGGGATCCCAGTTGTTGGTACGCACCATCAGATCGCCGTAGCCCTGCAGGTAGGTCGCGAGCCTCGCGACCGTCTTCTTCAGCCGCAACTCCTCGGGCAGGTGATCGCCGACGGTGGCGAAACACGACCACACCCGCACGCTGTCCGGATCGCGACCGGCCCGTTCCGCAGCGTCCTTGACTGTTTTCACGCTGCGCTGCAACGTTTCCGGAGTGAAGTAGGTGTGCAGGATGACGTCATCGAACATCGCGCCCCCCAGCTCGAGCGTGTTCGGGCCGAACGCCACCAGCGCCAGCCTGATGTTCTCGTCGAAGTCCGGATCCAGAAACAGCACCTGATAACGACCGATCGGCCCGTCGTGGTTGAAGATCACCTCACCCTGCCAAAGCCGCCGCATCACAGCCGCGAAATCGGCCATCTGCGCAGTGGTGACGCTGGGGATACCGAACGCGGCATACATGGCCGCCACGCCGCGGCCGATGCCCAGCGTGAACCGGCCGCCGGACAGCCGGTGCATGGTGGTCGCCCACGACGCCGTGATCAACGGATGACGGGTGTTGTGATTGGTGGCAGCGGTGGCGATCTGCATCCTGCTGGTGACCGCGCAAGCCGCCCCAACCAGCGATGACGCCTCCTTGACGTTCCAGCGCTCGGAGATGAACGCGGTACCGAAGCCGAGCTGCTCGCCACGGCGGGCCTCGTCCATCAGCGCAGCCGGCCCTTCGCCACCGGCGCCGGCCAGCAGGTAGTAGCCCAGTTCGTCGAGTACCCGGTCGGTCATGCCCAAACTCCTTGCTTGTAGCCGCAGTTCCACACCTCGGTGATCTTCCCGTCGACCACGCGGAACACCTCCATACTGCTGATGGCCATCGCAGTCCCGTCAGTCAGCGTCATCGGCGACTGGTAGACGATGGCGACATGTTCGCCGTCGTCGCCGGCGACGACGAGGTTGAGTTCGAAACGCAGCTTGTCGAACAGCTTCCAGTGATCCACCACCCGCGCAACCGCCTGGTCATGCGTCAGCGTGTGCGCTTCGCCCACCTCGTGTCGCACCACGACGTCACCGATCAATTCGTCGGCGAGCGCGAAATCGCGCTCGTTCCACACCACCAAGTTGTACAGCTCCACCACCTCACGGGCGCTGCGGACCCTGCTGCTCACGCAAACGCCCCGATCGCATCGACGTCGTCGATCGTCGCCACCGCCCGGTCGGTCAGCGTCAGGCACAAGTCGCGGGAGCGTTTCGGCATCGTGTCCCAGCCGATCAGGGCAAGGACGGGAAACAACAGCAGATACGCCACCGCCATCCGGTAGTGCCGCCACGCCTCGTCGAAACCGTAGTCGGTGATGCCGCGCGCGGCGAGCTCGGCCAGGTAGTCGTGCACCAACTCCTCGTCGTGGCCGCGGCGGTCCTGCACCGGCAGCCCCTGGCTGACCAGATATCCGATGTCGGCGACGCCGCAACCCAGCGAGGCGAACTGGTAGTCGACGACTTTCAGCGCATCGCCGTCGAAGAACATGTTGTCCGCACGGATATCGCCGTGCAGCAGCATCCGGCGTTCTGTCAGCGCCACCAACGCCTGCGGGGCGAACTCGGTGAACCGCTCGGCATACCGAGCCACCGCAGCGGGCACTGGGGCCGCGGACTTGTCGCGGTAGATCTGCCATCCGATTCCGAAGGCCGCAACCAGCAGCTCACGAACCACCGGCGTGTCCAGGCTGGGAAAGACCGCGAGCGCATCAGAGTCGGCGGCGGTGACCGACCAGGCATGCAAACCGGCCAACTGCCGGATCGCCACGCGGGCTTGTCGCATTGAGAGTCCGGCGAGATGGTCGGCATTGACCCAGTCCGCCAGGTCCTCCATCACCAGCACGAAATCCGGGCCGTCGATCAGGGCGGCGTAGACCCGGGGCGTCGGCAGCGGCGCCCTGCCCGCCACCGATTGGTAGAACGACAGTTCACGTTGGTAGCCGCCCAGGATCTCCATGGCCCCCCTGGCCTCGGACTGGGCGGGCAGCTTGACGATCAAACTCGGTGGCAGCCCCTGGCTTCCGGTGATCCGCAGCCGATACAACAACGCCGAGAACCCGGTGTCCTCGGCGATCCGCTCAGCCGAGACCCCGGTGACTGCAGCGGTGTCGGCGATGGTGCCGCAGGAACACAGTGCCCTGGTCAGCCATTGCGGTGTCACAGCGTCGATGCCGGAGGGAATCGCCAACGCGGTCATCGGCCAGCTCCGATCTGCGACAGCAACCGTTCGGTCTCCGCCTGCACCCGCCGGGAGAAGATATGTCCGGCATGGCCGCCGTCGTGCCAATACAATCGGCCGCCCCACCGATCCTGCAGGGCCACCGCGGGCTCGGGATACGCCATCTGGTCGTGGCGCGCGGCCACGATCAGCCGGCGATCGGCAGCCGGTCTCGGATTGGTGGCCAACAGATCGACCACCGACATCAATGCTGCGGCCGTCTCCGAGCGCAACGCGTCGGCGACGGAGAGCCCCGCCGGTCCCCACCGCCACAGATGGTGCGCAATCATCGAGTTGAGCCCGGCAATCGGCGTGTACACCGCGACGGCGTCGACTCTCTCGAGGTGGGACACCAGGCCTGCGATCGGGCTGCCCAGTGACACCCCGGCCACCGTCACGGTGGTGGCCTGCGGCGCCACCCACCGCACCACCGCACGGACTTCGGAGATCGCGCGCATCATCCCGGCGATATTGGCCAGCGGATCATGTCCGGGGTAGGGCGGCCAGGCGCGGCGACGCACGCCGTGACCGGGTTGTACCGGCAGTGCGATGTTGAATCCAAGCCGGTGCAGTCGCCGCACCCGGGCCACCAGCAGATCCGGCCAGCTGCCCTGGCCGGCCCCGTGCACCCAGATGAGCCAGGGGCGCGGTCCACCGGCGTGCCGGCACAGCTGAACGGCGGCGGTCGCCGGACCGTCGAACTCCGCCAGCGACGGGGGCAGTCCGGGATCATGGCGGAACCTCAGCTGCTCGACGGTCAGCCCTGCCGCCCGGCGCCGACGAATCGTCGCCACCCGCAGTGGATCCGGCGCGGTGTGCGCCCCCTCGATTCCCAGTCCGGACAGCTCGTCGGCGGCCGCCAGACACTCGGACAGCGGTCGCGCCAGCACCGGGGTCGGAGCCAGCAGCGTCATACCGGTCAGCGTCAGCTCGTCGAGCAGCACCTCCCCCAGCTGGCGCAGCCCCCGTGGCGAGCCCGCCGCCCAGTCCGGAGCGCCGCTGAGCGCGCGAACCGACCGGGGTAGCACGCCGCCCAGTCCCCGGATGATCTGCGGTAGCCGTTGCGGCGGGCCCATCGGCGTCATCCCAGGGTGAATCCGGTGTAGCCGGCGGCGGCGATCTCCTCGCAGCGGCGGCGGTATTCCGGGATGCCTCCGGTGTATCCCATATACATCCGTTTCTTGCCGGGGACGTTGCCGCCGTTGTACCAGGAATTGCAGCTCGGGTGAACCAGCACGGTCGGCGCGACCAAGGACGAGGTGTGTTCGATCCATTCGGTCTGAGCCGCCGCCAACGCCTCGATGGTGCGGTGCCCGTTGGCCCGTAGATAGGCAATGCAGTCGCCGATCCACTCCACGTGCTGCTCCAGAGCGGCGATGAAATTGGTTGCCGCGCTGGGACTGCCGGGGCCTTGAACGGTGAACAGATTCGGGAACCCGGCGACCTGCAGCCCCAGGTAGGACACCGGCCCCTGTTCGGCCCAGACATCACGTAGCAACACCCCGTTACGGCCACGGATATCGATGCGACTCAGCGCACCGGTCATGGCGTCGAAACCGGTGGCGTAGATGATCACGTCGAGGTCGTAGTGGTCCCGCTCGGTCCGTATACCGGTCGGCGTGACCGCGCTGATCGGCTCGGTGCGGAGATCGACCAGCGTCACGTTGTCGCGGTTGAACGTCTCGTAGTAGCCCTGGCGAAGGTCATCGCAACGACCTTGGCGTGGAAAGCGATATCGCGGCGCAGGTCGAGTCGGTCGGCGACGAAGTTCAGGTATGCCTCGATCTCCGGCTGGGCCGGCATCGTCTCCGTCCAGACCCACTCCTGCTGGATCTCATCGGAAAAGCTGTAGGAGTACTCGATGCTCTCGATGTCGCAACGGGCTCCGGGATAGCGGTTGACCAGCCAGGTACCCCCGACCGAATCGGCCATCTCCAGCACTCGGGTGCGCACGTTGAGTTCGCGCAATCGATGCAAGGCATAGAGCCCGGAGAATCCCGCCCCGATGACCAGTGCGTCGAAGTGCTCCGCGGCTCCGCCCGGGTGTGACACGTCCGCGGCCGCAACGGAATGGGCCATGCTGTGGCAGCCTCCAAGTTTCGGGTTCCTCTACCGATGGGTTTACGGTACGGTATTCAGTTATGCGCCCGCGGGAGAACACGAAATGAAGGTCCCGTTCACCTGGAAAGTCACCGGCTGGTTCATGATCGGCTGGTCACCCGAGTTCGAGGTCGGCAAAACCCGCGCGCTGCACTATTTCGGTGAGGATCTGGTCGCCTACCGGGGCGAGTCCGGGGAGCTGCACGTGATGGAGGCGCACTGCAAGCATCTCGGCGCCCACCTCGGCCACGGCGGCAAGGTCGTCGAAGACCGGGTGGAATGCCCGTTCCACGGCTGGCAGTGGGGACCCGACGGCTGCAACAAGTTCATCCCGTACCAGCCGGACCGACCCAACAAGGCGTTGCGCCTTCGCGTTTATCCGGTGATGGAGCAGTACGGCTGCGTGTTTGTCTGGCACCATCCCGACGGAGCTGAGCCCGGGTGGGAGATGCCGGACATCTTCGGCAAGTTCCCGCAGTTCACCACCGGCCCCGAGGGTTACTACCGGGCGTATCCGGAGTTCTCCCGCCGACTGGCCGACGAGCCGGTTCATCCGCAGATCGTCGCCGAGAACGCCGCCGACAGCGCGCATTTCCAGTACGTGCACCACGCCACGGTGACCCCGAGGCTGCTGGACTGGCAGATGACCGACCGGGAGTGGCACTTCGTCGCCGGCTTCCCCGATGTGAACAGCGACGACCCCGATCAGATGGCGCTGCGTTTCCACTCCCATCTGTTCGGCCTCGGCGGAGCGATCAGCATCTTCGAAGGCGTGCAGCAACATCGGCTGATCTTCACCTGCACCCCGGTCGACGAGGGCCACTCGGACCTGTTCTATTCGATCTGGTGGCCACGGATTCCCGGCGATGACTCCGACGCCCCGCTGGAGGACATCCGCGCCCGCGTCGAGCAGCAGTTCCTGTCCACCGTCGAGGACGACCTGGGTATCTGGCGTTACCAGCGCTACGTCGAGCATCCGGCGCTGTCCAAGGTCGACGCGAAACCCTTTATGACGCTGCGGAAATGGGCGACGCAGTTCTACGATGTGGCGCCGGAGTCCGCGGCGGCAGCCTTGCCGTGACGGCCGCCCTGGCGGAGCTGGTGGCGCCCGGCCACACCGCGCTGGTGACTCAGGAGCTGCAGGGCGCAGTCGTCGGGCCCGATGCCGGACTGCCGGTACTGGCCGCCGAGGCCCGCCGCGAAGCGTGTCCGAACATCGCACGGCTGCTGCCGGTGGCCAGAGCCGCCGGAGTGCAGGTGGTGCACTGCCTGGTGCACCGACGGCCGGACGGTCGGGGATCCAACCACAACGCGCGGCTGTTCGCCGCGGGGCGTGACGCCGTCAGCATCGATCCGGGTAGCCCCGGTGCCAGCCTGCTGCCCGAATTCGGTCCGGAGCCATCGGATCTGGTTCTGAGCCGCTGCCACGGCGTGGGGCCGATGGGTGGGACCGACCTGGATGCGGTGCTGCGCAACCTGGGGATTTCGACCATCGTGGTGGCCGGCGTCTCGTTGAACGTGGCCATCCCGAATCTGGTGATGGACGCGGTCAACGCCGCCTACCGGGTGGTGCTGCCCCGCGACGCGGTGGCCGGTGTGCCGGCCGAGTACGGGGCTGCGATGATCAAGAACACCCTGTCCCTGCTGGCGACGATCACCACCACCGAGGAGCTGATGCACACGTGGCGACGCTGACCCAATTCACCGTGCCGGACGTCATCGACGCGGTGGCCGCGGCTATTCCCGATCGCGACCTGGTGGTTCAGGGCGATCAGCGCTTCAGCTACGCCCAGATCGTCGAGCGGTCCAACCGGTTGGCGTCCTACCTGCATGCGCAAGGGCTGGGCTGCCACACGCCGCGATCGGACCTGCTCGGACACCAGACCGGCCAAGACCTGTTGGGAATCTACGCCTACAACGGCAACGAGTTCATCGAGACCCTGCTGGGCAGTTTCCGGGCGCGGGTCGCGCCGTTCAACGTCAATTACCGTTACGTGCGCAATGAATTGGCCTACCTGTTGGCCGATTCCGGCGCCACGGCGTTGGTGTATCACGCCAGGTTCGCTCCCACGCTCGCCGAGGTGCTGCCCGAGCTGCCGCAACTGAAGGTGCTGATCCAGATCGCCGACGACTCCGGCAATGCGCTGCTCGACGGCGCCGTGGACTACGAGACGGTGCTGGCGGACAGTTCGCCGCAACCGCCGCCGGTGCAGCCGGACCCCGATGACCTCTACGTGCTCTACACCGGCGGTACCACCGGCATGCCCAAGGGCGTGCTGTGGCGCCAGCACGACATCTTCATGGGCTCGTTCGGCGGCCGCAACCTGATGACCGGCGACGAGGTCGGCTCCATCGACGACATCGTGGGGCCGGCCGCCGAGAACCCCGGCGTGAAGTTGATGATCCTGCCGCCGCTGATCCACGGCGCCGCGCAGTGGGCGGTGATGACGGCGATCAACACCGGCCAAACCCTGGTCTTCCCTTCGGTTGTCGACCATTTCGACGCCGACGACGTGGTGCGCACCATCGAGCGGGAGAAGGTGCTGTCGGTCACCGTGGTCGGTGACGCGATGGCCCGGCCGCTGATCGCGGCGATCCAGCGGGGCGAGGCCGACGTGTCGTCGCTGATGGTGGTGGCCAACGGCGGCGCGCTGTTGACCCCCTACGTCAAGCAGCAGATCGTCGAGACACTGCCCGGGGCAATGGTCATCGACGGGGTCGGCTCCTCGGAGACCGGCGCCCAGATGCGCCACATGTCGACGTCGGGCGCGGTCTCGACCGGGACGTTCGGCGCTGGGCCGGACACTTGCGTGGTCGCCGAGGATCTCGGTTCGGTGCTGGCACCCGGCCACGACGGTCTGGGCTGGCTGGGCCAGCGTGGCTACGTCCCGTTGGGCTACAAAGGCGACGCGGTCAAGACCGCGGCGACGTTCCCGGTGATCGACGGGGTGCGCTACGCCGTGCCCGGTGACCGGGCCCGTCATCTGGCCGACGGCTCGGTCGAGTTGCTCGGCCGGGATTCGGTGACGATCAACTCCGGTGGGGAGAAGATCTTCGCCGAGGAGGTCGAGATGGCGATCGCCTCGCACCCGGCCGTGGTCGACGTGGTGGTCGCCGGCCGGCCCAGCGAACGCTGGGGGCAGGAGGTGGTGGCCGTGGTCGCTCTGGCCGACCAGGCGTCCGCCACCTCGGCCGAGATCATCGAGCACGCCGGCGGATCGCTGGCCCGCTACAAGCTGCCCAAGGCGATCGTCTTCCGCCCGCAGATCGTGCGCAGCCCGGCGGGCAAGGCCGACTACCGGTGGGCCCGCGAGCAGGCCGAACAGGGCTAGCCGCGCTTGAGCCGCCGGTGGGTTCGGTTGCGCGCCCTGCGCAACATCGCATCGGCGTAGAACCGCATCCCGGGTTTGAACGGCGGCGCCGCGGACCCGGTCAGGCTGAACGGCAGGTCTGAGCCGACCACCGTTCGGTAGTGACTGAAGGCGTCGAAGCCGGCCTTGCCGTGATAGGCGCCCATCCCGCTGCGCCCCACACCGCCGAACGGGGCAGCCGACGGGATCATCTGCGCGGCGAAGTCGTTGCGGGCCACACCACCGCTTCGGGTGCGCCGCACGAAATCCCGGAAGCTGCCGTCGTCGGGGCCGTACCAGTAGGCGACCAGCGGCGCGGGACGCGCATTGATCTGATCGATCGCCTCATCGACGGTTCGGTATCCCTGCACCATCAACACCGGCCCGAAGATCTCCTCCTCGGCGATCCGCATCGTGTCGTCGACGTCGCGAACGATGGTCGGGGCGATCTTGCGGGAGGCGCGATCCGGCAGCGACTCACCTTCCGGCGCAATGGTTTCCACCCTGGCGCCGCGTTCGCGGGCATCGTCGACCAGGGCCAGCACCCGGTCGAAATTGGCCTCGTTGACCGACGAGCAATAGTCACCGTTGGCCACAATGGTCGGGAACATCTCCTGCAGCGTCTGCCGGGCGACCTCGACGAACGAGTCGATGTCGCGCTCGGGCACCAGCACATAGTCGGGGCATACGCAGACCTGACCGCCGTTGACCATCCGGGCCGACGCGATCCGCTTCGCCGATCGCCGGACGTCGGCGTTCGGAGCGACCACGACCGGGTTCTTGCCACCCAGCTCCAGTGTCACCGGGACCAGGTTCTCGGCCGCCGCGCGTTGCACCAGCGCACCCACCGCAGGCGACCCGGTGAAGAACAGGTGGTCGAACGGCAGCCCCGCGAACGCGGCCGCCACGTCCGCGCCGCCGGTGACGACGGCGAGTTCGTCGGCATCGAAGTATCCCGGCGCCAGAGATTTCATCAACTCGGCGGTACGCGAGGTGATTTCGGACATCTTGATCATCACCCGGTTGCCCGCGGCGAACGCCGCCGCCGCCGGCAGCACCACCAGTTGCAGCGGGAAATTCCACGGGCCGATGATGCCGACCACGCCCAGCGGGCTGGGCTGCACCTCGGCCCGCAGCCCGCCCAGCCGTGCGGCCCGCATCAGCTTTCCGGCCCGCATCCATTGCTTGACATGCGATCTGGTGTGCTCGATCACCGGGATCATGCCGACCAGCTCAGTGGAGAGCGACGCCGCCCGCGACCGGGTCCCGAAATCTGCGGCCATCGCATCGACGAAGGCATCGGTGTTGTCCAGCACCAGGGCCAGCAACCGGTCGATGCGGCCATGCCGGACGTCCACATCGGGCGGTCCGTCGGCGACGAACGATTGCCGCTGCGTTGCCAGCAGGTTCTGCAGGTCGGCGATCTCGCCGGCCGCCGGCGCGGTCACGACAGGTCCAGCGGCCCGGTTTCGGCCACGGTACGCAGCTGCCCGAGCTCGACACCGCGGTCCGCGGCGGCCTCGATGCACGCTGCCACGTCTTTGCGCATAAAGGGCGCAACGATTTTGCCGAAGTCCTCGACTCCCCCGGCCGACTGCACGTATCCCGCAGCCCGGCTGCCGCCGCTGCAGTGCTCCAGCGCTGCGAACAGGCTGGCTTCGGGCACCCCGAGGTTCTTCGCCAATTCGACGGCGGCCGCGACGAGTTGCGCGTTGGACGCGAACAGCACGTTGTTGATCAGTTTGAGGTTCAAGGCGGTGCCCAGCGCACCGGTGGTGATCACCGGGTCGGCGTAGGCGGCCAGCACCGGCTGGGCGCGAGCCACCGCGTCGCCGGGGCCACCGAGCAGGACCGTCAGCTTCCCGGCGGCGATGTCGTGGGCGCCGCCGCTGACCGGTGCGTCCGCCAGCACCGGCCCGGCGGGGAACTGCTCGAGCAGTCCGGTCAGAGTGCTCACCGTGCCGGTGGTGTGCGACACCACCACGGTGCCGGGCTTGACGTTGGCCAGCAGGCCGTCGGGACCGGTGGCGATCTCGAGCAGCTGCGCGTCGGAGAACAGGCAGCTGATCACGAGGTCGGATTCGCGACCGACCGTGGCGACCGATTCCACCGGCACCGCACCGGCGGCCGCCAGGCGCTCGCGCACCTCGGGCCGGCGTGCATACACCTGCACGCGGTGGCCGGCATCGAGCAGCCGCAGCACCATCGGCTCGCCCATCTTGCCTGCGCCGATGAACCCGATGGTGTCGGTCATGCTCGGCTCCTCCTGCGTCGCGCACCGCCCCTGCCGGGAGATCAGCGGGGGTCCGGAGGGCCAACCGTAGCATTGTCGGGAGGCCCCGAGTTCGTTACAGTCGAGCTTACTGTCGACATTTCGGGTTCACCAGAAAGCTGGCGAGAATGAGCAACGCTCAGCGCAGGGTGGTGGTCGTCGGCGCCGGATCGGGGATCGGCGCGGCGACGGCCGCGCACTTTCACCAGCGCGGCGATTTCGTGCTCGCCGTCGACGTGCGCCCACAGCAGACCCCGGCGTCGCAGCACGTCTGCTGCGACTTGCGCGACGCCGGTGCCATCGCCGAGTTCACCGGCGGGATCGGCGACGGCTGGGACCTGCTGGCCCACGTCGCCGGGGTACCCGGAACCGCACCGGCCGCCGACGTGTTGACCATCAATTACTTGGGCATGCGCCTGATGATCGAGGGCATGCTGCCGCGACTGCGCCCCGGCGGCGCGGTGGTCGCGGTGGCTTCCACAGCCGCGCTGGGCTGGGAGCAGCGCATCGAGACGCTCAACGGGCTGCTCGACGCAACCGATGCCGAGTCGGTGCTGCGCTGGCAGGCCGGCCAGGATCCGGCGTTCCCGGTGTACACCTCCTCCAAGCAGGCGATGATCCTGTACGCCAAGCGATTGGCCGCGACAGCGCACGCCAAGTACGGGGTGCGGATCAACACCGTCAGCCCGGGCCCGGTCGAGACCCCGATCCTGGCCGACTTCGAGCAGTCGATGGGCAAAGAAGTGCTCGACACCGTGCGCAACACCGTCGGCCGGCACGGCGTCGTCGACGACATCGTGCCACTGATCGACTTCCTCGGCTCGCCGCAGGCCGGCTGGATAACCGGTCAGGACATCGCCGTCGACGGCGGCTTCATCACCTCGATCACCGCCGGCACCCCCATCACCGTCTGAGCCGAGAGGACGACATGACCCTGAGTTCACCTGCCAGCCCGCCCACTTCGCCGCGCCCCTACCACCGACTCGACATCTCGGATCCAGCCTTCTGGGGCAATGACTTTCGCTCCCGCGACGAGAGTTTCGCAACGTTGCGCGGCGAACCGGGGCTGAGCTGGCACCGGCCGATACCGGCCGTATTCCCGCACGAAGAGACCGGCTACTGGGCGGCGACCCGGCACGCCGACGTCAAGTTCGTCAGCCAGCACGAGGAGCTGTTCTGTTCCAGCGAAGGGGTCAGCGTCGATCCGATGCCGGCCGAGATCCAGCGCAACATGACCTTCTTCCTGGCGATGGACCCCCCGGAGCACACCCGCTACCGCAAGCTGATCAGCTCGGGCTTCACCCCGCGCCAGGTCCGCCGCATCGAGGAGCAGATCAAGACCAACGCCCGCAGCATCGTCGACGATCTGCTCGAGCAGCTGCACACCGGCAACCAGATCGACTTCGTCGCAAGCTGTTCGGGCCAGCTGCCGATGCGCACCGTGTCCGACATGATCGGCATCGATCCCGCCGATCAGCAGAAGGTGGCCTACGCCGCCGAATGTCTGTTCAGCGGCAGCGACGACGAGTACGCCTCGCTGGAGGAGCGGGCCGTGCATGTCATGACGCAGCTGGGTGTGCTGGCCGGTTCCGGCGTCGAGTTGGCGCAGCGCCGTCGCGCCGAGCCGCACGATGACCTGATGACCGAACTGGTCAACGCCGAGGTCGACGGCCACCGGCTCAGCGACGAAGAACTCGGCTCCTTCATGGTGCTGCTGGGTTCGGCGGGCAACGACACGACCAAACAGACCACCACGCACGCGTTCAAGGCGCTGATCGATCATCCCGAGCAGCGCGCCTGGCTGTTGGCCGACTTCGACAACCGGATCGGCGGGGCGGTCGAGGAATTCGTGCGCTGGTCGACACCGGTGCTCGCGTTCGCCCGCCACGCCGTGGTGGACACCGAAGTCGCCGGGACCGAGATCAAGGCCGGCGAGAAGATCGCATTGTTCTACTGCTCGGCCAACCGCGACGAGGCGGTGTTCGACCGGCCGCACGAGTTCGACATCACCCGTGACCCCAACCCGCACCTGGGGTTCGGCGGCGGCGGCGCGCACTACTGTCTGGGCACTCACGTCGCCCGGATGCAGTTGCGCCACCTGTTCTACGAGCTGCTGACGCGGCTGCCCGAGGTCACGCTCGGCGAGCCGGAGTATCTGCAGAGCACCTTCGTGCACGGCATCAAGCGGATGCCGATCAGCTTGGCCTAGGGTGGCGCAGGGCCGGTGTAATCATTTACTGTAATGCTTACAGTATTCTACTCAGCCAGACGGGAGATCAGTCGTGGAGAGCCAGGTTGACGGCGCCGCCACCGCACTCGACAAGCCGGCCGGCTTCATCCGGGACCCGTACCCGTACTTCGAGGCCAAGCGCCGCGAGGCGGGCATCTTCCCCGGAACGGTCATGGACTACTCCAAGACCCCGGAATCGCTGCGGCCGAAGCTGTCATTCGCCGCTGTCTCCTTTGAAGCAGTCAACCAGGTGTTCCGCGAAGCGGATTCCTTCAACTCGCGCATCTACGACATGACGATCGGGCTGTTCCTGGGGCCCACCATCCTGGCGATGGAGGGCGAGCCCCACCGCAAGCACCGCAACCTGGTGTCCTCGGCTTTCAAGCGGAAATCGTTGGTGCACTGGGAACCGGACGTGGTGCGGCCCGTCTGTAACGCCCTGATCGATGAGTTCATCGACGCCGGCACCGCCGATCTGGTGTCCGGGTTCACCTTCGAGTTCCCCACCCGCGTCATCTCCAAGTTGCTGGGCCTTCCCGAAGAGGACCTAGCGTGGTTTCGGCAGCGAGCGATCGAGTTGATCAGCTACACCGTCAACTACGAGCGTGCGTTCAGCGCGTCAGCGGCGTTGAAGGACTACTTCCTCGATCAGATGGACAGGCGCAAATCGCACCCGACCGCCGACATCATCGGCGATCTGGTCACGGCCGAGATCGACGGCGAGAAGTTGGGCGACGAGGCGATCTACTCGTTCCTACGGCTGCTGCTGCCGGCCGGGCTGGAGACCACCTATCGGGCCACCAGCAACCTGCTCTATCTGCTGCTGACCCATCCCGACCAGTTCGCCGCCGTACGGGCCGACCACGACCTGATCGGCCCCGCCATCGAGGAGGGGTTGCGCTACGAAACCCCGCTGACCACCGTGCAACGCACCGCGATCCGCGATACCGAGGTCGCCGGTGTGCCGATTCCGGCCGGTGCCGTCGTCGATGTCTGCATCGGATCGGCCAACCGGGACGAGACCCGGTGGGAGCGTTCGGAGCAGTTTGACATCTCCCGCAAATGGATTCCGCACATCACGTTCGCCGCCGGCGAGCACACCTGCATGGGCCTGCATCTGGCCCGCATGGAGATGCGCGTTGCGATGGAGTGCCTGCTGGGCCGGCTCGGCGACATCACTTTAGTGACCGACGACAACCCGCACATCTACGGCCAACCGTTCCGCTCGCCGCGGTCGCTGCCGGTGACGTTCACCAGCAAGTGAGCTGCGGACAGTAAGACGTTTGCCCGCCTCGTAGCGACAATTTGCGCCGGACCTCGCCCGCGGCAGGCATTGTCGCTACAAGCCGGGCACAAACGCCTATGGTCGAAACTCGCCAGACGCCGGAACCGGAGCCCGAGCGGGGTACACGGCGCGGCGGGGGACTCAGGCCCCCCGCGGTCTGCGGTAGCCGATGGTCTTGGTCTCCAGGTACTGCGAGAACCCCTCGATCCCACACTGCCTACCCCAGCCGCTGCTCTTGTAGCCGCCGAAGGGCGCATCGGCGCCGTAGTACATGCCGCCGTTGACGCCGATGGCCCCGGTGCGTACCCGGCGGGCCACGGCCATGGCCCGCTCACTCGACGCCGACACCACCGCGCCGGCCAGCCCGTAGGCGCTGTCGTTGGCGATCCGCACCGCCTCGTCGTCATCCCCGAACGGCAGGATCACCAGCACCGGACCGAACACCTCCTGTTGGGCGATGGCCGCGCTGTTGTCGACGCCGACGATCACCGTCGGCTGCACGTAGTACCCACCCGTCAGCTCATCTGGTAGCCCGGTGACTTCGCCTCCGCCGGTGGTGATCTCAGCTCCGTCGCGGCGCGCTTGCGCAATCGCATCGAGCACCCGCTGCTGCTGCGCGGCGCTGATCAGCGGACCCACCAGGGTCTGCGACAGCACCGGGTCACCCACCGTCACCGCCGCGAAAGCCGCGGTCACCGCGGTCACCACCTCGTCGTAGAGCGAGGTGTGCACCAGCATCCGGGTGGTGGCCGCGCAGGCCTGCCCGGCGTGCACGCACACTCCGACCGCACCCGGGATCACTTTGGCCGGGTCGGCGTCGTCGAGCACGATCAGCGCCGACTTCCCGCCCAGTTCAAGGAAAGTGCGCTTCATGGTGTCGGCGCTCTGGCGTGCCAGCAGCTTGCCCACCGCGGTGGATCCGGTGAACGAGATCATGTCGACGCGGGGATCGGTGCCGAGCAGACCGGCCACCTCGTTGGACCCGGTGGGCACCACGTTGAGCACGCCGGCGGGGATGTCGGTGTGCTCGGCGACCAGCCGCCCCAGCCGGGTGGCGTTCCACGGCGTGTTCGGGTCGGGCTTGAGCACGACGGTGTTGCCGGCCGCCAGTGCCGGCCCCAGCTTGTTGAGGATCACCTCGATCGGGAAGTTGGACGGGGTGATGGCCGCCACCACTCCGACCGGCTCCTTGACCACGGTGCGCATATTGCGCTCGCCGAATAACCCGCCGCCCTGCAGCGGCCGCTCCCACTCGAACTCATCGATCAGCCGTGCCGGGTAGCGCAATGCGTCGGCCAGCGGCCAATCCAGCTGTGCCAGTTGGGTCGTCATCACTGGACAGCCCACTTCGGCGATCAGCTCGGTGCGCAACTGCTCCTGTTCGGCCTCCAGTGCCGACTGCAACTGCTGCAGGCATCGCTTGCGCAGGTCCCGGTTGGTCGCCCAGTCGGTGTCGTCGAACGCTCGGCGGGCGGCGCCGACTGCCCGGTCCATGTCGGTGGCGTCAGCCGCCGCGGTGGCGCCCAGCACCCGCCCGGTGGCCGGCGCGATGCTGTCGAACCGCGCACCCGATGCCGCGTCGACCAGTTTGCCGTCGACCAGCATCCGCGGCTCGGCGGCCGCCGCGGCCCGTTCGCCGATCTCGACGCTGGTGACCTTGACGTCGCCGGCATCTTTCGGATGCCCAACCGTAACCATTACAGTAGAATACTCCAATTGGTCGGATGTCAGGAGCGTGCCGAGTTGATCAAGGTCATGGACGGCTTCCGAGTACTCGAGGTCGCGCAGTTCACGTTCGTCCCGGCAGCCGGGGCGATCCTGGCCGACTGGGGCGCCGACGTCATCAAGGTCGAGCACCCGGTGCGCGGCGACACTCAGCGCGGATTCATCCGAATGGGCGGTTTCGAACTCGACCCCGACCGGCATCCACTGATCGAGCATCCCAACCGCGGCAAGCGCAGCGTCGGCATCGATGTCTCGACCCCCGAGGGCCAGCAGGTGCTCCACGAACTCGCCGCGACCGCAGACGTCTTCTTGACCAACTACCTTCCCCGAGCACGGCAGAAGAACCGGTTCGACGTCGAGCACATTCGTGCGGCGAACCCGAACATCATCTACGCGCGCGGCAGCGCCTACGGCGACAAGGGCCCGGAGCGCGACATCGGCGGTTTCGACGGCACCGCGTTCTGGACCCGCAGCGGCGTGGGCCACGCGCTGAGCCCGGAAGAACTGGGCGCGCCGCTGTCCCAGGGGATTCCGGCGTTCGGCGACTCAGTCGGCGGCATGAACATCGCCGGCGGTATCGCCGCGGCGCTGCTGCATCGGGAACGCACCGGGGAGGCGCTCGAGGTCGATGTATCGCTGCTGTCCACCGCGTGGTGGGCGGCCGGCGCCAGCGTGACGCAGGGGATGGAGACCGGCGAGGCCATGCGCTCGCTGATGCCGCAATCCGGTGGTTCCCCGGCGAATCCGTTCCTGGGCAACTACACCACCTCCGATGGCGGCACCATCAACCTGTGCATCGTGAGCCCGACCGGATACATCCGGGACACCTTCGAGCACCTCGGTATCCCCGAGGCCGCCGACGACCCCCGTTTCTCCGACGTGCTGCCGTTGATGGAGAACGCCGATGCGGCCAGTGAGTTGATCGTCGCCGCGATCGGCGCCAAGCCGTTCGAATACTGGCGTCAGAACCTCAAGACCATGAAGGGCCAGTGGGCGCCGTTCCAGAGCCTGGTGGACCTGGGCTCCGACGAGCAGGCCATCGCCAACGACATGATCGTGGAGGTCGAGGCCGGCGATGGCGGGCCGGCGTTCAAGGTGGTCCGTGGTCCGGTGCAGTTCAACCACGAGCCGCTGGAAACCACCCGCGCTCCGCAGGCGTCCGAGCACACCGAGACGGTGTTGATGGAACTCGGAATCGACTGGGACCGCATCGAAAAGCTGAAGGAGTCCGGCGCTATCGCCTAGCCTGCCGCAGATTTCTCTCTGCTCGGATCGAAGTTGAAGTTCGCGATGGCAGTCGATACACCGTTGCCGATCGGGCCGGATGTGTCGAACAGTGCGGCGCTTCCAGTGGCGACGCCCGCGTCGCTGTAGTGGGTCAGCGACGCCAGCCCGATATAGGGGCCGACCGGCAGCCTGCTCAGCGTCAGGGTGTAGTCGGCGTTGATGAACGCCAGTCCCTTGGTGCTGAAGTTCGTCAGCGAGGCGGTGACATCGACGGCCATCGCCGCCCGCACGAACGGCGTGAGTTCTTCGCCGTCGACCAGGTCACGGATCTCGCGCAGCCACGCGTAGCGCGGACCGGCGTGCTGCCACGGGAAACGGCCACCGTCGTCGCTGCCGTAGGTCTGGATGAACATCGGCACGGATTCATCAAGGCTCGCGGGCTCCTCCGGCACCGAGAGCATGGGGACTTCGGTGGTGTAGAACTCACCGTCGGGCTGGGTGCCACGCCGCAGATACAGTGCCGATGCGCGGGCCACCAGTTCGCCGTCCTGGGTCATGGCGGCGTCTATCGCGCGCATCCGCGACCCGGCGCGGACCACCGACGCGGTGACGCGCAGCGGTTCGGTGGCCACCCGGCGCAGGATCTCGACGGTGAGTCGCGCCGGCTGCAGGTCGTTCTCGGGCACCTGTTGCTCGACGGCGCGGGCCAACAGGCCACCGACCACCTGTCCGCCGAGTGTCGGCCCCCACCCGCCGTGGGCGATGGGATTGGGCACCAGGTCGTTGTCGCGGCGAACCGTGAACGGGATCATGTCTTGCTGCGCTCCAGGTAGAACTTGGCGGCGCGCCGGATCGCGTCCTCGGTCGGTTCCGGATGCCACCCCAGTTCGCGGGTGGCCTTGCTGTGGTCGGCCGGCGACGTCAACGCCATGAGC
Organism: Mycolicibacter senuensis; assembly: GCF_003284925.1. Taxonomy (GTDB): domain Bacteria; phylum Actinomycetota; class Actinomycetes; order Mycobacteriales; family Mycobacteriaceae; genus Mycobacterium; species Mycobacterium algericum_A. Next base: position 36,087 of record NZ_QMEX01000004.1, read on the forward strand.
CGGGCACCCGTTGCGGTGAACGCGAAGTCGCGGCGCAACAGCGCCCCCAGCGCCCCGACGAGATGCCCGGCGATATGCAACACCGCCATCGGTACGCCGAAGCGGGGCGGCGTTGCCCCGACCTCGTGAGCGGCGATGGTGAGCATCTCGCGCTGACTCATGTACCGCTCGGAGATGATGTAGCGCTGGCCGATCCGCCCCCGTTCGGCGGCCAGGATCATGCCTCGGGCGGCATCGTCGATGCCCACCACCTCCGAGCCCACACCACGCGCGTAGGCCGGCATCCTCCCCTGCGCCGCCAGCTGGACGAGCATGCCCTGGCGCGGCTGCCAGTCCGGCGGACCGTACGGATTCGACACGTTCGTGACGACTGCCGGCACGCCGCGGTCGGCCGCGTAGGACAGCACCAGCCGCTCCGCCTCACGGCGGGAGGCGATGTAGGCCCCACCTTGGTCGGCCCAGTTGAACGGCGTTTCCTCGTCCACGGTTTCGCCGTTGCGCCCCACCGCGATGGTGCCGATGGTGCTCAGGAAGACGAACTTGTCGAGGTTGGCATCCGCGGCCACCTCCAAGACATTGCGCAGCCCCTCGACGTTGGTGCGAAACAGCGGTGCGGGGTCACGGAGTTCCGCGCGGGTGTCGACGACGCAGTAGTACACCACGTCACGGTCTGCCATGGCCGCGGCGACGGCCGCGGTGTCGAAGATGTCGCCGTAGCACCGCTGCACGTCAAGTCCGTCGATGCCCTTGGTGGAACTCGAACGGCGCAACAGCACGCGCACGTCGTCGCCGCGGGCGACCAACTGCCGGGTGACACAGGCGCCGACGTTGCCGCTGGCGCCCATGACGAGGGCCCGGCGTCGCCCGGCCGATTCGTTGTTCGCTGTCATCGCCTCAAACCCCGCTGTTCAACCTGCGCTAGCGTACATTACTGTAAGCATTACAGTTAATAGACCCGTTGCGCGGAGGTTCCATGCAGAAGGCGCTAGCTCCCGATATCTCGACCTGGCCGGCGGAGAGTCCGCAGCTGGTCGGCAGTCGCTGCGCGGACTGCGAGGCCACGGTGTTTCCAGCGCAGCCGCGCTGCCCGAGCTGCAGCGGTGACCAGATGGCACAGCAGCTGCTCCCCCGCACCGGAACCCTGGTGGCCTGGACCACCCAGGGTTTCCCGCCCGGCCCACCGTATCTGGGCCCGACCGGTAAGGACTTCGTCCCGTTCGGAGTGGGCCTGGTGCAGCTCGGCGATGCCGTGCGGGTGGAAGGCCGGCTCACCGAGAACGACCCCGAGAAGCTGGAGTTCGGTATGCCGGTGGAGCTGACCATGGTGCCGTTCGCCACTGACGCCGACGGCACCGAGATCATCACGTTCGCCTTCCGGCCGATGGAGCAGGGCGCATGAACGAGGTCGCCATCATCGGGGTGGGATTGCACCCGTTCGGCCGCTTCGAGGGCAAGTCCGCGATGCAGATGGGGGTGGATGCCATCTTCGCCGCCGTCGCCGACGCTGGCGTGGCATGGTCGGACATCGGCGCCGCGACCGGCGGCAGCTGGACGGTGGCCAACCCGGATGCGATCGTCGGGATGGTCGGGCTGTCGGGCATCCCGTTCACCAATGTGTTCAACGCCTGCGCGACGGCGGCCAGCGCCGCCAAGGTCTGCGCGGACGGTATCCGGTTGGGCGACTACGACATCGGCATCGCCGTCGGCCTCGACAAGCATCCCCGCGGGGCGTTCACCGAGGACCCAGCGCTGGTCGGGATGCCGCGCTGGTATGCCGAGAACGGCCAGTACCTGACCACCCAGTTCTTCGGCATGAAGGCCAACCGGTATCTGCACGATCACGGTATCTCCCAACAGACATTGGCCAAGGTCGCCGCCAAGAACTTCCGCAACGGGGCGCTGAATCCGAATGCGTTTCGGCGCAAGCCGATCTCCGAGGAGGAGATCCTGGGCTCGACGATGCTGAACTACCCGCTGACGCAGTACATGTTCTGCGCACCCGATGAGGGGGCGGCCGCGGTGGTGATGTGCCGCGCGGACATCGCGCACCGCTACACCGACAAGCCGGTGTACCTGCGCGCGGTGGAGGTCCGTACCCGCCGCTACGGCGCCTACGAGGTCAACACCACCTTTGCGCCGGTCACCGAGGACGTGGCGCCCACTGTCTACGCCGCTCGCGCCGCGTTCGAGAAGGCCGGCGTGGCACCGCAAGACGTCGACGTCATCCAGCTGCAGGACACCGACGCCGGCGCGGAGATCATCCACATGGCCGAGTGCGGCTTCTGCGCCGACGGGGACCAGGAGAAGTTGCTCGCCGAGGGGGCGACCGAGATCTCCGGGTCGCTTCCGGTCAACACCGACGGCGGGCTGATCGCCAACGGCGAGCCGATCGGCGCCTCGGGCCTGCGCCAGCTGCACGAGCTGGTGCGCCAACTGCGCGGCGAGGCCGGTGACCGCCAGGTGCCGGGCGAGCCCAAGGTGGGGTTCGCTCAGCTCTACGGGGCGCCGGGCACCGCTGCGGCCACCATCCTGACGACATAAGTACCGCGAGCAGACATGAAAGCCCCCAAAACACACTGATTTTAGGGGCTTTCGCGACTGCTCGCGGTGGGAAAGGAGCCCTCCATGAGCCAGTTCCGTGACGCACCGATCTTCGATGCCGACCAGCACATGTACGAAACCCCCGAGGCGCTGACCAAGTACCTGCCGGAGAAATACTCCCGCGCAGTTCAATTCGCGCAGATCGGCCGCCAGACCCGGATCATCATCAACAACCGCGTCAGCGACTTCATCCCCAATCCGACCTTTGAACGGGTCGCCGCTCCCGGCGCCCACGAGAAGTTCTTCGCCGGCGAGAACATTGAGGGACTGACCCTGCGCGAGATGCAAGGACCCGCCATCGAGGCGCCGGCGGCCACCCGCAACCCCGCCGACCGGGTCGCCGAACTCGACCGCCAGGGTGTGGTGGAGGCGCTCAACTATCCGACGCTGGCCAGCCTGGTGGAGCACTCCAGCGCTGATGACCCGCAGCTCACGCTGGCCATCATTCACGCGCTGAATCAGTGGATGGCCGAGCACTGGACCTACAACTACGACGGCCGGGTCTTCTCCACGCCGATCATCAACCTCTCCGAGGTCGACGGCGCCCAGCGCGAACTGGAGTACATCCTCGATCACGGCGCCGCGGTGGCGCTCATCAAGCCCGGGCCGGTCAACGGCGTCCACGGCTGGCGGTCGCCGGCACTGCCGGAGTTCGACCCGTTCTGGCGTGATGTCGAGGCAGCTGGCCTGCCCATCGTGCTGCACGCCAGCTTCCCGCCGCTTGACGATTACGTCGGCAAGTGGGAGCCGCCCTATACTCAGAATTTCATGGCGCAAAGCGCATTCCGCTGGATGGTGCTGGGCCATCGGGAGATCGCCGACATGATCACCGCGCTGATCTGTCACGGCACCCTGACCCGCTTCCCCAGGCTGCGTATCGCCAGCGTCGAGAACGGCAGCTCCTGGATCGGACCGCTGTTTCACGACTTCGGTGATCTGTACAAGAAGATGCCGCAGAACTTCCCCGAGCATCCGCACGAGGTGTTCCGGCGCAACATCTGGGTGAGCCCGTTCTGGGAGGGCGCCGTCTCCGACGTGGTGGACACGGTCGGCTGGGACAAGGTGCTGTTCGGGTCGGACTATCCCCACCCCGAAGGCCTGGCCGAGCCGAAAGGCTTCTGGAAGTATGCCGAGGGCATGGATGTGCGGCGCACTTATGACTTCATGGGCGACAACGCCCGGCGATTCATGGGCCTGCCGATCGCCAACCCGGACCCGGCGGCCGCCAAGCCGCCAGCGCTGGCCGGTGCCTGACCGGCCTTGACTTTGCAGTCAGGGCTGCGGCACAACGTGATTCAGCAACCCTGACCGCAACGTCACTTCGGCGCGAAGCGCTGGCCGCCGTCCAGTCGGATGCACTGGCCGTTGAGCATCGGGTTCTCCACGATCGCCGCTGCCAGCTTGGCGTACTCCTCCGGTCGGCCCAAACGCTTGGGGAACGCCGCGTCCTTGGTCAGCACCGCGGCGAACTCGTCCGGGATCCCCTGGGTCAGGCCCGTGGCGAACAGGCTGGGAGCGATCGCCAGCACCCGGATGCCCACGCCACCGAGATCGCGGGCCATCGTCAGGCACATCCCCGCGATCGCGGCCTTGGATGCGGTGTAGGCGATTTGGCCGATCTGGCCCTCGAACGCCGCGATCGAGGACGTATTGATGATCACGCCGCGTTCGTCGTCCTCCGGCTCATTGGTGCTCATGTGCCAGGCGGCGAGTCGACTCACGTTGAACGTGCCGACGACGTTGAGATCTTGGGTGCTGCGGAACGTCTCCAGATCGTGCGGCCCGTCGCGTTTGATCGTGCGCTCACCGATACCGCCGCCCGCGGTGGTCCCGCCGGCGGTGGTGACGACGATGTGCACGCCGCCCAGGGCCTTGACCACCTCGTTCAGCACTTGCTCGATCCCGGCGAAATCTGTGACGTCGGCGTCGAAGAAGTGGCCGTCGATCGATTCGGCGACCTCCTTGCCCTTGGACTGCGGCCGGTCCAGAATCGCCACCTTGGCCCCGCGCTTGGCCAGCAGCTCTGCTGTCGCCTTGCCGAAGCCCGATGCTCCGCCGACGATGATCGCGCCTTTGCCTTCGATCTCCACGAACGTTCCCCTTTTCGGATACGACAACCCGGGACCCGGCCCGGCGCATATACTATATGCCTTCCCGTAATGCATTCGGGACACCGGGTCAGCGCATCACCCGCCCGGCGAGTGCGCCCAGCACCGCGCGGATGCGCGGCGAGAGGTAGACAGCGAACAACCCGTTGAATATGTCCTCGCGCAGCCGGGTCAGCGTCGAGGTCTTGATCCGCCACTGGCCGTCGGCCTTCTCGTAGGTCTCGGTGTAGTGACCGTAACCACGCAGGTTCACGCCAGGTCCGAACCGCACCACGTCTTCCAGCGCCCACACCCCGTGTGCGGTGGTCGGCGAGGTCACCTCGATATCGGGTGCGTGGACTTGATGGACAGTGGGTTGATCGCGCAGACTTTTGCGGGTGAAGGCCACGAATTCGTCGGCGCCGCTGATGAGTTTGCCGCCGGCGCGGGAGGTGTCGCTGACGAAGTCGTCGGTGAACAGGGCACGCCAGGCCGCCCAGTCCTTGGTGTCCAGGTAGCGACAGTAGCGGGACTTCAGGCGTTTGATCGCCTCGATCTCGGTGGCCGCGTCGTCAGTCATGGTTCGCCGCCGGTTCGTAGCGCAACATCGTCACGTCATGCTCGGGGTAGTCGCAGAACACCGGCCGCACCCGCATACCGACGACCAGGTCCGCGGGGTCGGCGTTGACCAGCTCGGTGGAGAACCGTGGCCCTTCATCCCATTCGACGATCGCGAGCAGTTGCGGCACGGCGTCAGCGAAGTGGATGCCGACCGGCCGGCGGGCAACCGTAAAGGAGTACAGCGTGCCCATCCCGGAGATCTCGCGCCATTCCAGGTCGTCGGCCAGGGTGCGCGGCGCCCGGACCCGCGGGTAGAACACGTAGCTGTCGGTCGACGGCGAGTACTGGATGACGATGCGGTGTTGCCCCAGTGCGTCCCAGAACGGGGCGGTGGTCGGCGTTTTGACCGGCATCGGGCGTTCGAAGGTGGTCATCGGTGCTCATTCCCCTTCCAGGATGAGAGCGGTCTGTTCGCTCAGAATGCCGCCGTTGCCCGAGACGAAGGCCCGGTTGCAGTCGGCCACCTGGGCGGCACCGGCCCGGCCCATGATCTGGCGGGCGGCGTCGCAGACGTGGTGCATGCCGCCGGCCAGGCCGGCCTGCCCGAACCCGAGTTGGCCACCGGCGGTGTTGAGCGGGAAATCGCCGCGGAAGGTCAGGTCGTGATCGGTGATGAACTGCATGCCTTTGCCCTTCTCACAGAAGCCGGCGTCCTCCAGCGACAGCAGCACGGTGATGGTGTAGCAGTCGTAGATGGAGACCATGTCCATGTCCGCGCGGGTCAGGTCGGTCATCGCAAAGGCGGTGTCGGCGGCCTCGGCGATCGGAGTGGCCAGCAGGTCCGCTGCGTAGGTGGGGGTCTTGAACGGCACGTGCTCACCGAACCCCTTGACCCACACCGGACGGTTGCGGCCTCGCCGGGCGACCTCGGCGTTCGCGATCACCACGGCGGCACCGCCGACGCAGGGCATCACGATCTCCAGCATGTGCAGGGGATCGGCGATGATCGGGCTGGCCAATACGTCCTCGACGGTCAGCGGCGTGTCACGCCAGATGGCGCCGTCGGTGTGGTTGGCGTTGACCCGCTGGTCGACGACGAGCTTGGCCATGGCCCGCTCGTCGTAGCCGTAGACCGCTCCGTAGCGGGTGGCCACCTGCCCATAGGGGCCGTTTTGGCCGAGGTTGCCGTAGGGGATCTCGAACTCCGCCTGGGGAGAACCGTATTGGTTGCTCGACGAACCGAAGAACATCGCATCGACCAGGGGCTTGGGTTTTTTCTCCGACATCGGGGTGATGTAGCGGGCCGGCAACGCGCACAGCACCACATCGCAGATTCCCAGCTCGATCGCGGCCGCGGCCCGCCACACCATGGCGGCCGCACTGGCACCACCCAGGTCGACGATCTCGGCGAAGCGGGCCGGCACGCCCAGGTATTCGGCGATGGTGGAGGGGACGAAGATCTCCGACTCGCCCAGGTGCGAGGTGACGATGCCGTTGACTCGTTCGCCCGATATGCCCGCATCGGCAAGCGCATCCGCACTCAACTCGGCCCATTGCTCGAGTGTGAACGGGGCCGGGGCGGCTTTGTTCATCCGCTCGGGCGGCAGCTCGACGTAGCCGACGATCGCGGCCTCTCCACGTAATCCCATGTGTTGTCCTCTATCTGATTGCGGTCACTTGCGGGGCAGGCCGAGGATCATCTGGGCGATGACGTTCAGCTGGATCTCGTTGGTGCCGCCACCGAGCAGTTCGGCCGGCGACAGCAGGTACGGTTCGACGACGGCCGGGTCGGAGTCGGTTGTCATCGCCAGCCGCCCGGCGATGGCTAGGGTGGCCCGGAAGGTGCGGCGCAGCAGGACGTTCATCGCCACTTTGGCGATGCTTGATGCCGCCCCCAGGCCCTGCCCGTCCAGCAGTCTGATGGTCTCGCGTATGCCGAGCGCCTTGATGGCATTGGTGTAGGCGTCGAGCTCGCCCAGCGCCCGCGCCGCGTCGTCGCGCTGCTCGCCCGGGGCGGCTGCCAGCCGCCGCAATGCGACAGCCCGGTCGTACTGGACGTATCCGCTGATGGCGGAACGTTCCTCGGCCATGGTGGCAAGCGCCAGCTGCCAGCCCCCGGTGGGCTCGCCGAGCAGCATGTCGTCGGGGACGAAGACGTCGGTGAGGAAGACCTCGTTGAACTCGGAGTCGCCGGTGGCCTGCACGATCGGCTGGATCTCGATACCCTCCGAGCGCATGTCCACGATGAAGTAGCCGATGCCGCGGTGTTTGGCCGCGTCGGGATCAGTACGGGCCAGCAGTGCGCCGTAGTCGGCGCGTTGCGCACACGACGTCCAGATCTTGTGTCCGTTGACGCGCCAGCCGCCGTCGACCTTGACCGCCCGCGTGGTCAGGGACGCCAGGTCCGAACCGGCCCCGGGTTCGCTGAAGAGCTGGCACCAGGCCAGCTCACCGCGCTGCGTAGGTGGAATCAGCTGCTGCTGCAGGGCTTCCGGCGCTGCCCGCAGCAGCGACGGCAAGATCCATTCGGCGATGCCCAGCGACGGCCGCACCAGCGCAGGGCGGTTGGCGAATTCCTCGATGATGATGAGCTGCTGCAACGGGGTGGCGTCGATACCCCACGGCGCCGGCCAGTGCGGCGCGATGAGTCCGGCCTCGGCGATCAGGGTTCGCTGCGGACCTGTCTCGAAGTGCGGATAGTCGCCTTGCCGTCCGGGTCCGTCGTTGCGCAGCAAACTCGCGGCATCAAGCGTTGCGGCGATCTCCGCCCGGAACTCGGCTTCGGCGCCGCCGAGATCGACGGTGAAATCCCGCTGCTGCGTGGTGGTGAGCTCGCCGAGGCGTCGTGCCCAACCGGTGACGGCGCCGATCGATGCGGCGATGCTGGTAGCCCGGCGCCAGTACAGGTGCAGGTCGTGTTCCCAGGTGAAGCCGATGGCGCCGAACATCGTCAGCGTGTCCAGGACGGCATCCGGGCACGGCGCGATGGCAATCAACGCGGCAGCGGCGGCCGCCATCTCATGCTGGCCGGGATCGTCGGAGGCCGCGCGAACAGCGTCCCAGGCGGCGGCGCTGGTCAGTTCGCTGTTCACCAACAGCATGGCCGCTCGGTGTTGCAGCGCCTGGAATGTCCCGATCGGCTTGCCGAACTGTTCGCGGGTGCGCAGATGTTGGGTGGCCGCCTCGACGCACCAACCGGCGATACCTGCAGATACCGCCGCGGCGAGCCCGACGGTGAGCCATTCGGCACGGCCGGCGTCGATACCGGTCATGACGTCTGCCGCCGCCGCGGGGTAGCCGGTAAACGTGATCGTTCCCACGTCGGTGAGCAGATCGGTACCCGCGGCCGGCCGGACCGCCACTTCCGGCCGGGACATGTCCACGGCCAGCCAGATCGCCGCACCGTCGGTGAGCTCCGCACAGACCAGCGCGAGCCGCGCCGAGCAGACCGCCGAGATCAGTTCGGCGGCACCGTCGATGAGCCATCCATCGCCGATCGGAAGCGCGGTGAGCTTCGCGTGTTGCGGCAGGAGCACGGTCGCCGGCGCACCCGATGACAAGGCGCTCAGAAACGCCTCGCGGGCGGGTGTCGCATCGGCGAGCAGCCCGACCGCTCCCGCGGTGACCGTCGCCAGCAGCGGCCCCGGCAGGGACGCTTTTCCGGCGGCCTCCAGGACACCGGCGGCGTCCAGCAGGCCGCCGCCCTGCCCGCCGCACGATTCGGGCAAGTGGATGGCGTGAAAGCCGTTGGCCACCAGCTCCGGCCACCATCCCGGCAGCTCCCCTGCCGCCAGCGCGTCGAAAGCCTTGCGGGCGTCGGCGATCGGCGCGTGCCGGGCGGCGAAGCGTCGCAGTGATTCGCCGAGTTCCCGCTGCTCGACGGTGAGTGCCACGCTCACGAGCCCTCCTTATTCTTGGTGCGCCGCCTGCTGCGGAAGAAGCCGGCGGCTTCGGCCAGTGCCTCGGTGGCCGGCGCGGGCTCCCAGCCGAGTTCCCGGACAGCCTTGTCGTGACTCATCGGCGACATGATGTGCATCAGTCGTATCGACAGCGGGGTGAGTGCGGTGTCGCGCCGCCGCAGCCGCGCCGCGAACCGGGCGAGATGTCCCAGTGCCGACATCACCGCGACCGGCACGCCCCATCTGGGTGGCTCGACATCGACCGCGGCACATGCCGTCCGGTAGATCTCGCGAGCGCTCATGAACCGTTCGGAGACGATGTAGCGTTGGCCCGGCCTACCATGTTGCCCGGCCAGAATCAGGGCGCGCGCCGCATCATCGACGCCGACGACCTCGGCTTGCGCACCGCAGATGTAGAAGGGCAGCTTCCCGCGGACGGCAGCGGCGACCAGCCCGCCGTGCGGGGTGGGCTGCCAATCGCCGGAGCCGTAGGTGTTGGCGACACACATCGCCACCGCCGGCAGGCCCTTCTCCCGGTGGTAATCCAGCACCAGGTTCTCCGCCTGCACCCGGCTGCGGATGTAGTCCCCACCGGAGTCGAGCCAGTTGTGCGCGGTGCGCTCATCGGCCAGACCGTGATCGACCCGCCCGATGGTTCCGATCGAACTGGTGAACACGAACCGGTCCAGTTCCGCACCGGCCGCAGCATCGAGGACATAGCGCAGGCCTTCGACGTTGGTGCGGTACAACGGTTCCGGATCGCTCAGCCACGCCCGCGCATCGACGACGCAGTAGTAGACGACATCGCATCCGCTCATCGCCGAGCGCACGGCGTCCTGGTCGAAGATATCGCCACGCCGGATCTCGACATCGAGGCCGTCGATCGCGCGTGTCGAGCTGGTGGCGCGGATCAGGACCCGTACGTCTTCGCCGGCGTCGACGAGTTGTCGGGTGACGTGGGAGCCGAGAAACCCGCTTGCCCCGATCACCAATTTCTTTTTCACCATGTGACTCGCTGCTGGCCGATGCTGTGGCCACCGCAGCTGGCGCAGGGCAGCGTCCGCAGCAGCAGGTGCCCCTCGCCGGGCACCGGGTCGGCGGTCTCGCGGACGGTCAGTCCGCCCTCGTTGAGCACCACAGCGCGCATCGTCATTCTCCGGTAACAGCTCCCAATCCTTCGTGTCGATCGCGGTCGCATACCGCAGCAGGACATCGGTGATGTCGGCTTTCGCAGCGTCCTGGCCAGTCATGCTGGATCCTTCCTTGCCACCCACAATGATTCGATGCGCGTCGCGGTCTCCCGCACGGCCGCGCCCAAATCGCTGACCTCTGCCGGAGTCATCGTCGCGAACGGGGACGCCCCCACCGACATGGTGACCGTGCCATCCGCGTCGTGGATCGGTGCGGCCACGTTGGCGACCCGGTGCTCAGTGCTGTCGAGCTCACCCGGCAGGTAGTCCACCACCGTCAGGTCGGCGAAGGCGCTGGCCAGCCGGGCGGTGATCTCGTCGGGCTCGCCCTCGGCGGCCAGCGCCTGCAGCGCCGAATAGACCCGGACATATTCGCGGCTCATCCGCTCGATCGCGTACCCGCGGCTGCGCACTTCGTCGAGCACCGCACTCAGCCGCCGGCGCAGGCGCGGTGAGGGGGCGCCCAATCCGCCTAGCCACTCTCGCTTGACCTGGTCGCCGGCCTCGGCGACGAACTCCCGGCAGAACGGGGCCACTATCGGCATCCGGAACCCGACACTGACCAGCGGTGCCGCCAGTGATTCGCCGACGGTGTCGGTCACCACCACCGTCGGTCCCTGCCGGGCACCCAGCACGACCTGCATGCCTACGGTGTCGGAGAGCCGCTGCAGTTCCGGGCGAAACGCCGCCTTGTTGACCGGCCGGGTCAGCGCGGCCAGCGCGGGCCCCCATGAGTAACCGCCGGAGTGCCGGTCACGCACGATCCACTGCCGAGCCGCCAACGTGGTGACGATCGCGTGGCAGGTCCCGTGACTGATATGGAGAATCCGGGCGATCTCCGACAGCGAGAAGCCGCGTTCGGGATCAGACGCCAACAGTTCCAGAATCCTGATCACCCGCTCGGTCGGCGGCGACGACACCGGCCGGCCGGGCTCGCCGACATTCGCCGTCATATCAGGCGTTTTCGGTGGCTAAACGCGCGCGCTCGCGCACCGAGGCGACCACTCCACCGTCGTTGAGGATATCGGTCCCGGTGAGGTAACCCGCCTGGTCGCTGGCGCAGAACGCCAGCAGTTCCGCCATCTCTTCGGGCTTGCCCCAGCGCGGGACCGCGGCGTCGGCGACCAGCGCACCCGCGCCGGCCTGTTCCTCCAACCGGCCCATCTCGGTGTCGATCGACCCCGGCGAGACGGAGACGATGCGTAGTCCGCGGCCGTTGAACCGTTCCGCCTGCGCACTGCTGTACCAGCGCACGAACGCCTTGCTCACGGCATAGGCGATACCCGAGCGCACCTCCGCCGGCATCGGCTCGCAGACCGCCGCCATATCGGCGAGGAAGGAGTCGGCTTCGCGCAGCGCCGCCGGGAATTTGCCGACCGGGATCAGTTCCTCCGGCAACAGGTGCGCGGCCATCGACGCCACATTGACGATCGCAGCCCCTTCGGGCGCAACGCCGTAGAACGCCTCGTTGACGTTCAGCGTGCCGATCGCGTTGGTCCGCATGACGTAATCGGCCTCACCCATGCTCGGGCTGACCCCGGCGGCGTGGATCACCGAGGCGATCGGCCCGACGGCGGCTGCGGTGTCGAAGAGCCGTGCGACGGCGTCGGGGTCGGTGACGTCACCGTTGATGACCGTGACATCAAGGTCCTTCAGCGCGGCGACCGCGGCGTCCAGCCGGTCCTGCCGGACATCGCAGAGCACCACCGCATGATCGCGTCCGACGACCTTCGCGGTGGCCACACCCATACCTCCTGCACCGCCGGTGATCACCGATACCTTTGACATGACTCCCTCACTTCCCCATGGCGGCGCTGATCGCCTGGGCCATGAACGCGACCGACTCGTTGCGGCCCATCGAAGCGAATAACTGTGCCGCGCCGGTGATCTCGTCGCCGACGTACACCGTGGGTCCGTTGCTGAGGTTGTTCAGTGCCGTGGCCACCGCCCGCTCGACGGGCGCGGCGCCGGGCGGCACCTGTTCTGTCGACCCGATCTGGCCGCGTTCGTGCTCGAGCCGCCGCAGCGCCGGGGTATCGGTCTTGCCCAGGATCAGGCCGATCACGTCGACGCCGGTGTCACGCAACTCGCACCAGAGTGCCTCGGCGAACACCATGTCAAAGGCTTTGGACGCACCGTAGACCACCATGTTGGGGCCGCCGACGAAGCCGGCACCCGAGCCCAGGATCACGATGGCGCCCGCCCCGCGCTGAACCATGGCCGGGGCAAGGGCATGGCAGAGCTGCATCGGCCCGACGCAGTTGCGCTGCACCATCGCCTCGGCCGCCGTAATCGTGTTGTCGAGAAAGGGTTTGAAGTCGGGGTCGGCGCCGGCGCAATACACCAGGAACCCGATGTCCAAGTCGCTCGCCGTGTCGATCACGGTGTTCGCCGCGCCGGGTTCGGTGAGATCGACCGCCACGGTTCGGGTTTGGACGCCATGACGTTGCGCGATCCCGGTAGCGACCTCGGCGAGCAGCTGCCGGCGGCGCGCCACGAGCACGACGTTGAGCCCACCTTCGGCCAGCGCCTCGGCGAAAGCCGCGCCGACGCCGTCAGAGGCGCCGACGATCAGCGCCCACGGCCCGTACTTGCCGACATCGACCGTCACATTTTCGAACGATACGTCGAATATCCGACGCAGGCAAGATCAGCGGCCCGCAGCGAACCGGGGTCCCGCACCAGCGGCGGCAGATTGAAGTCAAGCTTTGGCCAGCTGCTTCTCGGCGTACCGGCGCGCCCACTCGGCACGCGGCCGGATCGAGACGTCGACATCGGTGGCCTTCGCGCGCAGCGCACCCACCGTCGCCTGCTCGCGCGGGGTATGGGCGAACGGATCCCAGCTGAAGAACCGCGCGGAGTTCTGCCAGGTGATCTTGTTGATGTCGGAGTCGTCGGCACCGGCGGCCTCCAACTCGGCGAGCACCTGTTCGGGTGCGTCCGGCCAGAAGCAGTCCGAGTGCGGGTAGTCGCACTCCCAGGCGATGATGTCGATACCGATCTCGTGGCGCAGCTTTAGCGAGGTCTTGTCGGTGACGTAGCAGGCCAGCGAGTGCTCCCGGAACACCTCCGAGGGCAGCTTGTCGCCGAAGTCACGGCGCAGCCACTTCTGGTTGGTGTAGTGCCGGTCGCTGCGGTCCAGGTAGAACGGGATCCAGCCGATGCCGCCCTCGGAGAACGCGAACTTCAGATTCGGGTAGTTGCGCATCGCCGGGCCCCACAGCAGGTCCTGGGCGCACATCGCCGAGATCTGGGTGGCCAGGATGATCATGTTGTCGATCGGGGCGTTGGGGGCCATGCTGATCGCACCGAAGCCGGTGCCGATGTGCAGGCACATCACCACGTCTTCCTCCGACAACGTGCGGAACACCGGCCCCCAGTAGTCCTCGTCGTGATAGCTGGGCAGGCCCTCCAGGTGCGGCAGTTCGGGCATGGTGACCGCCCGGCAGCCCTTGGCCGCCACCCGGCGGATCTCCGCGCACATCGCTTCGGGATTCCAGGTCGGCAGGATCGCGATCGGGATGAACCGGCCCGGCGCCGAGCCCGCCCATTCGTCGATGTGCCAGTCGTTGTAGGCCGACACCATCACCAGCGTGACGTTCTCGCGGGTCATGTTGAGGTGGCGCGCGGAGAACCCGGTGAAGGTCGGGAAGCACATCGAGGCGAGGATGCCGTTGCGGTTCATGTCGCGGACGCGCTCGTGCACGTCGTAGGCGCCGGGGCGCATCTCGGCGAACCCGGCGGGGTCTCGGCCCCACTCCTCGGCCGGCCACGACACCACCGCGTTGAGCCCGCTGACCCCTTGCGGGCGGCCCTGGTACATCCACTGGTCGACACCCTTGTCGTCGGTGACGACGATGGGTGCCTCGTCCTTGTATTTGGCGGGCACGTGACGCAGGAACATGTCCGGCGGCTCCACCACGTGATCGTCGATGCTGACCAGGATCAAGTCGTCGATGTTCATACCTCTACTAGTACCCTGGAAAACCGTGACCGTCTCCGCGCGTTCGGCCATAGACTTTGCAGAACCGGCCAACATCGATCTGCGTCGGGGCGGTCGTGCCCGCGCCGGCAGCTATCTCTACGAGGGGCAGCATCTGGTCACCGGGTGGCACTCCCATGAGATGCACCAGATCGAGTACGCCGTCGGCGGGGTGGTGGAGGTCGAGACCGCCGCGGCGCACTACCTGTTGCCGCCGCAGCAGGCGGCCTGGATTCCGGCGGGGCTGGAGCATCAGGCCGTCATGCGCCCGGAGGTGCGCACCGTGGCAGTGATGTTCGACCCGGAACTGGTCGCGCACGCCGGTGATCGCGCCCGCATCCTGACCGTCTCGCCGCTGATCCGGGAGATGATGTTGTACTCGCTGCGCTGGCCGATCGAGCGATCCGACGGCGACACGGTCTCCGACGACTTCTTCCGCACGCTGGGTCATCTGGTCTCGGCCGCGCTCGACCACGAGGCCCCGCTGAGCCTACCGGTGTCCGATCACCCGATCGTGGGCCCGGCCATGGTCTACACCAAGGCGCATCTCGCCTCGGCGACCGCGGCCGAGGTGAGCCGCGCTGTCGCGGTCTCCGAGCGCACGCTGCGCCGGCAGTTCGAAGCGGTGACCGGGATGTCGTGGCGGACGTATCTGCTGCACGCCCGGATGCTGCAGGCGATGGCGCTGCTGGCGGCGCCCGATCAGGGGGTGCAGCAGACGGCGACGGCCGTTGGATTCGACAGCCTGTCCGCGTTCACTCGAGCGTTCACCAGGTTCGCCGGCGAAGCGCCGTCGCGCTACCACCGCCGGATCACGGCGGTTTAGCGAGGCTCGACGCAGGAGAGCCGAAGCTGGAACCGCCGCGGGGGCACGGCGGTTTAGCGAGGCTCGACGCAGGAGAGCCGAAGCTGGAACCGCCGCGGGGGCACGGCGGTTTAGCGAGGCTCGACGCAGGAGAGCCGAAGCTGGAACCGCCGCGGGGGCACGACGGCTTGACGACGCGGCGAATAGGCCGCCCGAGTGACGAGGCCTACTGAATAACCGTATCCTGCAACCAAACTGATCCACACCTAACCCAAGGGATGAGCGTATGACGGACTGGCGTGCCAAAGGTCTTCGAGTTTTCCGGGAGATGCTGCCGGGCGTGCTGCCCGATGGCGACGTCGACTTCCACCACGGGTTCGCGCCGGAACTCATGGATATCGGCGTCGAAGGCGTCTTCGGCCGGCTGTGGTCGCGCGAAGGCCTGGCACGCCGGGACCGCAGTCTGCTCACGCTGGGCATGCTGATAGCACTGGGCGCCGAAGATGAACTCGAGTCGCACTTCCGGATCGCCGAGCAGAATGGCCTGACCCGCGACGAACTGGCCGAAGTGGTCTATCACACCACCGGTTACGTCGGCTTCCCCGCTGCCAACGCGGCCAAGAAGGCGGCCCTACGGGCCTTCGCCAAGCGGGCCGACAACGGCGAAACCGCCGTCACTTGACCAGCGGCGGCGAATAATTCGGCTTGCCCAGCCCGAGCACGTACTGGGCGATCATGTTCCGGAACACCTCCAGGGTGCCGCCGTAGATGCCGACCAGCGGAGCGAACCGGTAGACGTAGTCCGACGCACCGTCGTCGACGGCGCCGTCGGTGCCGATCGGCAGCGCCGACGCGCTGCCGAGCAGGTCCATCAGATCCGGTGACACGTCGCGCATCGCCTGCGCGAGCGCGACCCGGCCGAAGATGGACGGGGCCGACAGGGACGCCTCCACCCGGGCGGCGGCCCGACCGAGTCGGTAGGCCACCGAACGATCGTCGATGCGTCCCGACCGCCCGACGACCGCGCCGGCTCTGTCGACGGCCTCGGCCATGAAGCCGGCCTGGTGCATCATGATCGACACATCCTGTAGCCCGTCGGGATCGGCGTCCACAGCACCGTGTTCGACGTTGAGCGGTACGCGCAGCACCGTCCAGCCGCCGTTGACCTCCCCCAGCCGGTATTTGTCGTCGACGCGGACATCGCTGTAGTAGACGATGTTGGTCCGGTCGCCGTCGACGGTGCGCAGGCCCTGGATCTCGATACCCGGGGAATTCAGTGGCACCAGGAACATCGTGAGGCTCTTGTGCTTTCGCGCTTCCGGGTCGGTGTTGGTGATCAGGAAGACGTACTGGCAGTTGTGGGCGCCGGTGGTGAACATCTTGGAGCCATTGATAATCCAGCTTGACCCATCGCGGACCGCCCGGGTTTTGCAGGTGGCGACGTCGGAGCCGCCTTCGGGTTCGGTGTAGCCCAGGCAGAGCCGGATGTGGCCGCTGAAGACGCCGGGCAGGATCTCCTCGCACAGCTCCGGCGAACCGAACGACGCCACCGAGCGCGCCACCATTGCGGTGGTCCCCCACGTCACCCAGGGCACGTGCGCGCGGCGCTTCTCCAGCTCCCAGATGCGTCGGCGCACCCGGGAGAAGCCGCCGTCGGCCTCGGTCTTCCATTCCTTTTCCAGGTAGCCGGCGGCGCCCAGCGCCAGGTGAACCCCTTCGTCGAAATTGTCTCCGGTCTCGCGGTCGCGGCGCTTGACGTCCTCGGTGACGTGGGTGGCGAGGAAGGTACGTGCCTCTTGGAGGAAAGCCAGGTCGTCGTCTGTCAGTTGCGGTCGGGAGAAGTCCATGATGTTCGGTGTCCTATTCGGCTGCGGGGTCGGCGGTTTCACGGGCGGCGACGATCTCGGCGATGCGGCATGCGCTGGAACCGGGGTCGCCGCCGGCCAATGGCCAGCCGCGGGCCCGCACCAGATACGCCGTGGCCGCGGCCTCCGCCGAGACCCCGAGACCACCTTGGATGTGCACCGCCATGGTGGCGGCCTTGGCGGCTTCTTCGGCCATGAACACGAACGCCGAGGCGGCCAGCTCCGGCCGCTCATCGGGCTCGTTGTCCATGAACCAGCCGGCGCGGTAGGCCAGATTGCGACCGCTGGCAACGGTGATGGCCATGTTGGCCAGCGGGTGTGAGATCGCCTGCAGGGTCCCGATCGGAACCCCGAGCGTGTAGCGGGTCTTGGCGAACTCCGCAGCAATCGTCATGGTCTGCTCCACCATCCCGACCAGCGCGGCGGCGGTCAGCAGCCGCCATTCATCCAGCGCCCGCTGGTATTCCGCGACGGCGTCGGCACCTTCGGCCAGCACGGTCCGGGCGTCGGCGGTGTCGGGGTCGATCCAGGCCATCGGCAGCCGGCCGATGTTGTCGACGGTCGCCGGCCGGGTATCGAAGACCAGGCGGACGATCTGGTCACCGTCGCGGACGATGATCTCGTCGGCGACCGAACCGGTGGGCAGCAGCCGCGGGCCCACAGCGCTGTCCTGATGCGGGTCGAACGCGACCAAGCGTGTCCCGGTGACGATGTCGCCGTTCGACAGTGCGCCGAGCCGTTCCAGTAGCCGTGCGGCGCAGACATGGTCGATCCAGGGCACCGGCGCCAGCGCCCGGCCGATCTCCTCGGCGACCAGGGTGAGGTCCACCAGGGTGGCGCCGTCGCCGCCGGCCGACTCCGGCAGCGCCATTGTGGTGGCGCCCATCGCGCACAGCCGCTCCCACAGATTCTTGTCGAAGCCGGATTCCTCGGCGGCACATACGGTTTCGATATCGCAGTGGGTGGTGAAGAACTGCTTGTAGGCGGCCTGCAGCGCCTGGTGATCCTCGGTCAGGCTGTAGTCCAGCCTGCGCAGCTCGAAACGGTCCATATCAGCTCTCGTGTTCGGGGACGCGCGGGTCGGTGAAGAAGAAGTCGTTGGCGTTGCGGTACAGGTACTTGTCCATCACCTCGTCAGGCAGGTCAAGTGCGCACGCTTCGGGCACCACGCGGTTCATCCGCAACACCGGCCAGTCGGAGGCGAAGATGATCTTGTCGGCGCCGCGGGTGCGCATGTAGTGCAGCAGCGCCCCCGGCAACCGCTTCGGCGACCATGCCGACGTCATCAGTCGCAGGTTGCGGTATTTGATCAGCATGCGGATGGCAACGTCCCACCAGGGGTCGGCACCGTGGATCATGCACAGCCGCAGTTCCGGGAAGCGCACGCAGACCCGATCCAGGTGAATCGGATGCTGGACTTCGCCGGGGATCGGCGGGCCGGGAATGCCGGTGTTGACGCATAACGGCAGATCCAGTTCTGCGCACTTGGCGTACAACGGATAGTAGACAGCGTCACTGGGCGGGTATTGGCCATCGCCCCAGAAGCTGGGCCCCACCACGGCGTAGGCGACCGGCAGGTCCTTGACCACGGCCCTGAGTTCGCGCAGCGACGGTACCGGCCGTAACAGGTTCGCCCCGCCCATCGCCAGGGCGAAACGATCCGGCCTGTCCGCCACGAACTTTCGCGCGGTCACCGATGGCTTGGTGAGGTTGTCCATCAAGATGGCCTTGGCCACACCGTTGGCGTCCATCTCGTCGAGCAGCGCCGACATGTCGACCGGATCGAACATCGACGCCGGCCCCTTGAAGTACTCGTCGCGCGTCTTGCGCATCCAGGCCGGCTGTTCGCTTTCGCCGAAGTGCACATTGACCAGGCAGTCGATTGCTCTCATGTTGGCTCTCTCATGACGGGGTGGACGCCTCCTGATTCACCCGGCGTTTCGCCCACCGGTAGTCGGCCTTGCCGTTACCCAGTCGGCGCACCTGCGCGACGACGATGAACTCCTTGGGCACCTTGAATCCGGCCAGCACCGACTTGCACTGTGCGGCCAGCAGGTCGTCGCTGATATCGGCGTCCGGCTGCAGTGCCACCAGCGCAACGAGTTCTTCGCCCCACCGCTCGCTGGGACGTCCCACCACCAGCGCGTCCGCGACCCCGGGGTGGGCGCGTATCACTTCTTCGACCTCTTCGACGAATACCTTCTCCCCGCCGGTGTTGACCACCAGTGCATCACGGCCGAGGAAACGCAGGGTTCCGTCTTTCTCGATCGATGCCCGGTCTCCGGAGATCACCACCCGTTGACCGTCGACCTCACAGAACGTGCGTCGGGTCGCGTCGGCATCGTCGAAGTAGCCGAGCGGGATCCGGCCCGCCCGCACCACCCAGCCGATTTCGGGATCACCGGGCTGCAGGAATCGGGTACGGTCCTGCGAAACCACCGATCCCCCGGTCCGCAGCTCGAAGGTGTCGCGCCGAGCATCGCGCTGACTGCGCCCGAATCCCATGTTCCCGGTCTCCGAGGACCCGTACCCATTGATCAGGGTGATCTGCGGAAGGTATTCCAGCAGTGCCGCCTGGTATTTCGGATTCGTTGCCGCGCCACCGGTTCCGATCGAGTGCAGCGACGACAGGTCGTGGTTCGAGCGTCCCAGTTCAGCGACAAGTGGTGCGGCGTAGGCGTCGCCGACCATGGTCATCAACCCGACCTTCTCGCGCTCGATGGTTTCCAATACCGCACGGGGGTCGAACTTGGTGCGGGTGTCGTTGAGGATCACCGTCTGCCCGCTCAGAATCGCCGAGAACGCCGTCCACAGTCCCGCGGCGTGCATCAGCGGTGACAGCGCGAACCACGGCGGGCCGGCGTACTGCACTTTCTGGTGGATTTCCGCGGCCGACGCATGGTCGTCGCCGACCATCGACGAGACGTAGATGTCGCTTTGGCGCCACAGCACACCTTTCGGGCGGCCGGTGGTCCCCCCGGTACAGATCATCAACACGTCGTCCGGTGACGGAACAATCTGCTGATCGGTATCGCCTTGCGCCAGCGCATCATCGAGCGATGTCGCGTCCAGGATCGGCGCGTCGGCGGCACCGTCGTCGATCCGGATCAGCAAGTCGGCCCCGCAGTCCCGCAGCGTGTCGGCGAATTTCGGCTCCAGGCTCGCGTGGAAGATGACCGCACGGGGCCGCACGTAGTCCAGCAGCTCGCCCGCTTCGACCGGGGTGTAGTAGTGATTGACGTTGACCGGAACGGTCCGCGCCTTGAGGCAGCCGACCACCATGTCGGGGTACAGGTCGTTGTGCATGAGCAGCGCGACTCGGTCCTGGCCACACTCCCAGTTCGCCAGCTCGGCGCGCTCTCGCCGGACGCCCAGCCGGCGGCCGGCCAGAAAATTGGCCAGCCGGCGAGTGCGATCGGCACTCTGTGCAAACGTGCTACGCCGGGTGCCGCATACCGTCATCTCACGATCGGGCACGACCTCGGCGATCGCGTCGACGACGCCGCCGATCGTCCATTCGCCCACCGTCAGACCGAAGCTGCCAGGTGGGCGGCGCCGGGTGCAGTACGGTTCGGATCGCCCAGCAGGGTCAATGCGTTGTCCCGCATCACCATTCGGGTATCTTCCACGCTAAACTCAGGGAACTGTGGGATGTCGGCGGTGAAGGTGGTCGGGTCGGCCAGGCCCTCGCCGTGCGGCCAGTCCGAACCGAACAGGATCTTGTCGACGCCGATGGTGTCGGCCAGCAGCTTCACGTCGTCCTCGTAGTAGGGGGCGATCCAGACGTTGTTGCGCAGCTGCTCGATCGGATCTTCCTTGTAGTGGTACGGCGCATTGTTGGCCGACTTCTTCAACCGCTTGATCAGCCGGTAAACGAAGTATGAGCCGTTCTCGATGCTGGCCACCTTGAGCTTGGGGTGACGAGTGAACACCTGGTGCACGATCATCGAGGCGATGGTGTCGTGGATGGCGCGATCGTCCATGATCACCATGTCCAGCGGGTCGCGCTTGCCGAATCCCTTGAACACACCGCTGCCGCCCCACAGTGCGGGGATCGCCATGTAACCGGAGTCGGACAGGTGGAAGACGACTGTGACGCCCGCCTCGGCAAGGCGCGCCCACACCGGGTCGTGCACCGGGTCACCGAGGGAGCGGGGCCGGACCTCGCCGGGCACCGGCGCCGGACGCACACACACCAGCTTGGCGCCACGACTGATCACGAATTCGACTTCCTCGATGGCCTTCTCGGGGTCGGCCAGCGAGATGATCGGTGCGGATATCACGCGGCCGTCGGGACGGTCGAAACCCCAATCCTCGTCGAGCCAGAGGTTGAACGCGTGCACCGACGCCATGGTGGCGGGGATATCGTGCTTGAGTCCCTCCTCCACACCACAGGCGAACGTCGGCAGCATGAACACCGTCTCCAGCCGCTGCCGGTCGAGCACCTGCACGCGGGCGTCGCGGTTCTGGTATTCGGGATGCTCGGAGAGCCGATCGAGCTTCATCAACGACGCCGGATCCACACCTTCGGGGATCTCGCCGCGGAACAGCACATCCAGGCAGCCGGGTTCGATGATCGGATCGAAGCTCGGATTCGGGATGAAGTGGTTGACGACCCCGCCGAACACTGCCAGGGTGCGATTGCCGTCCTGCACCATCTGGACACCGCGACTGCGGAATTCCTTGGGCAGGTGCCGAGTGAAGGCGTCCAGCGGCTCGTAGTAGTGGTTGTCGACGTCGACGGCCAAGTACGGGAGCCGTTGCGGTGTGGCAGTCATGTGCTCAACCTTTCTCCGTGAGAGGAGGGAAGTCCCTGAGAGGAGGGAAGTTCGGCGGGCGTTTCTCGAAGAAACTCGTGATCCCCTCGATGAGGTCGGGCCGCTGCAGCGACTCGTACATCAGCGTCTCGGCGCGCGCGCTCACCGCCGCGACGTCGTCGAGCGCGTCGCGGTAGGCCTGCGCCTTGATCACTGCCAGCGACGCCGGCGAACAGTTGGCGGCGATGTCGGTGGCGTAGGCCATGGCGCGCTCCACCAGCTGTTCCGGCGCGACGACGTGGTTGACCAGGCCGAGTTCGCGGGCCTCCTCGGCGAGAAAGGTCCGGCCACTGAGCAGCAGATCCATCGCCGCCCCCAAGCCGGCCAGTCGAGGCAGGATCCAGGTGATCCCGTGTTCGGCGATCAGGCCGCGGCGGGTGAACGCGGTGGCGAACTTGGCTCCCGCAGCGGCGAATCGGACATCGCACATCAGGGCGTGGGTGAGCCCGATGCCGACGCAGGCGCCGTTGATCGCCGCGATAACGGGCTTGCGCAGTTCGGTCAGAAAATAGGCCGGACGGTCCCCGACCAGCTGGGCGACATCGGTCTGCGAGCTGTCGCCGTCGGCTTCGAGGCTGGTGGTGGGACCCAGGCTCGCGCCGGCACAGAACCCGCGGCCGGTGCCGGTCAGCACGATCGCCCGCACGTCCGGGTCCGCCTCGGCGCGGTCGATCGCCGCGTACAGGCCCGCTGCGGTGTCTGCGCCCCAGGAGTTGAGCCGCTGCGGCCGGTTGAAGGTGAGCACCGCGACACCGTCTCGCGCCTCGTAGAGAACCGCGGCGCCAGCGTCAACGAGCGTGCCGTCGTCGGCAGCGGCCATCGATCCCGCACCTCCGCACCTTGGGAATCATTCGGAATGATTCTTACTGTATACCTTTCGGTAGCGCATTCTGCAACCCACGTCCATCCCGACGAGGACTGGCATGTCAGCAGGTCAGAGCTGGATTCTGCCGCTTCGATCAGAGAAAATCCGAGCCGCCGTCGACGTTGACGTTGGCGCCGGTCATGTAGGAGTTGCGGCGCGAGGCCAAAAAGGCCGCCACCGCGCCCACTTCGTCCGGCAGGCCGGCCCGTGGCAGGTGCGCCGGATGACCGAAATGCTCGGTGATGGCGTCCATCAGCCGGTAGGGGTCATCACTGTCCACCCCGATCGAGCGGGCCCAGCCGGTCAGCGCCTCGGAGGCGACGCTGCCCGGGGAGACCACGTTGACCAGGATCTCATCGGGGGCCAGCAGCAGCGACAGGTTCTTCGAGACACTGTTGACCATCGCCTTGGCCGCGGTGTAGGCGGCCAGCACGGTGCTCTGGCGCTGCGTGGAATGCGCCGAGAAATTCACGATTCGGGCCCATTCGGCGTTGCGCAGCAACGGCAATGCCGCCCGCACGGTGTGCACCATCCCCATCACGCCTGGTCGATGGCCCGGCGCCACTGCTCGTCGGTGAGCTCGTCGAAGCTGCCCTGCACGTCTGGTCCGGCGGTGTTGATCAGGATGTTGAGTTCGCCGCCCCAACGCTCACTCAGCTCGGCGAAGACCTGCTCAATGCGCTGTTCGTCGCCGGCGTCGGCGACCAATCCGAGCGCGTCCGGGCTGCCGCGCCGGGTCAGATCGTCAGTCGCGCGCTCGAGGTCGGCGGCCGTGCGCGCCACGACAGCGACCCGTGCGCCGTCGTCGGCCAGGCAGCGCGCGGTGGCCAGCCCCATCCCGCGACCGCCGCCGACGACAACGGCGCGCGCGTCGCGCAAGCCCAGATCCACGGCTACCCGCCGGGGTCAGGCGCCGGTCCAGTTGGGGGCACGCTTCTCGGCGAACGCGATGGCACCTTCTTTGGCGTCCTTGGAGGCGAACACCGGCGCGATCAGCTCGCCCTGCTTGGCCCACATCTCGTCCTGGGACCACCCGGCGGCCTTCACCATGATCTCCTTGGTCACCGCCACCGCGAGTGGACCGTTCGCGGTGATCCGCTCGGCCAACTCGATCGCCCCGTTCAGTGCCTCACCCGGCTCGGTCAGCACGTTGACGAAGCCCCATTGCGCACCCTCGTCGGCGGTGAAACTCTCGCCGGTCAACGCCAGCTCGAGCGCCTTCTGATAGGGGATGCGGTGTGGCAACCGCAACAGCCCGCCGCCCGCGGCCACCAGGCCCCGTTTGACTTCCGGGATACCGAATTTCGCGCCCTTGGCCGCCACCACCAGGTCGGTGGCCAGCACCAGCTCGGTGCCGCCGGCCACCGCGTGACCCTCGACCGCGGAGATGATCGGCTTGCGCGGCGGGCGTTCGGTGAAGCCCAGCCCCCGACCCGGGACATACGCCAGTTCTCCGGCGGCAAATGCCTTGAGATCCATGCCCGCGCAGAAGTTTCCGCCCGCGCCGGTCAGCACCGCCACCGACAGTTCCGGGGTGTCGTCGAGCTCGTCGCAGGCGGCGGCCAGGCCTTCGGCCACCGCCTTGTTGGCCGCATTGCGGGCCTCCGGACGATTGATCGTGATGATGAGGGTTCGTCCACGACGTTCGCTGAGCACTGCTTCTGACACCGGCCACCCCTACACGCGTAGCGACAATTGATATCAAAATTCTTACCATATGCTTTACGGTAAGAGAAGCTCAATGCCCGGTAACTGCGGTCGGCACAGGTAAGTTTGACGGCTAGGTTTGACGGCGAAGAATCCGGCCGTGTCGACCAGAACTGGAGGTACCCGCAGTGGCAAAACAGCCTGTCGCCGAGAAGCGGCAGCGGCGCGAACGCGGATCCATCAATCCCGATGACATCATCGACGGCGCGTTCGAGCTCGCCGAACAGATCGGGGTCGACAACCTGAGCATGCCGTTGCTCGGCAAACACCTCGGTGTCGGGGTGACGAGTATCTACTGGTACTTCCGCAAAAAGGACGATCTGCTCAACGCGATGACCTCGCGGGCGCTGCGCCAGTACGTGTTCGCCACCCCGTACGTCCAGGCCAAGGATTGGCGCCAGACGTTAAGCAACCATGCCCACACCATGCGAACGACGTTCTTGGGCAACCCGATTCTGTGCGACCTCATCCTGATTCGGGCCGCGCTGAGCCCCAGAGCCGCGCAGCTCGGGGTTCAGGAGGTGGAGCGCGCCATCGCCGGCCTGGTGGAAGCCGGGCTCTCCCCGCAGGACGCTTTCGACATCTACTCGGCGATCTCGCTGCACATTCGCGGCTCGGTTGTGCTGCGGCGGCTCTACGAGAAGAACCAGGCGTCGGACGCCGAGGGCCCGTCGGACTTCGAGGAGGCGCTCGTCATCGACCCCGAGGCCACCCCGCTGCTGGCGCAGACCAAGCGGCAGGGTCATCGGATCGGTGCAGCCGATGACATCAACTTCGAATACGGGCTCAACTGCATCCTGGACCAGGCCGAGCGGTTGATCGAGCAGAACAGTAAGCCGGCGCGGCGTCGCACCGGCTCACCGTAAACCTCGGCGTCGTCTTAGACCTCGATAACCACGGCGCCGCCCTGGCCGCCGCCGGCACACATCGCGGCCACCCCGATGCCGCCACCGCGCCGGCGCAGCTCGTAGGCCAGGGTGGTCACCATCCGCGCGCCGGAGGCCGCGATCGGGTGACCAAGGCTGCAGCCGCTGCCGGAGAAGTTCACCAGCTCCTCGTCGAGGCCGTACTCGCGGCACGCCGCGATCGGCACCGAGGCAAACGCCTCGTTGATCTCCCACAGCGCGACGTCGCCGGGCTGCAGGCCCGCCCGCTGCAGCACCTTGCCGATCACCTTGACCGCGCCGAGGCCGGTGTCACGCGGGGCCACACCGGCGGACGCCCACGCCTTCACCGTGCCCATGACGTTGAGCCCCTGCGCTTTCGCGTAGCCGTCATCGACGAGGGCCACCGCGGCCGCGGCATCGTTGGTGCCGCTGCTGTTGCCCGCGGTGATCGTGAATCCCTCGATCTCGGGGTGCAGCACCTTCAGGCCGGCCAGCTTCTCCGCCGTGGTGTCGCGGCGGGGGTGCTCGTCCACGGTGAACTCGGTGACGGAGCCGTCGGGCAGTTGCACCTTCAGCGGCACGATCTCGTCGGCGAACTTGCCGGCGTCTATCGCGGCGATCGCCCGCTGATGTGAGCGGGCCGCCCACGCGTCCATCTCCTCGCGGCTGATGCCGACGGCTTGGGCGGTGTTCCAGCCCACCGTGATGGACATGTCGCGGGTGGGCGCATCCACGGTCTCCGGGTGGGTCGGCGGCATCCACGGCTCGGCGAAGCTGAGCTCCGGGCCCGGGATGCGCATCTTCATCACCGGCAGCATCGACAGGGTCTGCACGCCCCCGGCGATCAGCACCCGCTCCATCCCGGATCCGATCTGTGCGGCGGCGTTGCCGATGGCGGTCAGACTGCCCGCGCAGTGCCGGTTGACGGCCTGGCCGGGCACCGACTCCATCCCGCAGGCGGCGGCCGCGAAGCGCGCCATATCGCCACCGCCGTAGTGGGACTCGGCGAAGATCATGTCGTCGATATCCGCGACCGGGATACCGGCCCGGCGGATCACCTCGGGCACGACCGTGGTGATCAGCGTCTCCGCGGAGGTGTTGGCCAGTGTTCCCTTGAATGAGCGTCCGATGGCTGTGCGAACGGCGCCGACGATGACAGGTGTGGACATTCTTCGAACCTTACATTGTTGATTGTTTCTGTAAAGCTACCGGTTTGCGGCGGCAGGCGCCGCCCGGGGCCGGATCACGGTTCCGGCACGTGGAAATGCTCATCACGCAGCCGGAACGCCTCCCTGGTGCCGTGCAGCGCGCGGGTCTTGACGAAGTTGAACTCGCCCGGTCCGAACTGCAGGTTGGTGCCATAGGCGTGGAACAGGTAGCTGGCCACCTCTTCGCCTTGGTAGGCCTGGCTCTGCTCGACCAGCCGGAAGGCCTCCTTGGCGATCACCACGCCGTCGGCGGGCATCTTGGCCGCCTTCTGCGCCCAATAGCGTGCCCGCGCCGAAACCGCCGAGGGGTCACAGGTCTCGGTGAAGACGCCGAGGTGCTCGACCGCGCCCGCTTCGATGATGTCCCCGGTCAACAGCAGTCGCCGCGCCAGCACCGGACCCAGGCGATGGAAGAACATGTGCAGGCTGCCCAGCGCGGGCCCCAGGAAGCGGGTGGCGGGCATGCCGATCTTGGTGTCGCGCCCAATCACCGAGATGTCGGTCATCAGCGCCATCTCGAAACCGCCCCCCAGCGCGTACCCGCTGATCTCGCCGACGGTGACCTTCGGAAAGCCCATCAGGTTGTGGTAGAAGCCGAACGAGCGGCGGTCCACGGCGAGACGGCGACGTTGGCTCGGCCGACTCTTGGCCGGCGGCTGCTCGCCCCGCTCGCCGTACCAGCCGTAGGCGTTGTTCATGTCGGCTCCCGTACTGAACACGCCGTCGGCACCTCGGAGCAGCACCACGACGACGTCATCGTCGTCGGCCACCCGGTCCAGGAAGCGGGCGATCGCATCCCGCATCGCGGGATCGTAGGAGTTGCGCCGGCCGGGGTTGTTCAGCGTGATGGTGGCGATCCGCCCGTCGGGGTCGACGTCGAAGAGCACCCGGTCGTCGGTGCCGTCGCTCATCGCTGCGTCTCCTTGCCCGGCCGCCTGCGACCGAATCGATTGGCGCTCACCTGCTCCGGCGGCATCGCCGCGGTGGACACCTCGCCGGTGCACAGCAGGTCGCCGCCATGGCTCAGTCGCGCGGTGGACGTGATCCCGCGCTCGGTCTCGGCTCGTGTGATGTCGAATTCCAACTCGGTGAGGATGGGCGTCGGGCGGCGGTAGGTGACCAGCAATGAGCGGGTGCGGCCGGCCAGCCCCGCCGCGCAGCTCTGGTGCTGGGTGACGCAGTCGAAGAACACCCCCAGAAACCCGCCGTGCACCAGCCCCGGGGGCCCTTCGTAGGCCAGCGGGAAAGTGACGCGTCCCGACGCCGTGTCGCTGTCGAGCAGGTCGAACCGATACTCCGGGAAGCAGGGGTTGAACGCCCCGACGTCGAAGGCGTGGTTGAGGTAGACCCGGCCGCTGTCATCGGATTCGAGGCGGGGCGTCGCCTCCGCCCGGGAGACCGCGCCCAGCTGTCGCTCCCAGTCGGCGAATCGCGCCAGCATGTCGTCGACCACCGGGTGCGGATGCTCCAGCGCCAGCAGCAGCCCGGTCAGCCGCCGCAGGGCGCCGGCCGCCGCCACGGTCTGCTGCAGCGGCTGTTCGCCGAAACGGCTGCTACCGGCCGAAGCCACTGAGCTGCCCGAGCCGTCGGTCATGAGGCCCTTCCCGGTCGAATCCGCGGCGAAACGCGCCAATCGTATAGCATACTGTAGCTCTCACGATATGGTGTCGAAAGGCGGGCAGCACAGTGGCCGACTCTCCCGATTCCGGGTCTAGTCCCGCGGACTCCCCGGTTGATGGCTCGGTGACGGTGCTGCGCGACGGCGCACTGCTGCGACTGACGCTGGTCCGCCCTGATCGCCGGAACGCGCTGAGTCCACCGATGACCGAAGCGCTGATCAGCGCCCTGACCGAGGCGGCGCACGACGATACGCTGCGGGCCGTCCACATCCGGGGTTCCGGCGAGGATTTCTCCGCGGGCTCCGACTGGGTCGCCACCAACGCGGACGACCGGCGACCCCGCACCGGCGATCTGGTCCGGCGTATCCCGCACGCCGCCCACCGGGTCATCGAACTGGTGCACACCATCCAGTTGCCGGTGGTGTGCACCGTGCGGGGCTGGGCGGTCGGTTTGGGCTGCAATCTGGCGCTGGCCGCCGACTTCACCATCGCCGCCTCCGACGCCGTCTTCTGGGAGCCGTTCCTGGCCCGCGGCTTCAGCCCCGACTCCGGAGCCACCTGGCTGCTGCCACGACTGGTCGGGCTGGCCCGGGCCAAGCGCATGCTGCTGCTCGGCGAGCAGGTGAACGGCGCCAGCGCCGAAGACTGGGGCCTGATCCATCAGGCCGTCGCGCCCAACGACGTCGACGCGGCGGCCGACGAGCTGTTGGGCAGGTTGGCCGACGGACCCACCGTCGCCATCGGCCTGACCAAGCAGGCGCTGCATTACGGCCAGCACGCAACGTTGCCCCAATCTATGACCCAGGAGCTTTTCAACCTCGAACTGAGCTGCCGCACCATGGATTTCAAAGAAGGACTGGCCGCGTTTTCGCAGCGGCGCCCGCCGGGATTCACCGGACGCTGAGGAGAAGGGACCGGTCATGCCGACATTCGACACCATCACCTACGAACGCGAGGACCATACCGCGACGATCACCCTGAATCGTCCCGAGGCACTCAACGCACTGAGCCCGCATATGGTCACCGAACTGCGGGCCGCCTACGCCGAGGCCGAGAACGACGAGCGGGTGTGGTTGCTGATCGTGACCGGAACCGGGCGGGCGTTCTGCACCGGCGCCGATGTGAAGGCGATCCCCGGCGACGGGAAGGTGATCAACGAACGGCCTTACCTGTCGACCTACGAGCAGTGGGAGGCCCCGCAGGAGGGGACGCCGCCGTTCCGGACCATGGCCAAACCGGTCCTGGCCGCGATCAACGGAATCTGTTGCGGCGCGGGGCTTGACTGGGTGACCACCGGAGACATCGTCATCGCCTCGGAGCGTGCCACGTTCTTCGACCCGCACGTCTCGATCGGCCTGGTCGCCGGCCGCGAGGTGGTGCGGTTGGCCCGGGTACTGCCCCGCTCGGTCGCACTGCGTATGGCGATGATGGGCAAACACGAACGGATGGACGCCCAGCGGGCCTACGACCTCGGCATGATCAGCGAGGTGGTGGAGCACGACCGGTTGCTGGAACGCGCCCACGAGATCGCCGGCATCCTCAACTCCAATGCGCCGCTGGCGGTGCGCGGGACTCGGCTGGCGATCCTCAAAGGCCTCGACCTGCCGCTGCACGAAGCCGAAATGCTCGCCGAGGCCTTCCGGGAACGCAACCTGCACACCCAGGATTCACTGGAGGGGCCCAAGGCGTTCGTGGAGAAGCGGGCACCGGAATGGCAGTGCCGATGAAGCCGCCGAGTTTCGAGACGATCCTGCTCGATGTCGACCGAGCCGACCGGGTCGCCACCATCACGCTGAACCGCCCGGATCGGCTCAATGCATTCAACCGCACGATGTGCGAGGAGATGGCTGCGGCATGGCGCATCGTCAAACTCGACGATGATGTCAACGCCGTCGTGTTGCGAGCCGCCGGCGACCGGGCCTTCAGTGCCGGTTTGGACATCAAGTCCTCCTACGGGCAGCCCGACAACGTCTGGAATCACGAGGATCCCGGCGAGCTGCTCAGCCCGAAGTGGCAGAAGATGTTCAAGCCGGTGGTCTGCGCGGTGCAGGGCATGTGCACCGCGGGCGCCTTCTACTTCGTCAATGAAGCCGACGTGGTGATCTGCTCGACCGAAGCGACGTTCTTCGACTCGCACGTCTCGGCCGGGCTGGTCAGTGCACTCGAACCGATCGGGCTGATGCGCCGCATCGGGTTGGGCGAGACTCTGCGGGTCGCGCTGATGGGCAACGACGAACGCATCGGCGCCGACACCGCGCTGCGTATCGGCCTGGTGTCGGAAGTCGTGGCGCCCGAACAGCTCTGGGCCCGCACACACGAGATCGCGGCCGCCATCGCGGCCAAGCCTCCGTCGGCGACCCAGGGCACGGTGAAGGCGATCTGGGAATCGCTGGACAAACCCTACCGCGCCGCCCTGGACCAGGGCCTGATCTACACCCGGCTGGGAAATCCAATCGGCAAAGCCGAACTCGACGCCCAACCACCCCGCCCTGCCACCCAGCCCCGGATCCGCTGATGGCGCACCCGCTCACCGAACGGATCGCCGCGGTGCTCGAGCTGCAGCCCGACGCGCGCGCGTTCGAGCACGCCGGCCAGTGGTTCTCCTGGTCGCAGCTCGGCAACGCGGCGCGCGGTATCGCCGAGTTGACCACCGCCGGCACCCGCGTCGGGATCCTGCTGCGCAACCGTCCCCCGCAGCTGGCCGCGCTGCTCGGGGTGCTGTTGGGCGGAGGCTGCGTGGTGGTGATCAACCCGTCGCGCGGTGATGACCGCACCCGGGCGGACATCGCCGCGCTCGAACTGCCGGTGGTCATCGGCGAACCCGACGATCTGGCCGCCCTGGTCACGCCGACACCGAACACCACGCTGGTGTCGATCGCCGACCTCGCCGCCGAACCAGTGTTGACCCATGCCACCGAACCCGCCTCCGACACCGCCCGCCCCGGCGTGGCGGTGTGGATGCTGACCAGCGGGACCACCGGCCCACCGAAACGCATCGACCTGACCTACGACATGCTGGCGCACAGCGTGATCGGCCCCGGCCCGGCGCCCATCGAGTTGCGCAGCAGTGTCGCGATCGTCAACTCACCGCTGGTACACATCGGTGGAGTGTTCCGGATCCTGCAGTGTGTCGCCGAGGCGCGCTCCTTCGTGCTGCTGGACCGCTTCGAGCTGAACGGCTGGGCCGCGGCGGTGCGGAAGTATCGGCCGCGGGCGGTGTCGCTGGTGCCGGCCGCGTTGCGGATGGTGCTGCACTCGGACCTGACCCGCGAGGACTTGTCCAGTATCCGCGCCGTCACCTCGGGCACCGCGCCGCTGTCGGCCGACGACTCCGACGCCTTCACCGCCAAATTCGGCATCCCGGTGCTCACCTCCTATGCGGCAACCGAATTCGGCGGCGGTGTCGCCGGCTGGTCACTGGGCGACTACCAGCAGTTCTGGCGGGACAAGCGCGGCAGCGTGGGACGGGCCAGCCAGGGCGCACAACTGCGGGTGGTCGGTGACGACGGGTCCCCGCTCGGTCCCGATGAGCCCGGACTGCTGGAGGTCAAGCCGGGCCAACTCGGGCCGGACGCGGACTGGATGCGTACCACCGACCTGGCCCGCATCGACGCCGACGGATTCCTGTGGATCCTCGGCCGGGCGGATCAGGCCATCATCCGCGGTGGCTTCAAGGTGATGCCCGACGATGTGCGGGTCGCGTTGGAGACCCATCCGGCGGTGAAGGGCGCCGCCGTGGTGGGATGCAGCGACGATCGCCTCGGTCAGACGCCGGTGGCCGCGGTCGAGCTGCACACCGGCGCCGTCACCGATGCCGAGACACTGGCCGATTTCCTGAGCACTCGGCTCGCCCGCTACGAGATCCCCACCGACATCACGATCGTCGAGGCGCTGCCGCGGACCCCGTCGGGCAAGGCCGACCTCAATGCGGTGCGGGAGCTGATCGGCTCACAGGGACGGCATGTCCACTGATGCCCTACCGGGAATCCTGCGTGCCCAAGCTCATTCGCGCGGGTCTCATCCGCTGCTGATCTGCGACACCGAACGGATCACCTACCGCGACGCCGAGCGGCGTTCCGCTCAGCTGGCCGCCCGACTGCTCGCGCTCGGGGTCGGCAGGGGCAGCCACGTCGGCCTGCTGTACCCCAACGGCGTGGCCTTCCTGCTGGGTATGCTGGCCGCCGCTCGTATCGGAGCGGTGGTGGTCCCCTTACCCACCTTCGCCACCGCCTCGGAGCTGCGCCGCCAACTGGCCCACAGCGATGTACAGATCCTGCTGGCCGGCCAGTCCTACCGGTCTCATGACTACCGGCAGCGACTCACCGAGGCGCTGGACGTCGAGCTCGACTGTGGTGAGCCGGTATTCAGCGTCCATGCCCCGCAGCTGCGCCGGGTGGTCTTCGATGCCGATGCCGACGGCGAGACGCCGGAATTCCTGGAAGCCTTGGAGGCCGATGTCGACGGCAGCGATCCGCTGTGCATCATCTACACCTCCGGATCCTCCGGGGCTCCCAAAGGCGTGATCCATACCCACGCCGGCCTGTTGGGACATCAGCGCAATCTGAACGACATCCGCCGACTGACCGCCGCCGACATCCTGTTCTGCAACTCGCCGTTCTTCTGGATCGGGGGGTTCGCCTTCGCGCTGCTGGCCAGCCTGCTGGCAGGATCGACGCTGCTGTGCTCCAACGCCACCGACCCGGGCGCCACGCTGGACCTGATCGAGGCCGAAAAGCCCACGATAACCAATGGTTTCGTCAGCGGAATAGCGGCTCTGGCGCGTCACCCGAGCCTGGCCCGCCGTGATCTGTCCACGCTGCGCCGCGGCAACCTGTATCCGCTGATGGCCCCCGACGCGCGTCCCGCCGATCCCCAGTTGCGACACCAGATGTTGGGTATGACCGAGACCGGTGGCCCGGTGCTGCTCAGTGCGGACGTCACCGACCAGCCGGAGCATCGGCGCGGCAGTTTCGGCCGGCCCGCACCCGGATTCGAGTGCCGAATCCGCGACGGCGAACTGCTGGTGCGCGGACGCCACCTGATGCAGCGCTATCACAAGCGCAGCCGCGAGGAGTGTTTCGACGCCGACGGCTGGTTTGCCACCGGGGACCTGGTGCGCACCGACGCCGACGGCTTCTACTACTACCAGGGCCGGCGTGACGCGCTGATCAAGACCGCCGGTGTGAATGTCTCACCGGTCGAGGTGGAACGCGCCCTCGCCAAGGTGACCGGCGGGGCCGTGGCCCACGTGGTCGGCCTTCCCGACGCCGATCGCGGACAGCTGGTGGCGGCCGTCGTCGTGGCGCAGGACGCCGACCTGGATCTGGCATCGCTGCCGGAGCTTCTCAAGCCGGAGCTGTCGGCCTACAAGATTCCGCGCCGCTTTGCCGCGATCCCGGCCGCCGAGCTGCCATTGCTGACCAGTGGCAAAGTCGATCGGCGCCGGCTGGTGGAGGTCTTCGATGCCTGAGGCCACGACCATCGACGCCGTGGTCCGATCTCGTGCCGGTTCGCATCCCGACAAGCCAGCAGTGATCGATCCGGGCACCCGGGTCGGTTACGCCGAACTCGACACAGCGTCTCGTGAGCTGGCGGCGGTCTTCGTGCAGGCCGGTGTCGGCAAGGGGTCCCGGGTGGGGCTGCTCATGCCCAACGGCGTGGAATGGGTGCGCACGGCGATCGCCTTGACCCGCATCGGCGCGGTGCTGGTGCCGCTGAGCACCCTGTTGACCCCGCCGGAACTGGTCGCGCAGCTTCGCGTCGCGGCGGTGCAATTTCTGGTGAGCGTCGACGAATTCCGTGGCCGCCGCTACCTCGACGGGCTGGAAACGCAGACTGCTGACCTTCCCGCGCTGCAACAGATTTGGGATGCCGAACAGTTGGCTTCCGCCGCCGCCGGTGCCGGATCCGCCCGGGTCGTCGACGCGCTCGCCGCGTCCGTCACGCCCTCCGACCCGCTGGTGATCATGTTCACCTCCGGCAGCAGCGGCCCGCCGAAAGGGGTGCTGCACTCGCACGGCAGCGCACTGGGGGCCGTCCGGGCCGGTCTGGCCGCCCGCCGCATCCACGCCGGCACCCGGCTGTACCTGCCGATGCCGTTCTTCTGGGTCGGCGGCTTCGGCGGCGGCGTGTTATCGGCGCTGCTGGCGGGCGCGACGTTGGTCACCGAGCAGATCCCGAAACCCGAGACAACCCTGAAACTGCTGGAATCCGAACGCGTCACGTTGTTTCGCGGCTGGCCCGACCAAGCCGAGACACTGGCGCGCCATCGCGGCGACGCCGACCTGTCGGCGCTGCAACCCGGCAGCCTGGAAGCACTGCTGCCGCCGCAGTTGCGCGCCCAGCCCGGCGCACGCGCCAACCTGTTCGGGATGACCGAATCGTTCGGACCGTACTGCGGCTATCCCGCCGACACCGACATGCCCCGGTCCGCCTGGGGCAGCTGCGGAAAACCGTTCGCCGGCATGGAGGTTCGGATCGTCGACACCGACACCGGCGAGCAAGTACCGGCCGGGACGGTGGGCATGATCCAGCTGCGCGGGCCACACATGCTGCGCGGCATCTGCCGCCGCAGCCGCGAGCAGACCTTCACCGCCGACGGCTTCTACCCCACCGGTGACCTGGGACGCCTTGATGACGACGGGTTCCTGTTCTACCACGGCCGATCCGACGACATGTTCAAGGTCAGCGGCGCCACCGTGTATCCCAGCGAGGTCGAGAAGGCACTGCGGGCCATCGACGGTGTATCGGCGGCATTTGTGACGAATGTGCCGGACGGCGTCCGGGATCGGGTGGGGGCGGTGGTGGTGTGCGACGCATTGACGGTGGGTCAGTTGCGGGATCGGGCTCGAACGCTGTTGAGCCCGTTCAAAATACCGACAGTGTGGCTGCTGGCGGATTCCGACGGGTCCGTGCCCCGCGGGCCAACCGGCAAGGTAAACGTTCGGGAACTCCGGATGATGCTGACGGGCGTCACTGAGGCGCCATTGGGAAATGCTCCTCCGGCTGCCCAGTAGGGGTTTTGGCCGCCATCCACAGTTGTCGTATTCATCCACAGCCTGCACAATCCAACGCTTGATTCGCACAATTGTTCGATACCGTGGTGTCATGTCCGCCGCCGACCAGTACCTGCTGCCCGCCGATGCCGCGCGTGCACAGCTTCTTGCCGACCTGGACGTCATAGACCAAGCCCAGCAACGTATGCGCGATACCACCACCGACCTGGTCGGTACCGCATTCCGCATCGAGGTCGCCGAACGCCTGGAAACCCAGCACCGCGTCAACCGCGGCCTGTCGTACCGCATGTTCGGTGAGATCGCCGATCCCATCGATGATTTGGGCAGCCCCGATGTACCCCCCGGTGTACGCGCTCGCGATTTGCTGCGGCGGCGGCTACGGCTGACCCGCGGCGAGGTGACCCGCCGCTTCCGGCTGGCTGCCCGAATCCTGCCCCGCCGTCGGCTCACAGGCCCCGCCCTGCCTCCGGCGCTGCCCGAGCTCGCCGCCGCAGTCGAAGCCGGCCACCTCGGCGAGGACCACATCGCCACCGTCACCCGAGCCCTCGACCAGCTGCCCTCCAAGGCAACCCCGCCGACCAGGAACAAGCCGAACACCTCCTGGTCGCCAATGCTCGCGAACAGGATGCCCCGTTCGTGGCGGCCGTCGGGCGCGCCATCGCCGACACCATCGCCGAACGCACCGGCCAATACTGCGACACCGACCGCGCACGACGCCGCTCGCTCACACTGGGACCCCAACAACTCGACGGTATGAGCCGTCTGACCGGCTACATCGACCCGGCCGCCCGCGCCTACCTCGAACCCATCATCGCCGCCGTGCGACCCGGCCACCACCAACCCGACGAGTCTGAAGGCGGCACAACGCAGCCGGATCTACGTGACGAGGGCCAGCGCGCCCACGACGCACTCAAAGTCGCGCTGCGTCACGCGATCGAATCCGAGAAGCTCGGCACCCACCGCGGCATACCGGTGACCGTCATCGTCACCACGACCCTGGACCAGATCAACCAGGCAGCCCACGCCATCGTCGATCCCACCGTCGCCATGCCCGCCCCGGCACGCACCGGCGGCGGCAGCCGGCTGCCTATGCGGGATCTGATCCAAATGGCGGCCGGTTCGATTCATTACCTGGCGGTCTTCGACGACCACAGCAAGCGTCCGCTGTACCTGGGTCGCAGTAAACGCATCGCCACCACCGATCATCGCATCATCTGCCACGCCAGAGACCGCGGCTGTACCAGGCCCGGATGTACCCAGCCCGGCTACCGCTGCGAGGTTCATCATTGCCCGGGCTGGGCGATGGGCGGGCGCAGCAACCCCGACCAACTCTGGTTCGCCTGCCCGTTCGACCACAGTGCCGAAACCCGCGGCCACTACACCACCGCCGCCGTCGATGGCCGCCTGGGCTGGACCGACGGCACCACCTCGCTTCAGGTCAACCGTGCCCACCATCCCGAGGAATTGCTGGCCGACCCCGACCCTCCCCCGACGTAATGACGCGGGGGGAGTTGGCCATTTTGTGGCTATAATTTGATCTGAATATATGGCTATATCTAGTGGGGTCGGCATGGAGATCGGTGTTCGCGAGCTGCGCGACCAACTGAGCCGGCACCTGGCCGAGGTGCGGCAAGGAAGGACCGTGACCGTCACAGATCACGGGCGTCCAATCGCGCGGATCGTCCCGGTGGCGCGACCGACGAAGCTGGAGCAACTCCGTGCGGAGGGCCGTGTCCAGGGCGCCCGCAATCGCAAACGCCCTGCGCCCGAACCGCTGGCTACCGGTAGCACTGTCAGCGACCTGATTAGCGAGCAGCGCCGGTGATCGGCTACCTCGGCACAGCGGCGTTCGTGCCGTTGTTGATCGAGGAGCAGACCAGCGCGGCATGCCGACGATTCTGGGACGACGCCGACGTGGTCGTCTCATCGAGGCTGCTGTACGTCGAGACGGCGGCTGCACTTGCCCAGGCGTATCGGATGGGCCGGATGACCCAGGGGCAGCATCGACAAAGCCGTCGGCGGCTCGACGAAATGTGGCTGGAGATCGACATCGTGGAAGCGGACGACCAGGTCATCAACCGGGCCGCGGACCTCGCGTACCGACTGTCCCTGCGAGGCTACGACGCGGTGCACTGCGCATCGGCCGCTCAACTCGCCGACGACATGCTGGTCGCGGCATCCGGTGACCGGGGCCTGCTGGCGGCATGGTCGCAACTGGGCTTGGCGACCTACGACACCCGCCCGTCCTGATCCACCACCC
Organism: Mycolicibacter senuensis; assembly: GCF_003284925.1. Taxonomy (GTDB): domain Bacteria; phylum Actinomycetota; class Actinomycetes; order Mycobacteriales; family Mycobacteriaceae; genus Mycobacterium; species Mycobacterium algericum_A. The sequence continues at coordinate 73,456 of NZ_QMEX01000004.1, forward strand.
CGTGCTCCACCAGGTGATCGATCAGCGGCGCCGCGCCGGCGGCCAGATGCTCGGCCATCGCGGTGCGGGCCAGATCCTCGTCGCGCTTGGCTAGCGCCGCCAGCACGGCGCGGTGGTGTTTGGTCGATTCGGCCGGCCAGCCCGACACGGTGGGAAACACCGATTCCGGTGCGTAGCGGGTGATCTGGTACATCAGCTGAGCGAGCTTGGGCGAATCGGCGGCGACATTGATGGCGCGATGGAACTCGTGATTGAGCCGCACCGCCCGTTCTTCGTCATCGGCGGTGTAGGCCGCTTCGAGCTGGTGCTGGATCTCGTCGAGTTCGCGCAGCTGGTCGTCGGTGATGTTGGCCGCCGCCCGCGCGGCGAGCTCGCCGCCGATGTGCGCCTGGACGTCGGAGACGTCGGTGATATCGCGCCGCGTCACCGGGAGCACGACGAATCCGCGATGCGGCTGCTGGTCGAGCAGCCCCTCGGCGCGCAGGCCGAACAGCGCCTCGCGCACCGGGGTCACGCTGACGCCCAGCTCGGCTGCCAGCTGGTCCAGCCGCACGTACTGCCCAGCTGCATAGTCCCCGTTGAAGATTCGCTTGCGCACGAAGCGGGCCACGTCCTCGGAGAGCTGTGACCGCACCGGGAAGTCGGGGGCGCCCACGTCTCAGATCCGGTAGTCGGCGAGCAGTCGCTTGCTGATGATCTGTTTCTGGATCTCGCTGGTGCCCTCGCCGATCAGCAGGAACGGTGCATCGCGCATCAGCCGTTCGATCTCGTACTCCTTGGAGTAGCCGTAGCCGCCGTGGATCCGGAAACTCTGCTGGGTGACCTCCGAGCAGAACTCGCTGGCCAGGTATTTGGCCATCCCGGCGGCCACGTCGTTGCGCTCGCCGGAGTCCTTGAGCCGGGCGGCATTGACCATCATCAGGTGCGCCGCTTCGACTTTGGTCGCCATCTCGGCAAGCTCGAAGGCGATCGCCTGATGCTCGGCGATAGGTTTGCCGAAGGTCTCGCGCTGCTGGGCGTAGCGCACCGCCAGCTCGAACGCCCGGATGCCCACCCCGCAGGCCCTGGCCGACACATTGACCCGGCCCACCTCGATACCATCCATCATCTGGAAGAAACCCTGACCCGGCGCCCCGCCCAGCACGTCATCGGCGGCGGCGGCGTACCCGTCGAAGATCAGCTCGGTGGTGTCGATGCCCTTGTAGCCGAGCTTGTCGAGCTTGCCCGGAATCGTCAGGCCGGGAACCACTTCGCCGAAGCCGACCGGCTTTTCCACCAGGAACGCGGTCAGGTTGCGATGCGGTTTGTCGGCGCCCTCGTCGGTACGCACCAGTACGGCGATCAGGGTGGAACTGCCGCCGTTGGTCAGCCACATCTTCTGTCCGTCGATGACGTATCCGCCGTCGGCTTGGCGGGTGGCGCGAGTGCGGATCGCGGCGACGTCGGACCCCAGTTCGGGCTCGGACATCGAGAACGCGCCGCGGGTCTCACCGGTGGCCATCCGCGGCAGGAAACGCTGCTTCTGCTCGTCGGTGCCGTGCTGACGCAACATGTAGGCGACGATGAAATGGGTGTTGAGCACACCGGAGACGCTCATCCAGCCGCGGGCCAACTCCTCGACGCACAGCGCGTAGGTGAGCAGCGATTCACCGAGCCCGCCGTATTCCTCGGGGATCATCAGGCCGAACAGGCCCATCTCCCGCATCGAGTCCACGATGGCCTGCGGATAGGTGTCGGTCCGCTCCAGCTCGCCGGCCGCCGGAATGACTTCCTTGTCCACGAACCGACGCACGGTGTCGAGGATCTCGGTCTGGAACTCGGTGAGCCCCAAGGTTTGTGCGAGTTTGGTCACGGCCCGACCCTTTCGAAGACGGCGGCGAGCCCTTGGCCGCCGCCGATGCACATGGTCTCCAGTCCGTAGCGGGCGCCGCGCCGGTTGAGCTCGCGGGCCAGTGTGGCAAGCATCCGCCCACCGGTCGCGCCGACCGGATGCCCCAGCGAGATTCCCGAACCATGCACGTTGGTTCGTTCCCGGTCGGCGGCGCCGAACTCCCAGGCGGCCATCACCGCGAGTGCCTGCGCGGCGAACGCCTCGTTGAGCTCGATGAGGTCGATGTCGGCCAGTCGCAGCCCGGCCTTGCCCAGTGCGACATCAGTGGCGGGTACCGGCCCGATCCCCATGACGTTGGGCGCGACTCCCGCGACTCCCCACGACACCAGTCGCACCAACGGGGTCAGACCCAGCTGCTCGGCCTTCTCGCGGGTGGTCACCACGCACATCGACGCCGCGTCGTTCTGGCCGCTGGAGTTGCCGGCGGTGACGGTGGCATCCGGATCGGTCTTGCCCAGCACCGGTTTCAGCTTGGCCAGCGACTCCACCGAGGTGTCGGCCCGGGGATGCTCGTCGGTGTCGATGAACTGCTCGCCGGCACGGGAGCTCACGCTGACGCCGATGATCTCCTCGGCCAGCACCCCGGACTGCTGGGCCGCCACCGCGCGCCGGTGCGAGGTCACCGCCAGCTCGTCCTGGTCGACGCGGGAGATGCCGTACTCGCGGCGCAGGTTCTCGGCGGTCTCCAGCATGCCGCCGGGCACCGGGTAGTGCCGGCCTCCGGCGGTGGTCCGACCGCGCGCCAGGCCGTCGTGTATCCGGACCCCGCCGCGGGCCCCGCCCCAGCGCATGTCGGTGGAGTAGAACGCCACGTTGCTCATGCTCTCCGCGCCGCCGGCGATCACCACGTCGCAATCACCGCTGCTCACCTGTAGGCAGGCCTGCAGTACCGCCTGCAGCCCGGAGCCGCAGCGGCGGTCGACCTGCATGCCCGGAACCGTCACGGGCAGACCGGAATCCAGCGCGACCACCCGTCCGATGGCCGGTGCCTCACTATTGGGGTAGCAGTGGCCGAGCACCACGTCGTCGATCACGTCGGCGGGCAGACCGGTGCGGTCCATCAGGCCTTTGAGAGCGGCGACGCCGAGCTCGACGGCGGTCAACGACTTGAACATCCCGCCATAGCGGCCGATCGGGGTACGGACCGGCTCGCAGATCACCGCCTCCCGGACGCTCACAGATGCCTGCCGCCGGTTACTTCGAGCACCGTGCCGGTCATGTAGGACGACATCCCAGAGGCCAGGAACAGCGCGACATTAGCCACCTCATCGGGCTCCCCGGCCCGGCCCAGTGGCACCTCGGCCACCTTGGAGTCCCAGATGCGCTGCGGCATCGCCTCGGTCATCGCCGAGCGGATCAGCCCGGGCTGGATTGCGTTCACCCGCACCCCCAGGTACGCCAGCTCCTTGCTGGCCGCCTTGGTCATCCCGACGATGCCGGCCTTGGCCGCCGAGTAATTCGTCTGACCGACCATGCCCACCTTGCCGGAGATCGAGGACATGTTGACGATCGCGCCGCGCTTCTGCTCCCGCATGATCGCGGCGGCCGCGCGCAGTCCGTTCCAGGTGCCCTTGAGGTGTACCGAGATCACCTGGTCGAACTGCTCCTCAGTCATCTTGCGCATGGTGGCGTCGCGAGTGATGCCGGCGTTGTTCACCATGATGTCCAGCCCGCCGAACATCTCCACCGCGGCGGCGACCAACGCGTCGACCTCGGCGGAACTGGTGACATCACAGCGCACCGCTCGCGCCACCTCGGATCCGCCCAGCTGCGCGGCGGCCTCCTCGGTGGCCGCCAGGTTCACGTCGCCGAGCACCACCCGGGCACCTTCGGCGATGAATCGCGCCGCGATCGCGTAGCCCAGACCCTGGGCGCCGCCGGTGACGACCGCTGTTTGACCGGTCAGCAAGGACACTCGATCACCCGCCTTCTGTGAGATGTTTACGTCATCATATTTCATATATGATCGTCGTCGGTAACGGGCCGTTCAAGTGTCGAACGTGAGGAGAAGCGGCGTCGATGAGTGAAGTCAACGACGAGGATTTCGCCGAGATTCTCGCCCAGACCCGCCATTTCGTTCGCAGCTCGGTGGTTCCGCGCGAGGCCGAGATCCTCGCCGAGGACCGCGTGCCCGACGATCTGCGCGAACAGGCCAAGGCGATGGGCCTGTTCGGCTACGCGATCCCGCAGCAGTGGGGCGGGCTGGGCCTGAACCTCGCCCAGGACGTCGAGTTGGCCATGGAGTTGGGCTACACGTCGCTGGCGGTGCGCTCGATGTTCGGCACCAACAACGGCATCGCCGGTCAGGTGCTGGTCGGGTTCGGCACGCAGGAGCAGAAGAGCCGCTGGTTGGCCCCCATTGCCACCGGTGACGTCGTGGCCTCCTTCGCGCTCACCGAACCGGGTGCGGGCTCCAACCCGGCCGGGCTGCTGACCAAGGCGGTCCGCGACGGTTCGGACTGGCTGATCACCGGCCAGAAGCGGTTCATCACCAACGCGCCCACGGCCGAGCTGTTCATCGTCTTCGCCCGCACCCGCCCGGCCGATGAGCAGGGCGCAGGCATCGCGGTCTTTCTGGTGCCCGCCGGGGCCGACGGGGTCGAGGTGGGCGTCAAAGACGCCAAGATGGGCCAGGAAGGGGCGTGGACGGCCGACGTGAGCTTCACCGGCGTACGCGTCTCCGATGCGGCGCTGGTCGGCGGGAGCGAAGATCTCGGCTACCGGGCGGCATTGACGTCGCTGGCCCGGGGCCGGGTGCACATCGCCGCGCTGGCGGTCGGCGCGGCGCAGCGCGCGCTCGACGAGTCGGTCGGCTATGCGGCCACCGCCACGCAGGGCGGCACCCCGATCGGCAACTTTCAACTGGTGCAGGCGATGCTGGCCGACCAGCAGACCGGCGTTTTGGCCGGCCGCGCCATGGTTCGTGACGCCGCGCGCAAGTGGGTCACCGACGAAGACCGGCGAATCGCGCCGTCGGCGGCGAAGCTGTTCTGCACCGAGATGGCCGGCAAGGTCGCCGATCTCGCGGTACAGGTCCACGGCGGCACCGGTTACATGCGGGGGGTACCGGTCGAACGTATTTACCGCGATGTCCGGCTGCTGCGGCTCTATGAGGGCACCAGCGAGATCCAACGGCTGATCATCGGCTCGGGTCTGGTCAAAGCGGCGCAACGCCAATCGTGAATCACCGACGGAGGGAACAGCAATGACGGGACGACTAACCGACAAGGTGGCTTTCATCACCGGCGCGGCCCGCGGGCAGGGCCGCGCGCATGCGGTGCGGATGGCTACCGAGGGCGCCGACATCATCGCGATCGATGTCGCCGGCAAACTCCCGGACTGCGTGCCGTACGACTCGGCGAGCCCGGAGGAGCTCGCTGAGACGGTGCAGCTGGTGGAAGCCACCGGTCGGCGCATCGTGTCCTCGGTTGTGGACACCCGCGACTACGACGGATTACGTGAAGCCGCCGACGCCGGCGTGGCCGCATTGGGGCGGCTGGACATCATCGTCGCCAACGCCGGTATCACCGCGCCCCAGGTCTGGGATGCCATCACCCCGGAGTCATTTCGCGATGTGATGGACGTCAACGTAACCGGCACCTGGAATACGGTGATGGCCGGCGCGCAGCACATTATCGACGGCGGCCGGGGCGGGTCGATCATCCTGATCAGCTCGGCAGCCGGAATCAAGATGCAGCCGTTCATGATCCACTACACGGCCAGCAAGCACGCGGTCACCGGGATGGCCCGCGGGCTCGCCGCCGAACTGGGTAAGCATTCGATTCGGGTGAACAGCCTGCACCCCGGTGCGGTCAACACGCCGATGGGCACCGGCGAGATGATGGCGGCGTTGCACCGGGCCAACGAGACCAACCCCGGCCTGATGAACATGGTGACGCCGTTCCTGCCCGACTACATTGCCGAGCCGGAAGATATCGCAGACGCTGTTTGCTGGCTGGCCAGCGATGAATCACGCATGGTCACCGCATCACGAATCCCGGTCGATCTGGGGTCCACCCAGTACTGAGGCGGGGAATGGACCGGTTCTGCGCAACGCTGTCAGCGGGCCTGCACGGCTACGGCGCGGCACCGTGCCTCGAATTCGAGCAAAAATGGTTTTCCGGCAACGACATCACCGGCTACATCGCAGCTGTCGACGACCAGCTGGCCCGGGCGGGGGTCGCGCCAACTGATCTGGTCGGCGTGGTGGTGCGCAATCGGGTCCCGCACGCCGCGGTCATTCTGGGGTTCATCGCCGCCGGGCGTCCGGTCGCGATGATCTACTCCTACCAATCGCCGCAGTCCATTGCCCGCGATATCGGCGCACTGCGGCTACCGGCAATCCTGGCCGACCAGCAGGACTGGACCGGACCGGTGCGCGACGCGGTCACGCACGTCGGATCGGCCGGGATCGCGTTGATTCCCGAGCCGCTCGCTGTCGAAACCATCTCCGTGCGAAGGCAAGTCGGCGTAGCGGCGCCCGACGGTAGGCTCGCACCCGGACTGCACATCTTGACCAGCGGCACTACCGGGGCGCCCAAACGGGTGCCGGTATCGACGTCGGCACTGCAGCACACGGTGCTGACCATGACCGTGGGGCAGCACCCGCGTGGGAAGGCCGCGCCACCCGACGATCCTCCCGAACTGGCGTATTGGCCGTTCGGCAGCATCGGCATCTGCCAGCTGCTGGCCGGGCCCTACGCCGGCAGGCGGGTGGTGCTGCTGGAGAAGTTCACCGTCGACGAGTGGGTGCGAGCGGTCAAGACCTACCGGATCAGGCGGACCGGCGTTCAGCCCGCGATACTGCGGATGCTGCTCGATGCCGACGTCGCCAAAGCAGATCTGGCCTCGCTGGAGTACCTGCCCGGCGGGTCCGGCCCGCTGGCCCCGCGGTTGCGCGAGGAATTCGAGAGCCGCTACGGCATACCGCTGCTCTGGGCGTACGGCGCCACGGAATTCGCCGGCTCGGTCTGCGCCTGGACACCGGAGCTGTATCGGCGCTATGGCCGGACAAAGCCGGACAGTTCAGGCAAACCCCTGCCGGGGGTGCAGGTACGCGTCGTCGACGCGGCTACCGGCACCGCGCTGCCGACCGGCGAGCAGGGGCTTTTGGAAGCCCGCGTACAGGTGATCGGACCGGAGTGGATCCGCACCACCGATCTCGCGTCGGTGGATGCCGACGGTTTCGTCACGATTCACGGACGCGCGGATGGCGCGATCAACCGCGGCGGTTTCAAGGTCCTGCCGGAAACGGTGCGCGCGGTGTTGGTGTCACACCCGGCAGTGCGCGACGCGTGCGTGATCGGCATCCCCGATGCCAGACTGGGCCAGGTTCCCGCGGCCGCAGTCGAACTGCGGCACGGTGGCGCCACCGCCTCGAGCGAGGAGCTGATGACGCTGGTCCGCAACGCATTGCCCAGCCATCATGTGCCGGTGGCGATCGTCGTCGTCGAACAACTGCCGCGCAATGCCGCGCTCAAGGTGCGGCCCGCCGATGTCGCCGCGCTGTTCGAGGCGCGACGGTCATGATTGCAACCCGAGCCTGAGCGGCAGCGCGGGCAGCGCGCACGTCGCCGACGGCCAGGTGATCTCGGGCACGAAACCCGGCGCGAGCCCGAAATCGGGAATGCGGGCCAACCATTCCGAGACCACGAGTTTGAGCTCCATCCGAGCGAGGTGTGAGCCCAGACAGCGGTGTGGTCCGCCGCCGAATCCCCAGTGTTTGTGCACCTTTCCGTCGAGGACGAGCTTCCCCCCGGAAAACTCGTCGCTGCCGTCTCGATTGATCGCACCGAGGCAGAGGCGGACCTGGGCGCCCGCGGGAATCTCAATGCCGGCGACGGTGACCGGGCGGGTGGTCGCTCGCCCGACGACGGGTGCCGCAGGTTCGAGGCGGATCATCTCCTCGACGAAGACCGCGACACCGTCGGGGTCGGCGCGCAATTCCGCACGCAACCCGGGCCGGCGGGCCAGTTCCAGCATCGTCATGCCGATCATGGCGGTGACGGTGTCCAGCCCGGCCAGCACGAACACCAGGGACAGTCCGGTGGCCTCGTCGTCGTCGAGCGGGTCTGCGCCGTGCAACACTTCCGAGAGAATGCCGGGCCGTGGTTCCTTGCGTTGGCGGGCAACCGCTTCGGTGAGGTAGCCGAACAGCTCCACTGTCGGGGTCAGATCCACGCTGGCGGGGTCGTCGGTCAGACTCAACGCGATAATCGCGTTCTTCCAGGCGACCAGGCGGTCCCGATCCTCCAGGGGCAGACCGAACAGCGTGAGGAACACCTGCGATGGGTAGGGGGTGGCCAATTCGGCCATCACCTCACACCGGTCGTGCTCGGCGATCCCGGCGATGAGCTCGGCGGCCTGCGACTGCAACGATGGCAGCAGAGCCATCAGGGTCTGGGGGCTGAAGTAGCGATGTAGCAGCTGCCGGTACTGGGTGTGGTCAGGCGGGTCGAACCCCAACGGCACCAGCGGAACCGGGCTGATCATGTCGCCGTAGGGGATCCTCGAGGAGAAGACCTCCCAGTCACGCAGCGCGGCAAGCACATCATCGCGACGGGTGAGGTAGTAGGCGCCCTCGCCGTACACCACGGGCCCGAGATCGCGCAGCGCCGCCCACCCTTCACCACGATCGCGGGCCATCGGCAGGTCGGCGTAAGCGAAGTGCGGCACCGCCGGTGCCACGTGCACGTCGGTCATGACCGCTCAACCACCCTGCGGTTGTGCAGCTTGCTGTCTGGCCAGCCGGGCCTGGTACCGCTCGACCAGCTCCCGGAAGCCGAGCCGGTCATATTGCGGAACGGGCTGAATCCCCCAGATGTCCTTGGCGGTGTCCTTGCCCTCGGCGCCCTCCGGAGGGCCGAGCGGCGGGTAGGGGTACTTGCACTCGAGGGTGTCGTCGGAGTAGCGCACCTTGAGCAGCTCGCTGCAGATCTGGGTGAGACTCAGCGTCGGGTAACCGTAGTAGATCGCCATGAACGGCAGGGTGAAAGCGCCTTCGATGACCAGTGCGACCAGGCACACCAACGTGGCGCGCTTGATCCAGGTGTGCATGCGCGCGTAGTACGGCGTGGTGCCCGGCGGGAGGTCTTCGGCGGCAGTGGTTTCCATAGTTGCGCTCCTTTTAGTCGGTGAAGACTTCGCGGTTCACCGTGTGCAGGTACGGGATGGCGAGGAAGGGGGTGATGTAGAAGATGTCGTAGAGCCACCAGCCGATGACCGGAAAGATCACCCCGGCGAACCGCACGTCGGCGAACATCGTCATGTTGAACACGTACAACACCCAGATCAACACACCCATCCAGCAGGTGACGATCATCCATTGGTGGCCCCAGCGCTTCATCTGCAGAAAGCCGATCGCGGCGGCGCAGCGCATCGCGAACACCGTGAGGATCATGCCGAAGACCATGGATTTCTCCCCGGGCCCGGCGGCACCGCCGACCCAGAGTTCGTTGTAGTGCCAGAAATAGCCGGCGTCGAACATGTGACCCCAGCCGATCATCAGCACCCGGTTGATCAGGGTGTGGTTGGCAACCAGGTCCAGCGACCAGCCCAGGCTGTTGAGCATGCCGTCGATCAGCACCAGATAACCGATCAGCGTGACGATCATGGGCCGCACCGACAGGCCGGCCCGCTGGGCCTCACGCTGCAGCCACACCCCGCGCATGAAGATCGGAAAGCCGATCAACCCGGGTGCCCACATACCCATCAGCGCAGCCCCGACGATCATCCATTTGTCGGCCTGCCACTGGGCGAGGCGGGACTGCTCCTGGTGGTCTTCCAGACCGACCGGTGGCCCGGTGACGGTCACAGGTACCACCAGCCCCGTTCGAACGACATGTACAGCTGGATCAGGAACATCGTGAGCAGGTAGCCGTAGATGACGATCTGGAAGACGATCAAGGCCCTCTTGCGCTTCTGCTCTCGCTGGTCGGCCATTTCGGGTGTCCTTTCTAGAGTTTGTCGGCGTCGAGCAGAACTGCGGCCGCGATCTCGCGCAGCCCTTCACTGATGGCGCCATCGGTGCTCAGCGGCGCAAGGATGCACGCTTCGGCGGCTTCCAGTTCGCCGGCACCGGCCGCGATGAGCTGTGCCGCGGTGACCAGCACCCGGGTCGACGGCGGCTCGAAGTGGAACGCCTCGTCGGCGGTGCGGATGGCGATGGCGCACTGCACGAGTCGCTGCGCGGCGGCGAGTTCGATGCCCGTCTCCGCGACGACGGCCTGCGCCTCCCGCTCGGGGGGAAGGTAGGTCATCGGCAAGGTGGCGAAGCGCTGCCGAAATGACGGTTTGAGTTCTTTCAACGAACTCCGGTACGCCGGGTTGTAGGAGCACACGAGCATGAAATCGTCTGGCGCCGGGACCACTTCGTCGGCCCGGTCCAGATACAGCGTGCGCCGATGATCGGTGAGCGAGTGCAGAATCGCCAGTGAGTCATGACGCGCCTCCACCACCTCGTCGAGGTAGCAGATGGCACCGGTTTTGACCGCCCTGGTCAGTGGTCCGTCGGTCCAGGTGACGTCACCGCCGGTCACCATGAAGCGTCCGACGAGATCTGCGCTGGTCAGGTCGTCGTGACAGCTGATGGTGATGACGGGTCGTCCCAGCAGCGATCCCATATGTTCGACGAACCGGGTCTTACCGCAGCCGGTCGGGCCGGTCAGCATCACCGGGATCTTCCGAGTGAAGGCCTGCTCGAAGAGTCGGACCTCGTTTCCGTTCGAATAATATAGGTCGCTGCTCATGTGGCTCCTCCCCTACGTACTGATCAGTTCGCGGTGCACGCGTGACAGCACACGCGGCAGTTCTTCGACCCGGCTGATCCGTTGTGAGCGTTTGGGTCCGAAGACCTCGGGCAGCGGGTCGACGCGTGTCGGGCCGACGCCCACGTAGTAGACCGACACACCGGCCTCGTTGGCCTCCGCCACCGCGTGTGCGGCGTCCGACCAGGCGTACCTGCCCTCGTAGCCTTCGTCGGAGATCATCCCGTCGCCGATGATGATGAGTAGGCGGCGCTCCGAGGGCTGGTCGAGCAGTCGGCTGGTCAGATGCCGGATCGGGGCGCCGAGGCGGGTGTAACCACCGGCGGACAACCCCATGCCGCTCGGCGGGACGAAGCGGGCTTCCGGAAAGTCCTTCAGGCAACGGACTTCTACCCGATGCCGGGTGTTGCCGGTGAACACGAAGATCCCGTGCCGCTCACGCGCGTGGGTCATGGCGCGAGACAGTGCGTCCGCGCAGGCCAACTCGAGCCGGAACACCCGTCCCCCGTGTACCCCCAGTGATGAGCTGCCGTCGAGCAGCAGCGCGGTGCTGACATCGCGGTCACACGGCAACAGGTCACGGAACAGTCGAGGCTCGTCGGCTTCCCCGGTGCGCAGGTCGACGTAATGGCGGACGTACTGGTCGATATCGAGATCCGACCCGTCCTCGAGCCGGTTGACCATCGCACGATGGGTGTCCTCCTGAAACCACTTGCGCAGGTCAGCCGAGGCCGTGGTGGCAGCACCGACTCGTCGGTCACGCGCCAACTCCACAACGGCCACGTGGTCGGGCATCAGGCGCTCGGTCCAGGAGTTCCACTCCGGGTACGGGATTCCCGGACGGTGCTCAGGGGTGACATCGGTGTCGTTGTCCTGCGGCCGGCTCGGGGGCGGCAGGTTCGGATTGCGGACTCCACCGTCACCGCCGACGGGCACCGAGTACGGCCGCGGCATCCGCTTTTGCGTCGTGGTCCAGGGCATCCTGCCGAATTGCCGCCGCAGTCTGTCGGTCAGCCCGGTGGGCGCGGTGTAGATCGCCGGCAGCCGGCCCAGCAGCGGGTCGAGCTCCGCCTGATCCGATCCACGGGCCGTCTCGATGGCCCGACCGATCATGTCCCGCGCCTCGAGCCGCGGGTCAGCCGGTGCGAGTTCGGGTAGCAGACGGTCGAACTCGGGCATCAGCCCCGGCCACCGCGCCGCGATCCAGCCCAGGGCGACGCCGGCTTCCACGACGGTCAGCGCCCGCAGTTCGCGTGCCGACAGTTCGTTGATCCGGTACTGGCCCAGCCGGTCCTTCGACGATGCGCATTGCAGGGCGATCCCGCAGGTCAACGATCGCCGGGTCCAGTCGGTCCGCAACACCGGGTAGGGCACGTGCACGTGACTGCGCGATGCGCTGAGGCCGAAGCCGCGGTGGTCGCCGGTGACCAGCCGCGCACCGGCGCGGTTCTCCTCGCTGAGCGCGACCGCGGTGACCGCGCAGCTGCGTTCCAACGCCATGGCGGCGGTCTGGTCGAGGTCAGTCATGAACCGTCGCTCCCGGGCAGCCGTGCGCCGGGTTCAGAACGTGCCGATGTTGGAGAACATCCAGTACCAGAACCAGATGACCAGACCGGTACCGCCCCATGCCGCGACGTAACGCAGAATCTCCCAGACGTAGTCCATAATCGGACCTCCTTGTTGACGGGTTCAGGCCGGGCGCTGCGGCGCAGGAAAACTTGTAGCGCCCGATGTTTCGTTCGCCGCCGCGAAGCCTCTCGAAGACCGCGGCCGCCCGCGTCGGGCGTCGGCGGGTGTCGTGCCGGAGGTGGCGCACCGGTGGCTTCATGGTGCACTGTTTCTAACCCATTGACTGACTTCAGTCAATAGAACGGATGCCTGCAGAAGGTTGGTCCGGGCTCGGAGCGCCGCGGCGCGGGGCGTGTTCAATCGGTGAAGATCTCGCGGTTCACCGTGTGCAGATAGGGGATCGCGAGGAAGGGGGTGATGTAGAAGATGTCGTAGAGCCACCAGCCCACGACCGGGAAGATCACCCCGGCGAACCGCACGTCGGCGAACATCGTCATGTTGAAGACGTACAACACCCAGATCACCACGCCCATCCAGCAGGTGACGACCATCCACTGGTGGCCCCAGCGCTTCATCTGCAGGAACCCGATCCCCGCCGCGATCCGCATGGTGAACACGGTGAGAATCATGCCCGCTTCCATGGCCTTTTCGCCTGGGCCGGCAGCGCCGCCAACCCAGAGTTCGTTGAAATGCCAGAAGTATCCGGCGTCGAACATGTAGCCCCAGCCGCTGAGCAGCACACGCGCCAGCAAGGAGTGACTACCGATCAGGTCGAGGGCCCACCCCACGGTGTTGATCGCCGAGTCGACGATGACCAGGTATCCCAGCAGGGTCACCAGCATCGGCCGCACCGACATGCCGTTCCGCTGCGCCTGCCGGAGTAGCCACACCCCCCGGAGGAACAGCGGCAGGCCGAAAATGCCCAGTGCCGCAGTCCCGATCAGGATGCTTCCGCTGATCAGCCATTTGTCCGCCTGGCGCTGGGCTCGGCGCGACGCTTCCATATGCTCTTCAACCGACAGTGCACCGGGCATACTGACTGACTTTAGTCATTCAGTGTCGCGAGCGGCAAGGGTTGGTCAGCCGATCACGGCAACGCTGTGCAGGGTGCGCTTCACCAAATCGTCGAGCAACTCGTGACGCAGCGGATCGTTGGTGGTGATCGCCAGCGCGTAGAGACCGAGCAAGAAGAACACCGCACTGTTGATCGGCCGGACCTCCGGGTCCACCTCCCCGTCGGCCTGGGCCTGCTCGATGCGCTTGCCCAGCAGCAGGACCAGTGAGTGATCACTACCGTCCTCGGCGGCCGGGCGGGTCTGGGAGAAGTGCAGCGCCAGGAAGTCCTTGAACAGCAGCTCACCGAGGCGGCGTTCCAGCCCCAACACCAGTCGCACCGCCTCGGTCAAAGCGGATTCCAGGTCATGGCCCTTGGCCAGATACCGGCCGAACTGCTTTGCCATCCGGTCCTCTTCACGCTTCTCGAGCTCGAGCAGCACATGTTCCTTGGTGGGGAAGTGGAAGAAGAACGTGCCGTGTGCGACACCGGCCGCGGCGACGATGGCGCCGACGTCGGCCTGCGCCATCCCGGTCCGCTTGAACTCGGCCGTCGCGGCACCCAGCAGCCGCTCCCGTGTCTGCAGGCGCTTGGCTTCACGCGCCGTCATCTTGTCTGACTTGTCCGCCACGGCCATGCCCGGATCCTCTGCCTACTGCGTTGTGACCATTCGCCGGTCACGACAGTACCGCCTCGGTACTGCCCCGCCAGAAGGTGACTTACGTCAGTGACTGCGTTCCGGTTGGGCTGCCGCTATCAGGGCGCGGATGTTGTTCTTACAGCGCCCGCATACCGTGCCCGCTCCGGTGAGTTCACCGACCTGTTTGGTATTCGACGCACCGGCGGCGACGGCATCGATCACCTGCTGACTGGTCACCCCCGCGCACAGGCAGACGTACATGACGTCTCACGCCCCGGCCTGAGTCTCCAGTTGTCCCTTGTCCACCTTGCCGGTGGCGTTCAGCGGCAACCGGTCTAGGAAGCGAACCGAACGCGGAACCTTGAAACCGGCCATCCGGTCACGGCTCCACGCGATCAGCTCCGATTCCGAGAGCCGGGGATCCCGTTTCACCACAAAGGCCTTGCCCACCTGGCCGAGCCGCTCGTCGGGGACACCGATCACCGCGGCCTGTGCGACGGCCGGATGCTCCAGCAGGAAGCCCTCGATCTCGGCCGGGTAGGCGTTGAAGCCGCCGACGATGAACATGTCCTTCTTGCGTCCCACGATCCGCAGTCGACCGGCGTCGTCGATCGTCCCGATGTCTCCGGTGTGCAGCCAGCCCTGCGGGTCGATCGCCTCGGCGGTCGCTTCCGGGTCATCCAGGTAGCCGGCCATCACGTTGTAGCCGCGCACCAGGACCTCGCCGGCTTCGGCGTCGCCGGCTATGCGGATCTCGATGTCCGCACAGGCCTGGCCGGCCGTGGTGGCGATGTCCTCGAATGAGTCACCGGGGCGTGAGGCGGTCACCGTACCGGCCTCGGTCAGTCCATAACCGGTCATGATCGACTGGAACGGCAATTCACTGCGGATCCGGCGGATCAGGTCCACCGGGATGTCGGCGGCGCCGGTGACCGCGGCGCGCAGCGATGACAGGTCACGCCCGGACGGAGCGTCCAATAGCGACTGATACAGCGTCGGCGGACCCGGCAGCATCGTGATGCGTTCGGTCTCAATGAGTTCGGCCACCACGTCGACGTCGAAAACCCGAACCGGGACCATGGTTGCCCCTCGGATGCAGGCGGCGATGCAGCCCGCCTTGTAACCGAAGGTATGGAAGAACGGGTTGACCATCAGATACCGGTCACCCTCGCGCAGATCGGCCAGGTCGCACCACTCGGCATAGAGCCGCAGATTCTGCTGATGGCTCATCATCACGCCTTTGGGCCGGCCGGTGGTGCCCGAGGTGAAGATGATGTCGGCGATGTCGCCACCGTCGACCGCGCGCTGCAGCGGCGCACCTGAGGACAGGAAGTCAGATTTCAGGTCGATCACCGGGATGCCGGGCGGTGCGGTGAAATCCAGCCCCAGGAAACCCTTTTCGACCAGGACCAGCTTGGCGCCGCTGCGACGGATGATGTCGTCGGCCTCGGCCGCCTTGAACCGGGTACTGACCGGCACGAGCACCCCGCCGGCGGTCAGCAGCCCGAATGCGGCGATGATCCATTCCGCGGAGTTGGGCGCCCAGATGGCCACCCTGTCCCCCTTGGCGACCCCCGCCGCGGCCAACGCCCCCGCCGCGCAGCGGACCCGGTCGGCCAACTGCAAAAAACTCAGCCTCACCGGACCGTCGGCGATCGCTTCGGCATCCCCGAAGCGATCGCCGACGCTCAAGACCATCTCGGGAATGGTCTGCCAGCGCGGCACCGCTAAACGGTGACGAGCCGACCGAGGTTACCGCCCATGATCTTGGCCTGGTCCTCGACGGAAAGGTGCGACAACGCCGTGACGTAGTGGGTCGGCTCGGCGAGGCCCTCCGGATGCGGCCAGTCGGAACCGTAGAGCACCTGCTCCACCCCGATCAGGTTGATCAGATCGTCGATGCCCTCTTCGTAGAACGGGCTGACGTAGATGCGGTTCTTGATCTCCTCCATCGGGTTGCCCAGGAATGCCTCCGGTGCCTTCTTGTACACCTCGGCCATGGAGTCCAACAGCGGGAACATCCACTTCGAGCCGGCCTCCACGATGCCCACCTTGAGCTTCGGGTGGCGGAACAGCGCGCCGTGGATCACCCACGAGGCCACCGCGTCCTGAATCGGGCGCCACTCGTTGAGGATCGACATGGCGTTGGTCTGGAACGGCAGCATCTCCTGGCTGGCGCCGTCCCATTCGGAGGTGTAGCGCGAATATCCGCTGTCCGACGAGTGCATTCCGACGAACACGTCGTACTCGACGCACTTCTCCCAGAACGGGTCGAACTCGGGCAGCGCGAACGAGCGCGGCCCGCGGAAGCCGGGCACCGGCGCCGGCCGGACCAGGATGGCGCGCGCCCCGCGCTTGACGCACCAGTCGAGCTCCTCGATCGCCTTCTCCACGATGGGCAAGGTGATCACCGGCGTGGTGAAGATGCGGTTTTTGTAGTTGAATCCCCAGACCTCGTCCAGCCACTGGTTGAGCGAGTGGATGATGACGTGGATCGCCACCGGGTCGTCGCGCAACCGCTCCTCGATCAGGCTCGCCAGCGTCGGGAACATCAGGGACCGGTCGATGCCCAGTTCGTCCATCAGCTCCAGTCGCGGAGCCGGCTCGAAGAAGGCCGGAATCGACTTCATCGGCTCCCCGAACAGTTCCCGCTTGCTCTTGCCGTCGGGGTTGCCGAACTTGAAGTACTCCTCCCAGGCGCCGGGCTTGGCGACCACGGAGAACGTCGGGTTGGGGATGTACTCGCTGATCTGGCCGCGGATGGCGATCTTGGTACGCCCGTTGATCTCCACGTACTGGACGATGTCCTTGTACTCCTTGGGCAAGTACTTGGTCAGCGCCTCAGGCGGCTCATAGAGGTGGTTGTCGGCGTCGAACAACGGAAACGGGATCTCGACGCGATGTGACAGTTGACCCATGAAATGCTCCTTTTCGGCTCATGAGAATCATATTCTCACAACGGTGTCGGTGCAACCTCGCTGGCAAGGCCCTGCCGCACCCGGTACTTCTGCACCTTGCCGCTGGCGGTGCGCGGGAAGTCCTCGGCCACGTGCAGTTCCTCGGGCCACTTCTGCCGCGCCACGCCCATCCGCTCGAAGTGGGCCCGCAGTTCCGGCATCGTCGGCGTCGCGAATCCGGGTTTGAGCCGCACCACCGCGGCCGCCCGCTCCCCGAGTCGGGCGTCGGGCGCTGCGACCACCACTGCCTCGGCAATGGACGGCATCGCCAACAGCACCTCTTCGACCTCCACGGCGCTGATGTTCTCGCCACCGCGGATGATCACATCGGCCTTGCGGTCGGTGATGGTCAGATACCCGTCGGCGTCGAGCACGCCGATGTCGCCGGTGTGATACCAGCCCTCGGCGTCGAAGGCCGCCTCGGTCAGGGCATCGTCGGTGTAGCCCAGGCACAGGTCGGGACCCCGGCTCAATATCTCCCCGTCAGGGGCCAGCCGGATCTCCACGCCGGGTCGCGCGTCGCCGTCGGTGAACAGCCGCTTGTCCTCCGGAGCGCTGGCGGTCGAGCCGGTGATCGACGGATGCTCGGTGCTGCCGTAGGAGCGGTAGACGTAGATGCCGAGATCGGCAAGCCGGCGGGTGACCGCCGCGGGCACCGTCGCCCCGCCGAGCCCGACATTGGGGATGTGCTTGAGATGCTCGGTAGCAAAGCCGGGATGATCGAGCAGGCTGGTGACGAAATACGGCGGTCCGCCGCCGATCGACACCCCCTGACTGGTCATCAGCTCGAGCACCTGGGCAGGATCCCAGGTGTCGGCGAGGTCGATCGGAGCGCTCTCCAGCACCGGGATCAAGAAGGCGCCGAGCATCCCGATGAAGTGCCCGACCGGGGTTGCGGTCAGTTGCCGACCGCGATCCTTGGGGTAATTATCGAGCAGCTGGCGCGTCTCGAAGCACAGCGTCTGGTGACTGTGTATGACGCCCTTGGGGTCTCGGGTGGTGCCGGACGTGAACGCGATGAGCGCCGGTGCGCCGGGATCGGTGGCCAGAATCCCGGCCATCGGTTCGGCGGCAAGCAACTCGTCGAAGTCCTGGCCCGCCACGCTCGCCGGTCTCCCGCCCACAATCCCGACGATCGGGATGTCCGCCGCCAACTCCGGCCGATAGCTCATCCGCCCGAACTTCTCGGCGGTGATGAATACCCGGGGCTTGCTGGCGGCCAGGATGTAGCCCAGCTCCTTAGGCCCGTAGAAGTGCACGACCGGCACCACGACCGCTCCCAGGAACGCCGCCGCCCAGAAGGTCGCGGCGGCCTCCATCCAGTTGGGCAGCTGGAACGCCACGACATCGCCGGGCCCGACGCCGCGGGCCCGCAGCCCGGCCGCCAGCCGGCGGGCGGTCAGCTCCACCTCACCGAAGGTGCCGACCCACGGGCGTACCGCCGAGTGCACCTCGAAGTGGTTGTCGGCCCCGCGGGACAGGCCGTCACCGAGCAAGTCCCCGAGGGTCTCCCGGGTCCACCACCCGTTGGCTTCGTAGTGCCGCACCAGATCGTCGGGAATCTTTCGCATGTCCCCCGCGATGCTATTCTCCTGATCCGAGAATGCCAATATCCTCATTGGAGAGTCATGGTTGATGTCGAGCTGGATGAAGGATTGGCGGTCATCACGATCGATCGTCCCCAGGCGCGCAACGCGATCGCCCCGGAGACGATGGATCAGCTCGACCGTGCCCTCGACGCGGTAGCCGCGGCACGGGCGCTGGTCATCACCGGCGGCGGTGACCGGGCCTTCGTCTCCGGTGGCGACCTCAAGCAGCTCGCCGCCATCCGCACCGAAGCGGACGCGCAGGCCATGGCCTGGCGGATGCGGTTGCTGTGCGACCGCATCGCCGCTTTCCCCGCGCCGGTGATCGCCGCACTGAACGGCCACGCGCTCGGCGGCGGCGCCGAGGTCGCCGTGGCCGCCGACATCCGGATCGCCGCCGCCGACGTCAAGATCGCGTTCAATCAGGTGTCGCTGGCGATCATGCCGGCTTGGGGCGGCGCCGAGCGGCTGGCGGCCCTGGTCGGACACAGTCAGGCGCTGCTGCTGGCCGGCACCGGAACCATGCTCGACGCCACCGCGGCCGAACGGATCGGGCTGGTGAACCGGGTGGTGCCACGGGAGTCGTTCGAGGCCGAATGGCGTGGGCTGGCGCGGTCGCTGGCCAACCGGTCGGCGGGTGAGATCAAACGGGTGCTGGCCGGCGCGTCGGCGGACGAGGCGGTGGCCGCTTTTGCCCGGCTCTGGGTCTCCGACGAGCATTGGGCGGCCGCGGACGCGCTGCAGCAGCAGCGCAACAACCGCTAGCGCGCAGCGGCCCCGGCCGGCGCCACCTGTCCATCGCCGCCGACGACCGATTGCGGCTCGCCCTCGAAGCGATGCAACCACCGCTCCACGAACTCGATGGTCTCGGCATGGCCGAGGGTCATGCCCAGCGCCTCGTGTTCGATGATCAGCATCCGCGATGCGCTGGTCATCAACACCGTCAACACCGTCGCCGGAAACTCGTCGCCGTCGATGCCATAACGGGCCAGCAGGCCGGCCACCGCCTCAATCTGTTCGGCGCGCAGCCGCTCGGCATAGCTGGCGATCTCCGACCGCAACGCCGCACGCTCGTTGGCCAGCGCCATGAACTGCATGGTCAGCGCGGTCCACGCCGGGTCGGTGTTGAACCGCCACAGCGCCCACAACGGCTGCGGCGACGCGAGCGCCGCGGCCTGCTCGGCCACACCCTGATCGCCGCGGCGGCGGAACATCGCCAGGAAAAGGTCATCCATGGTCCGGAAGTAGTAGTGCACGAGTTGGTGCTTGAGGCCGGCCCGCTCGGCGACGCGGCGCGAGCTGACGGCGGTGTGGCCGGCGGTCAACAAGAGCTCCTCGGCGGCATCAAGCAACCGCAACCGGTTCTTCGCGTCCGGAGCCCCAATTCTGCGCTGCCCCTTAGGTTCGGGCATGCCGTCCGCTTCGCATCATCACATTCCATCCTTTACACGTCCGGCGTCCAGCGTAATGCCGCCGCAACCCTTGCTTCCCGCTCCCGCCCATGCTAAGCAGATGCACAGCACATGTCAGCCCATTCAGCAGAGGGGTCCACGTTGACCGACTTCGACACCATCGACTTCTTCACCGATCAGTCCCTGATACCGGACCCTCACCCGTACTTCGACTACCTGCGGGCGCAGAACCCGGTGACCCCGCTGAACGTCTACGGCGTCGTCGCCGTGACCGGTCACGAAGAAGCGAACGAGGTCTACCGCGACTCCGACACCTACTCCAACCTGGTCGCCGTGGGTGGGCCCTTCCCGCCGCTGCCGTTCGAGCCCGAGGGCGACGACATCAGCGAGCAGATCGAGGCGCATCGCCATCAGATGCCGATGGCCGATCACATGGTCACCATGGACCCGCCGATGCACACCAAGGCCCGGTCGCTGCTGAATCGGCTGCTGACGCCCAAGCGGCTCAAGGAGAACCAGGACTTCATGTGGCAGCTGGCCGACCGTCAGCTCGACTACTTCGCCGAGAGCGGCAAATGCGAATTCCTCTCCGAGTACGCCCGGCCGTTCGCACTGCTGGTGATCGCCGACCTGCTCGGTGTGCCCGAGGAGGACCGGCCGGCGTTCCAGGAGGTACTGGGCGCCCCGCAGCCGGGCGCCCGGATCGGCTCGCTCGATCACGAGGAGTTGGCCCACGACCCGCTGGCGTGGCTGGACGACAAGTTCAGCGGCTACCTGAATGACCGGCGGGAGAATCCACGCGGCGACGTGCTGACCGACCTGGCCACTGCCACCTACGAGGACGGGTCGATCCCCGAGATCTCCGACGTGGTCAAGAGTTCCACGTTCCTGTTCGCCGCCGGACAGGAGACCACCACCAAGCTGCTCAGCGCGGCGCTGCGGTTCCTGGCCGAGGACCCCGGCCTCGTCGCGCAACTGCGCGAGGACCGCAACAGGATCCCGAACTTCCTCGAAGAGACCCTGCGGATGGAGAGCCCGGTCAAGACCGACCCGCGGCTGGTGCGCAAGACCACGACGTTGGGCGGCGTCGAGCTCAAGGCCGGCACGGTCGTGGTGATGTTCCCCGGTGCGATCAACCGCGACCCCCGCAAGTTCGAGAACCCGCACGAGTTCCGGATCGACCGGCCCAACGTGCGCGAGCACCTGGCGTTCGCCCGCGGCAGTCACACCTGTCCGGGGTCGCCGCTGGCCCGCGCCGAGAGCCGGATCTCGCTGGAACGCATCCTGGACCGCATGACCGACATCCGGCTCGACGAGTCGCAGCACGGACCGGCCGGTGACCGCCGATTCAGTTTCGAACCGACCTTCATCCTGCGCGGCCTGACCGAACTCCACCTGGAATTCACCCCGGTGACGGCTCCCGTCCCCGCCGGCCTCTGACCGCTGTTCTCCCACCCACTCAAAGGGGCAACCATGACGGTGACCACCACCGACGAAGCGCGCTATGACCCGTACGACGTCGAACTCAACAACGACCCGTACCCGATGTTTCGCCGGCTGCGCGAGGAGGCGCCGCTGTACTACAACGAAGAACACGACTTCTACGCGCTGAGCCGATTCGACGACGTGCACGCCGCGTTCGCCGACTACCAGACCTTCAGCTCCGCCAAGGGTGCCGTCCTGGAGATCATCAAGTCCGGCATGGAGATTCCGCCGGGCATCCTGATCTTCGAGGACCCGCCGATCCACGACATCCACCGCAACCTGATGGCGGGGATGTTCAGCCCGCGGCGGATGAACGCCCTCGAATCGCAGATCCGGGAGTTCTGCGCGCGCTGCCTGGACCCACTGGTGGGCACCGGCCGATTCGACTTCGTCACCGATCTCGGCGCGGAGATGCCGATGCGGGTGATCGGCATGCTGCTGGGTATTCCCGAGGATCAGCAGCGCCACGTCACCGAGCACGGTGACGCCACCATCCGCACCGAGCCCGGTCAGAAGATGACCGACAACCCGGACGGTCCGATCGCCACCGGTGACGTGTTCGCCGACATCATCGCCTACCGGACCGCGAACCCCTCCGATGACCTGATCACCGAGTTGATGAACGCGGAGTTCGAGGACGAACACGGCACCCGACGCCGAATGTCCCGCGAGGAACTGCACCTGTTCCTCACCGTGCTTGCCACCGCCGGCAGTGAGACCACCACCCGGTTGATCGGCTGGGCCGGCAAAGTGCTGGCCGACCACCCGGACCAGCGCGCGCAGCTGGCGGCCAACCCGGCACTGATCCCGCGGGCGGTCGAGGAACTGGTCCGGTTTGAGCCGCCGGCACCGCACGCGGCCCGGTACGTCACGCGCGACGTGGAGTACTACGGCCAGACGGTGCCCGAAGGCTCGGCGATGCTCCTGCTGATCGGTGCCGCCAACCGCGATCACCGCCGGTTCCCGCCGGATGGCGACGTGTTCGACATCCACCGGGAACGGCGCCCGCACCTGGGCTTCGGTCACGGCACCCACTTCTGTGTGGGCAATGCCCTGGCCCGGCTCGAGGCGCGGATCGCGCTCGAGGAGATCCTCAAGCGTTTCCCGGAGTGGGAGGTCGACCTGTCGGCGACGCAGATCTCCCCCACGTCGACGGTGCGGGGCTGGGTCTCCATGCCGGCGCTCGTTCCCTGAACCCCTAGTCACCCGAAGTTTTCCGCAACAACAGAATTGAGGTTTCCCATGACCGGACGTGTTGAGGGCAAGGTCGCGTTCATCACCGGCGCGGCGCACGGCCAGGGCCGCAGCCACGCGGTGCGGTTGGCCCAGGAGGGCGCCGACATCATCGCGATCGACGTCTGTAAGCCGATCGTGGAGAACTCGCCCATTCCGCCGGCCACCCCGGAGGAGCTGGCCGAGACCGCCGACATGGTCAAGGCGCTGAACCGCCGGATCTACACCGCCGAAGTCGACGTGCGCGACTATGACGCTCTCAAGGCCGCGGTCGATGCCGGTGTCGAGGAGCTCGGCCGCCTGGACATCATCGTCGCCAACGCCGGCATCGGCAACGGTGGCGACACCCTCGACCAGTGCAGCGAACACGACTGGCAGGAGATGATCGACATCAACCTGTCGGGTGTGTGGAAGACCGTCAAAGCCGGTGTGCCGCACCTGATTGCCGGGGGCAACGGCGGTTCGATCGTGCTGACCAGCTCGGTGGGCGGACTGAAGGCCTACCCGCACTGCGGCAACTACGTGGCCGCCAAGCACGGCGTGGTGGGCATCATGCGCTCCTTCGCCGTCGAGTTGGGGCAGCACAACATTCGCGTCAACACCGTGCACCCCACCCATGTCAGCACGGGAATGATCATGAACGAGGGCACCTGGAAGATGTTCCGGCCGGACCTGGAGAACCCGGGCCCCGACGACATGGCGCCGATCTGCCAGCTCTTCCACACCCTGCCGATTCCGTGGGTGGACGCAGTGGACATCAGCAACGCCGTGCTGTTCCTGACATCCGACGAGGCCCGCTACATCACCGGAGTCGCCCTGCCCGTCGACGCCGGAAGCTGCCTCAAGTAGTGCCGCAGACGATTCCCGACAGCTGGGAAGCGATTTCGCCGGAGTGGATGACCGCTGCCATCAGCGGTCATCACCCGGAAGCGGTGGTGCAGGACGTCTCGGTCGTGTTGCGCGACGACGGCACCAACCGGCGGGCTCGGCTGGCGCTGCGCTACGCGGCCGGAAGCGGTCCGGCCACCGTATTCGTCAAGGCAGTCGACCCCGAGCACGCCGATCTGGTCGAGCTGACCAGCGGCCTGTACCACGAGCCGCGACTGTTCCTCGCGCAAGTCGAACTGCCACTTGACCATCCGACGGTTTACCGGGCGGTGATCGACGAGCAGCGCCGCGACTTCCTGCTGCTGATGGAGGATGTGGTGGCACGCGGCGCCGACCCGCGCGACGCGACCCGGCCGCTGAGCCTCGACGAAGCGGCCCGGGGAGTCCGCGGCCTGGCCCGCCTGCACGGGGCGTTCTGGGGTGAACGCATCACCGGCAATCCCGCGCTGGAGTGGGTGGAGCCGTTCGTGCCGTTCGCCGGTCTGGAGCTCGCACCGCTGGACGTCGCCTACCAGCGACTGGGCGACTCGGTTCCCGCCGAGATCACCGCGATGAGCGGGCCAGAACTCTTCGGCGACATCTGGGCCCGCTACATCCGTAGCCTGGCCCGGGGGCCGCAGACTCTGCTGCACGGCGACCCGCACATCGGCAACACCTACGTGCTGCCCGACGGCGACGTCGGCTTCCTGGACTGGCAGATGGTCCGGCACGGCAACTTCTCGCTGGACCTGGGCTACTTCCTGCAGGGTGCGCTGACCATCGCCGACCGGCAGGCCGCCGAGCGTGACTTGGTCGAGGACTACCGTGGCGCCCTGGGCCTTCCGTCTGCCGAACTGCCCTCAGCCGAACAGATCTGGTTGCACTACCGGGCTTCCGCGGCGCACGGCCTGGCGATCTGGATCGCCACGCTGTCCGGTGGCGACAACTGGCAGCGGCCCGACATCAGCCTGGCGCTCGCGCAGCGCTACGCCGCGGCATTCACCGACCTGGACACCCGGGCGGCGCTGGACGCGCTGGACAAGCCGTAGCCGTTGATCATTGACGCTGAGCCCATGGCGAAATGGTGCGAGAAGGGTGCGCCGTGAGTGCGCGTCACTGCGACGGCGGGTTGCCGGCTAACCGAGCGCGTTGCCGATCACGCCATCGGCTTGCAGGGCGGCGACCTCGGCCTCGGTGAAACCCAGCTCGCGCAGCAGTTCGTGGTTGTGTTCACCGAGCAACGGCGCCGGGCGACGGTGGCACCGGCTGGGCCCGTGCGTCGAACGCACCGGCAGCGTGCTGTGCCGCACCGTCGGGTTCACCGGGTGGGCGACATCTTCGAAGAAGCCGCGATGCGCCAACTGTGGCGATTCGGCCTGTCGGTGCGGTTGCACAGCTTTAGCCACCGGAATCCCGGCCGGCCAGAGCAACTCGACGATCTCATCGCCACTGCGTTCGGCGCACCAGGCGCCGAGCCGGGAGTCGATGAGATCGTGGTGTTCGCGCCGTCCCGCTGCGGTCGCCAGGCTCGGGTCGGCCGCCCAGGCCGGTCGACCCAGTGCCTCGCAGAGCGCGATCCACTGTTCGTCGGTGCTGATCGCCACTGCGACCCAGCTGTCAAGCCGGCCGAACTCGTCGATATCGGAAGTGCGGTACAGGTTTTGCGGTGCTGCGGTCGGACCCCGATTGCCGTCGCGCTGTAACAGTGCGCCGTAGGCGGAGTACTCGATCACCTGCTCGGCGGCGACGTTGAGGGCCGCATCGACCATCGCCGCTTCCACCAGGATCCCTTCGCCGGTACGACGACGATGCTCCAGCGCCAACAGCAGCGCGTTGAGCGCGTGCACGCCCGCGTTCGGATCGCCCACCGAATACGGCTCGTACGGGTTGCGGTCGGGGAAGCCGGTCAGCCAGCTCACGCCGGCGGCGGCCTCGATCGCGTAGGCGAACGCCGGATTGTCACGCCACGGCCCGTCGAGCCCGAAGCCGGGCATCCGCAACAAGATCGCGTCGGACCGCAACCGGCGGACCGTGTCGAAATCCAAACCGATCTGCTCGAGCACCCGCGGGGTGAAATTCTCCACGATCACATCCGCGGTCGCGACCAGCTTCCGCAGAATCTCGCGGCCGGCCTCCCGACGCAGGTCCGTCGTGAGCCCCCGCTTGTTGGTGTTCAGCGCCGAGAAGATCGGTGAACGCTCCCACCATTGCGGTTCACTGGCCGGGATTCCGGCGATGAGCCGGGTGCCGTCGGGTTTGCCGGTCGATTCGATATGGATGACGTCGGCGCCGAGCATGGCCAGCAGATGGGTGCAGCTCGGGCCGGCCCAGAACGTCGTCAGGTCGAGCACCCGAAGGCCGCTGAACGGCCCGGCGTCGTGCTGCTCACCCCCACCGGCAACACGTGCTGGTGGCGGCGTCGAACGGTAATGCTCGGTATGCTCGCCGAGACGCGGCGCCGGCTGTGGGGGTCCCCAGCCCAGTTGCGGCATCCGATAGGGGCGATCGGGCTGGATGAATCCGCCGCGCGGGTTGGTGACGAAGACCTGTCGCGCCTGGAAGTGATCCAGTTCGGTGACGTTGGCGCCGTTGCCGACCGGGGCGTTGGGGATCCGGAACGCGGTGGCCAGATCCCGGATCTCCTCGACGGTCTGCTCTTTGAACCAGGCGTAGATCTCCTCGGCCTTCTCGTTGGCCTGCTCGGTGATCGACAGCGGCGAGTCCTCGTCGATCCACTCGGGATGCCCGGTCATCGCGCACAGGTCGAACCATTGCTGGGCGGTGCCGCACCCGACATCGACCAGGCCGTCCTTGGCGGAGGCGATACCGGGCACGGTGAGCCTGCGAGTGTCGCGCCAGGGCTTGTCGAGCATCTCGAAGTAGGTCACCGGGTAGTAGGTCAGGCCCATGATCTGTGTCTCGAGCATCGACAGGTCCAACAGGTCACCACGGTCGCGGCGGGCGAACCACGATGCCAGGGTCAGCGCACTGGCGTAGGCGCCGGCGAGGTACTCGCCGATCTGTCCGCCGACGAATGCCGGTGGCCGGTCCTGCGATCCGCGCCCGATCCCGAAGATGCCACCCGACCACGCCTGCAGGGTGAATTCGGTGGCCGGCCGATCGCTCCACGGACCATCCAGGCCGAACGGCGTGATCGCGGTGACGATCAGATGCGGATGGTCGCGGGTGATCTGGTGGGGCGCAAACGCCGGGTGCTCGGCCAGCGCCGATCCGCGCGACCAGATGACGGCGTCGGCGCCGGAGAGCAACCGGTCCACGAGCGCGGTGCCGGATTCGGGATCGGTGACGACGCTGCGTTTGCCGCCGGACAGAAAGCTGAACAATGCCCCTTCGCCGGCGGTATCGGCACCCGAGGCCGACCAGTACCGCAGTGGATCGCCCTGCGGCGGCTCGACTTTGATGACTTCCGCGCCGCCGTCGGCCAGCATCTTGGTGCAGTAGGCCCCGGCGATCCCGGTGGAGAGATCGATGACCGTGAAGCCGTCGAGCGGTGTCACGACCTCAACTGTCCTTGCTGCGACTGGATTTGCTCAACCTGAAGTCGGGCGGGAACCTCGAGTCGTTGTCCTTGACCGCTCCGGACAGGCCGGACTCGATGGCCTCATCGAGCATCAGGTCTCCCGCGTCGGGGGCCACCCCGGAGCCCATCGACTCGAAGAACGCCGACAGCAGGCTGCCCATGTACTCGCCCTGGTGCTGCTTGTAGACCTCGAAGAACATCTTCTGCATGAACACTGTGTCGACGGGGCGGTTGCGAGCGCACGCCAGCGCATACTTGTCGACCTCGGCCTCGAGCTGATCGCGCGAGACCACCTTGTTGAGGAAGTTGCACTTCTCCATGTCGGCGGCGGTGAAAGGCCTTCCGGTGAAAACCATCTCGGAGAACTTGCGCAGCCCCATCATCTGCACCCACGTCCACATCCGCGGCCCCCACCCGTAGTAGCGGAACGACGGGTGGCCGAACAGGGCGTCGTCGGAGGAGATCACCAGATCGGCGTCGGCGGCCTGGTAGAAGTGCCAGCCGTAGCAGTAGCCCTTGGCCTCGACGATGCTGATCTTCTTGAGCTCCTGCAGCGGCCGGTTGCCGGCCTGCACGTTCGCGTACCAGGCGCTGATCGTCGCGCCGTTACGGAAAGTCCCCTTCGGCGGATAGTTGACGTCGGTGCCCTCCAAGCGCAGTTCCGCCAACCGCTTCTCGGGCTCATCGACACCTTCCATGAACTCCGGCAGGTCGGCGCCGCTGCCCAAGTTGTCTCCGACACCACGGATCACCACCACCTTGACGTCGTTGTCGACGCTGGCGCCGCGCAGCAGGTCCGCATACCGCAGCCGCGCGGACGATGTTGGCGCATTGAGGTATTCCGGCCGGTCGAAAGTGATGGTGGCGATCTTGGTGGCCGGGTCCTTGTGGTAGCGGATGATCTCCTCGGCGGACGGCCGGCCCGAGTCCGTGCGCGTGTCTGACATTGGTGTTGTGCTCCTTCAGCTGAACGGACTGGTGGTCAAAACTTTGTGGCCATCTTCGGTGATCAGAACCGCCTCGCGCCCGAACACCGCGCCGACACCGGGCTCGAACACATACCCGGTGACGGCCAGCACCATTCCCGGTTCGAGCCGTTCGGCGCCGGCGGTCTGCGGCAGCCGCGCCGAGACCACCGGCGGGTCGAAACCCAT
>NZ_QMEX01000050.1 GCF_003284925.1 Mycolicibacter senuensis
GGGCGCCGCTCGCCGCGGTGTCGGAGGTCTCGCCGCCGTCCGGCGATTCGGCCGCCGCCGGCGCGGGCGGCCCGTCCTCGTCCCGGATGATCGGGATCTCGCCGGTCAGCTCGGCGACGGTGACGGCGTCGGCGTTGCCGCGCCGACGCCGGCGGCGACCGGTCACCGGCGGCGAACCGATCGTCCCGTTCCTGGCGAGCAGCTCGGCAACCGAGATCGGCCGCGTCTCGACGTCGCGGGGGTCGGGCTTGGGCTCGGTCATCGGGCGCCCCCTCTTTGCCGGGCCATGCCCACGGACGAGGATTGGAGCAAGGTCGCGCTGTCGGCCTCACGGTCGAGGCGCCGCAGGATCAAGCCCTCCCGCAGCGCCCATGGGCAAATCTGAACCGTTTCGATCGACAGCGCTCGCATGCTCGCTTCCGCCACCAGGGCGCCCGCCACGATCTGCGGGGCCCGCTCGGCGCTCACCCCTTCCAATTCGGCACGATCTGCCGTGGTCATCCTAGAGATGAATGATATGAGCTGCCTAAGGCCCGCGGCGGTCAATGTGCGGCGGACTCGCGGTCCGGCAGCCGACGGGGCAGCACCGGTGAGGCGCGCCAGCGAACGAAACGTCTTGGAACTGGCCACCGCGAGGTCGGGTGGGCCGGCGTCGAGAGCCGTCGCGGCCGCGGGGGCCAGCTCGGTGTCCAGCCAGTCCCGCAGCATCGACACCCGGCGCCGCCCGGGCGGGTCTTCTGGCAGCCACTCCCTGGTGAGTCGGCCGGCGCCCAACGGCAGCGATAACGCCACCTCGGGCTCCTCGTCGAGGCCGCTGGAAATCTCCAGCGAACCGCCGCCGATGTCGAGGTTGATGATTCGCCCGGCGCTCCAGCCGAACCAGCGCCGCACCGCCAGGAACGTCAGCCGGGACTCGTCCTCCCCCTCCAGCACCTGCAACTCGACGCCGGTCTCGGCACGCACCCGCGCCAGCACGTCCTCGGAGTTGCAGGCGTCACGCACCGCCGAGGTGGCGAACGCCATCAGCTCCGCGCAGCCCGAACTACCTGCGATGGTGGCGAATTCGTCGATCGTGGACACCAGCTTGTCGGCGCCGCGCCGGGTGATCTTTCCTGAGCTGTCGGTGGCCTCCGCCAGCCGTAGCGTGGCCTTGGTCGAGCTCATCGGGGTCGGGTGACCGCCCCGGTAAGCATCCACCACCAGGAGATGAACGGTATTGCTGCCGACGTCGAGCACGCCTAATCGCACGCAACCAACTTAATGGGGCGAGGAATCGACCAAGTCGAGACAACGCGAATTCGTGGTCTAGCGTGGAGTTTTGTGACCCCCGCACAGCCCGTCCCCCGGCGGCGTGAAGTCGGCCTGGACTTCCCCCGCGAATGGGTGGAGTTCTACGACCCGGACAACCCCGAACACCTGATCGCCGCCGATCTGACCTGGCTGTTGTCCCGCTGGACCTGCGTGTTCGGCACGGCGGCCTGCCGGGGCATCGTGGCGGGCCGGCCCGACGACGGGTGCTGTTCGCACGGCGCGTTCCTGTGCGACGACGACGACCGCGCCAAGCTCGACGACGCCGTCGCGCAGCTGACCGACGCCGACTGGCAGTACCGCGACAAGGGGTTGGGCAAGAAGGGCTACCTGGAATACGACGAGAACGACGGCGAGGAGCAACTGCGTACCCGCACCGTCAAGGGGGCCTGCATCTTTCTGAACCGGCCCGGATTCGCCGGCGGCGCGGGCTGCGCGCTGCACATCAAGGCGGTCCGGTTGGGGGTGGAGCCGCTGACCATGAAGCCCGACGTGTGCTGGCAGCTGCCGATCCGGCGCAGCCAGGAGTGGGTGACCCGGCCCGACGACACCGAGATTCTCAAGACCACGATCACCGAGTTCGATCGCCGGGGCTGGGGACCCGGCGGCGAAGACCTGCACTGGTACTGCACCGGCGACCCGGCGGCCCACGTCGGCGCCCGGCAGGTCTGGCAGAGCCTGGGGCCCGAGCTGACCGAGCTGCTGGGCGAGCAGGCCTACGCCGAACTGGCCGTGATCTGCGAGCGGCGCAACGAACTCGGGCTGGTGGCCGTGCACCCGGCCACCCGCGCCGCCGAGTAGCCGCCGCTGAGTACCCGGAGCCTGGTGCACTTCAACGGCCAGCCGTCCACGAACAAAAACCGCAGGTCAAGGATTATTTTGCTGCGAAACCCCGTCGCCGGCGGCTGCCGGCGAGCCGGAGAACACCTGGCCACCAGGGCAGTCAGTGGTGTTCGGAGTCACCGACGAATGATTTTTAGCAGGCGGCGCAGGTCGGTATGCTCGGGGATGGCATCCCCGGTAACGCAGCATCATCGGAGTGCGCAATCAATTGAGAAACGCGCCCTACGCGGGCATGATCCCGTATCACACACGCCCGCTGGAGATTCATGATCAGGACCGACATCCACACCGTGGAGCTCGACCATAACGGACACACGCCGCCGGTCGTTCTCAGGCCGCCCGTGGTTCTGGAAGCGCGCAAACTCAACAAACAGTTCGGTCACGGCGATACCGCGACGCCGGTATTGCGGAACATCGATATCCAGATAACCCGCGGCGAATTCGTCGCCATGGTCGGCCCGTCCGGCTCGGGCAAGTCGACCCTGCTGAGCATCCTCGGCCTGCTTGACCTGCCGACCTCCGGAGATGTGCTCGTCAACGGCCACAGCGTCTCGCAGCTGTCGCGCCGGCAGCTGGCCGCCGTCCGATGTCAAACCCTCGGCTACGTTTTCCAGGCGTTCAACCTTCTGGCGGGCCTGTCCGTCGTGGAGAACGTCATGCTGCCCGGCCTGCTGGCGGGCAGATCCGGCCGCTCCCAGCATGCCCACGCGATGGGCCTGCTCGACCAGGTCGGGCTGGCCGCCAAATCCAAGCGCGTCCCGTCGGAGTTGTCGGGCGGCGAACAACAGCGGGTCGCCGTTGCGCGGGCGCTTTTCATGAATCCCGACGTCATTCTCGCCGATGAACCGACCGGCAACCTGGACACCGTTAACGGGCAGCGGGTTATTGACGCCCTGTACAACCTGAATGCCGCTGGCCAGACAATTGTCCTGGTGACGCACGACCGGAAAATAGCCGACGACGCCCCCCGGCTGGTTTCACTTCTCGACGGTGAAATCGAGACCGACAGCGGAATGGCTCACGCGCCCGACAATGTGACATGGCTCGCGGGACATTAGCCGCGACATTCGGCCTGCTCCGGATCATCAATTTTCGGGCGGTTCGTAAACACGCATTCCGGGCCGCCCTCGCCGCTTTCTCGCTGGGCGGCGGCGTCGCGGTCGTGGTGGCCGTCATGATCGAGGTCACCAGCGTTTCGAAAGCGGTGGAAGACGTCGGCTACCAGATCGCCGGTCCCGCACCGCTACGCGTGGTCGGCGCTGCCACCCGCGGCGGCATCAGTCCGGCGGTCATCGAGGACGCCCGGTCGGTCGCCGGGGTGGGAGCGGTGGTGCCCGTCATCCGCGGCGTGACGATGATCCGCAACAGTGGCGACGGTGGCGACAAGGGCACCGAGAGCTACGGGCTGGGCCTCGGCGTGGACTGCTCGGCGCAGTGGATCGTCGACCCGAAGGTCTGCCAAGCCGGGCAGCAGGAACCCCCGCCGGCGATCTCGAAGTCACTGGGCGACTCCCTGGACGCCTCGGCGACCCTGGTCACCGACGCCGGGCAGCTGTCGATGGAGAAGTTCCAGCGGGTGTCCGACCTGGACGAGGTCAACAACGGTCTGGTCGCGGTGCTGCCGCTGAGCATGGCCAAGGTGCAGTTCGCCCGCGGCGACCGGGTGGACATGTTGTACGTGACGCTGGCCGCCGACGCCGACGCCGACGAGGTCCAACAGCGGCTGAAGACCACGCTGGGACCCAGCTACAGCGTGCAGCCGCGCAGCGAACCGGCGAAGGGTTACAACGTCAACGACGTGCTGCTGCCGCTGCTGGGGATCTTCGCGCTGATCTCGATCGGTGTCGGGGTCATCCTGATCACCCAGATCACCCGGCTCTCGGTCGAGGAGCGCCGCCGCGAGATTGCGATCGCCTCCGCGCTGGGGGCCTCACCCGCCTCGATCATGACCGGATTCCTCAGCGAGGCCGCCCTATTGGGTGCGGCGGGATCGGCGATGGGCGTGCTGACCGGCATCGTGATCTCGGAGCCCATCGTGGCCAGCGCCAGTGAGCTCACCGAACGATTCGTCGGCGTCACCGTGCCGGTGATCCTCAAACCGGCGATCATCGTCCTCGGCATACTGGCCGGCCTCGTGCTGGCGGTCGGAGCCGCGATCGGGCCCGCCCTGTCGGCGTCGAACACCCCCATCGCGGCCGAACTGTCCGGCCGGGCGGCGCAGGAACAGACCACCCAACGCAAGATCTGGTTCCGGGCACTGCTGCTGCTGGCGATCGGGCTCAGCGGGGTGATCGCGGCACGGCTGGCGACACTGTCCGGCGCCCTGCTGGCCTGGCAGGCCATCCTCGCCGACGTGGGCGCGGTGGTCGCGCTCATCGGGCTGCTGCTGGCCACCGCGTACCTGAGCGCGCAGGCCATCACCAGCGTGCGGCCGCGGCCGGACAAGTCGCGCGGAGCGACGCTGACCATCGCCCTCAACGCGCTGCGCTCGGACCGCTCGCGCACCGCGGCGATCTCGGGCGCCATCGCAGTGCCGGTGGTGGTCGCGATCCTGCTCTCCGGGTTCCTGGTCGCAATTCACATCGGCGCCACCCGGGTCGCCGAATCCCAGGCGGACGGGCGCATTGCCATCACCACGACGCAGTTCGCCGACTACGGCCCCGTTGACGCCCGATTCGCCCCGCAGACGGTCAACAAACTGAACGCGTTGACCGGGGTGGAAAAGATCGAGCGGATGGCCGAAATCGAGATCAGCCTCAAAGACGGGTCACTGGCGCATATTCAGGCCCAGGACCGGCCGACATTTCCGTTCGGATTACTTGCCGGCCAATCCCCGGAGGCGAGTCAGAAGGCCAATGAAGTCGTCATCGGCAGCGTCCTCGCGCGGGAGAAAAAGCTCCGCATCGGTGACACTCTCGTATTTGGAAGTGGACTGGATGCGCAGGCGATGAGCATCGGCACCATTGTGGCCACCCCCGAATACGGCGGCCGCCGGATCTACATGCCGTACGCGATCGCCGAGCAGATCTACGGCCCGCAGCCCGCCGGCCTGATCTTCGCCACGCCGGCAGCGGGGTTCACCGCCGGCCAGGTCATCGAGAGCATCGGGGCCACCCGGTTCGACCAGCCGGTGACCGCGGTGGACACCGACGGCTACGCCTCGGAGATCGCGACATCCATCGGCCGGTATCTGACGCCGTTGAACACCCTCAAGTACGGCCTGCTCGGTATCGCCTTCATCTCGGTGCTCTCGACGCTGCTGCTGGTCGGGATCCGGCGCAGGCGCGAGGTGGCCCTGATCCAGGCGCTGGGGGCCACCCGGGCGCGGGTGTTCTCCATCACCACCGTCGAGGCCGTCGTCGCCGGCGCCGCCGGCGGCCTGTTCGGGGCGGTGCTGTCGATCGCCATCTCCGAGGCGGTCCGACGGGCGGCCGTGGTCAACGTCGGCCTGATCACCCCGCTGGTGTTCCCCTGGTCGGACGCGCTGCTCTACGCCGTATTGGCCACCGTCGCCGCGGTTTTCGCGGCCATCATTCCCGCCTGGAAGAGCACGCGGTCCACTCCGGCGACCGAACTTCGCGACGAGTAAGAGCTCCGCCGACACCGAGGATGCCATGACAGCGACCGTCCCTACCGTGCCGGGATTCTCCGGCGTAGTCATCGCCCCGGGCGACGCCCGCTACGACGAGGTCCGTCAGGTCTTCAACGGCATGATCGACAAGCGGCCGCGCCTGGTGCTGCAGTGCCGCTCCCAGGACGACATCGTCGCCGCCGTGCGCTACGCGGTGGCCGCCGGAGCCGAGATCGCGGTGCGCAGCGGCGGACACAGCGTCGCCGGTCATTCGGCCACCGACGGCGGCATCGTCATCGACCTGACCCAGCTGCGCGGGGTGCGGGTCGACGCGCAAGCGCGGATCGCCTATGTCGACGCCGGCGCCACCTGGGGCGACGTCGACCCGGTGACCAGTAGGCACGGGCTGGCCTGCCCGGGCGGGGTGGTGTCGACGACCGGCGTCGGCGGGTTCTCGCTCGGCGGCGGCATCGGCTGGCTCTCCCGCGCCCACGGGATGACCTGCGACAACCTGATCGGCGCGACACTGGTGACCGCATCCGGCGACGTGTTGACCGTCAGCGAGACCGAGCACCCGGAGGTGTTGTGGGGGCTGCGCGGCGGAGGCGGCAACTTCGGCGTCGTAGCGCAGTTCGTGCTGCGCCTGCACCCCGTGAACGCGGTGACCGCCGGCGTGCAGTCCTACCCCGACACCGACGCCGAGGCGGCCCTCAAGCATTTCCGCGCCCAGATGGACAACGCACCCGACCACCTGGCGTCCATCCTCGACTTCTCCACCGACTTCACCACCGGCAAGTCGCTGGTCAATGTGCTGGCCTGTTCAACGCGGACCGACGCGATCGGCAGCAACGATGTCAGCGCCCTGCTCGACGTCCGTGGCGCGGCGGCGAAGCCGGTGGTGGCGGTGCAGCACACGCTGGACTACTCGACCTGGCAGCAGGCCCTCGACTACACGGCGCCGTACGGCTGGCTGAACTACTGGAAATCGCTGTTCGTCACCGAGCTCACCGACGAGGCGATCCGGCGCATCGCGCTGCTCGGCCGGTCACGCCCCTCGACGCAGACCCGGCTGCACCTGATCCGGCTCGGCGGGTACGCCAGTCGCGTTCCGCCGGAGTCCACGGCCGTCGTCGCCCGCGACCACCCGTACATCATCCATCTGATGACGACCTGGACCGACCCCGCCGACACCGCGCGGTGCACGGCGTGGGCCGGGCAGGCCTTCGAGATCCTGCGCCCACTCGGCCCGGCGAGCGCCTACCTGAACTTCGTGGGCGACGAAGGGCAGGACCGTATCCGGGCGACCTTCGGCGATGCCGGTTATCAGCGGCTCGCCGAACTCAAGGCGCGGCTGGACCCGCAGAATCGGTTCAGGCTCAACCACAACATCGCGCCCGCCGATTAACGCTCGCAGTTCTTAGTGTGTCGCCAACGCGGCCACACGTTTGCCCAGCGCACGATGGGTATTGTGGTCCGCGGGGGAAAGGACGCAACGATGTCTGCCGCGCACGATCATGAGCAGGATCATGAGCTGGCTTTCGCCGGTGTTGCGCGCCTGGCACAGCTGGTGCGTGAGCGGGAGGTGTCCCCGCGCGAGTTGGTGGCCCTCTACCTGGATCGGATCGCCCGGCTCGACCCGGTGCTGAACGTGTTCCGCACGGTGCTGGGTGACCGGGCGATGGACGAGGCGGCGCGCATCGAGCGGCGGTTGGCCGCCGGGGAGGTGCTGCCGCTGGCCGGTGTGCCGATCGCGGTCAAGGACGACACCGACGTGGCCGGTGTTTCGTCCATGTGCGGCACCGGAATCGATGTCGGCCCGGCGAGCACCGACAGCGCCGCGGTGCGCCGGCTGCGGGCCGCGGGTGCGGTGATCATCGGCAAGACCCACCTCTCGGAGTTCGGCGCCTACCCGGTGTGCGAATCGGCGACCTGGGGCGTGACCCGCAACCCGTGGGATCTGTATCGGACCCCGGGCGGCTCCAGCGGTGGTTCGGCCGCGGCGGTCGCCTCCGGGATGGTGCCGGGCGCCACCGGCAGCGACAGCGGCGGCTCGGTGCGAATCCCGGCCGCCTGCTGCGGGTTGGTCGGTCTCAAGGGCCAGCGCGGCCGGATCAGCGCCAAGGAGTCGCCCGAACGGGCATACCGCTTCCACGGCCTCAACCACATCGGGCCGCTGGCTCGCAGTGTCGTCGACACGGCACTACTGCACGACGCGATGACCGGGCCCGAACCCGACGACGAGATTCCGTCACCGCCGCCGGCGCCGCCGCTGATGGACGCGCTGGTGGCGCCGACGCGGCGGTTGCGGATCGCGATGTCGTTCAAGCCGGTGGTCCCGGTGCACGTCAGCGACGAGGTGCGCCGCCCGGTCCTTGAGACCGCGGAGTTGTTGCGATCACTGGGTCACGATGTCGTCGAACGCGACCCGGTCTATCCGGTGGTGGGGATCGCCGCGGTGCTCGCGCTGTTCATGAACGGCTTCGCCGATGAGATCGACCGACTCCCGAAAACCGAACTGCTGGAACGGCGGATGCAGGCCGAGGCGCGGACCAGCCGGCTGGTTCCGGACTGGCTCGCCCGTCGTGCGGTCGCCGCCGAGCCCCGCATCACCGCCCGCTCGCAGCGCCGGATCGCCGACTTCGACGTCCTGATGACACCGGTGCTGGCGATACCGCCGGTGCGGGTGGGCTACTTCGAGGGGTACGGCCCGACCCGGGCGATGCTGCGGATGCTGAAGTTCATCCCCTTCACCTTCCCGCAGTGCTACAGCGGTCAGCCGGCCATGTCGGTGCCCGCCGGTTTCGACGCCGACGGCGTGCCCGAGGCGGTGCACCTGGTGGGGAGAGCCAACGACGAGGCAACCCTGATTTCGCTTGCCGCACAGCTCGAATCGGTACGGCCGTGGGCTCAGCTCCGGCCGCCGACCGAGGCGTTGCTGTCCCAGGTCCGGTAGCGAACGGTCGCGCGCTACGCCAACGGGTAGCGCTCTCGCAAACCCGTCAGTGTCGCCTCAATGCCAGCGGCATTGGTCCTGGCGGACCGGGTCAGCTCGTAGAACTTCAATTTGAGCGCACCCCCGTTCCGGTAGTCGAATGTCTCCACCGAGGCAGATTGAGCACCGAACTGAGGTAAGTCGAATTCCTCACCATTCCCTTAGAATCAGGCCTACTGATCAGCCCGGGTTCTTGTCGGATGCTCGAACTAGTGTTCGGTTTATGGGTAGGGATGCGCTCGCCGATCGGGACACCATCATGGGGTGTCTCGATGAGCAGGAGGCGATTAATGCCCGGTTGGCCCAGTGTTCGTTTGATGCATTGAGCCCCGAGGAGCTGGTGGAGGTGCTGGCCCGCCGGGAAGTGTTGGCATGGCAGGCGCCGGCCATCGATCACCAGATCTTGGCCCGGCTGGTGGCTGAGGGCCATGATGAGGTATTAGCAGGGTGTTCGCTGACCAAAGCGTTGAGTGAGCGGTTGCGAATCAGTACGGCGGACGTACGCCGGCGGGTGGACGAGGCCGCCGAGTTGGGCCCGCGCACCTCCATCACCGGCGAACCCCTTGAACCGGTACTTCCGGCGCTGGCAGCGGCCCAAGCCGACGGGCGGGTGGGCCCCGAGCAGGTGGCGATCGCGCGTAAGGCGATGGCGAAGATCCCCGCCAGAGTGAGTGCTTCCGATCGCGGGCGCGCCGAGCGCGATCTGGCGGCGTTGGCCTCCGAGTTCGCTCCGGAGACCTTTCAACGCCTGGCTGCACACCTAATCGCGGTGCTGGATCAAGATGGCGACGAGCCCGATGACCGTGAGCGCCAAGCCCGGCGCGGCCTGCGACTGGGTCGCCAGGACACCGACGGGATGAGCACCGTGTCCGGCAAGATCACCCCGGAGTTGCGGGCCACCCTGGAGCCGATCCTGGCCAAACTGGGGGCGCCGGGCATGTGCAACGCCGCCGACGAAACGCCCTGTGTCAGTGGCACGCCGAGCCAAGCGCAGATCCAGGCTGATCACCGCACCCGCGATCAACGCCACCATGACGCGCTGCTGGCCGCACTGCGGGCGGTACTGGCCTGTGGAGATCTGGGGCAGCTCAATGGTCTGCCGGTCACGGTGATCGTCTCGACCACGCTGGCCGAACTGCAGGCTGCGGCCGGCAAGGCGCACACCGCCGGCGGCAGCCTGCTGCCGATGAGTGACCTGCTGCGGATGGCCGGCCACGCGTATCACTACCTGAGTGTCTTCGACGGCCAAGGTCGGGCGCTGTGGCTGGGCCGGGCCAAACGACTCGCCTCTGCCGACCAGCGCATCGTGTTGCACGCCCGCGACCGCGGCTGCACCCGCCCCGGGTGCACGGTGTCGGGATATCTTTCCCAGGCGCACCATCTGGAACAGGATTGGGCGAACAACGGCCAAACCGACGTCGATTCCCTCGCGCTGGCGTGTGCCCCGGATAATCGGATGGCCAGCGAGCAGGGCTGGGTCACCCGACTCGGCGACTCCGGCCGCGTCGAATGGATCCCACCGGCAAAAGTCGACCACGGCCAGCCGCGAGTCAATCCCTTCCACTTCATCGAAGCCGTCATCGACTACCACCGCCACCGGCCACCCGATGATCCGCCCGACGAGCAACCACCACCACCCGACGACGAATGGCCACCGCGCGACGACCCGGTATTCGACGACCCGTTGTTCGACGAGGCTGCCTACGAAGCTGTGGCCGTCGAGGGCCTCGCGCAACGGCACATCTTCGAGGACGACAACTGGGCGGAAGCCGGATGACGACGTGCTGCCGCCGGTTGGTCAGCGGTCCAGGTAGCCGTTGTCGCGGTACCACTCGTAGCCGGCCCGCAGCGCGGTGGCGAACGGGGTGAACGGCACACCCAATTCCTCGCGGGACTTGGTGGCGTCGGCGAAGATGTCCGCGGTGGACAGTCGCATCTGGCGGGCGTCGATCGGCAGTCGCGGTCCGACGACGGCGCGGGCCACGCTGACACCCGCCGCGGCCACCGGAATGAACCAGCGCGGCAACATGACCGACGGTGGACGCCGACCGAAGAGTCCGTTGGCTTCGGTGAATGCCGCACGGAAGGACAGGTTCTCACCGCCCAGGATGTAGCGTTCGCCGATCCGGCCCCGCTCGGCGGCCGCGATGTGCCCGGCCACCACATCGTCGACCGAGACGAAGTTGGTGCCGCCGGGTGCGGCGAACCACAGTCGGCCGTGCTGCGCTTCGACGAGCATGGCGCTGGCGATGCGGTTGACGTCGCGGGGTCCGATGACGGCCGACGGGTTGACGATCACCACCGGCAGGCCGGCCGCAGCCGCCTTGCGCAGTTCCGCCTCGGCGAGGTGCTTGCTGTGCGCGTACGGGAACTGCCTCGGGCGGATGTTGAACTCATCGGTCTCGACCAACTCGTGACCCCGCGACGGAATACCCAGCGCGGCAAGCGAACTGGTATAGACGAAACGCTCGACTCCGGCGCGCTGGGCGGCGGCGGCCATATCGCGGGTGCCGTCGACGTTGGTGCGATACAGCCGGGTCTGGGTGCGGTAACGCCAGTAGTCCGAGATCGCCGCGGTGTGAAACACCCAGTCGCAGCCGGCCATCGCCTCGGTGAGCGCCTCGACGCCGTCGTTGACGTCGCCGACGCGGGTCTCGCACTCCAGGCCGGCCAGTGCCGCCATCGGTGAGGTGGAGCGACGCAGCACCCGCACCTGCATGCCGCGCTCCAGCAACGCGGCGACCAGGTTCGAGCCGACGAAACCGGTTCCCCCGGTGACGAATGCGCGCATCAGATCAGAACCGGTAGGTCGTGCAGCCAACCTCGACACCGGAGCCGACGGCCATGATCAACGCGACATCGCCGGGCTGGGTCAGCCCGCGTCGCCGCGCGTCGGCGATCTGGTAGGGCAGCGTCGAGGTGAATGGATCACTGGTGCAGCCCTGCCCCGCGAGGTCGACGAAGCGTGACCGGTCCACCCCGATGCCCGCGGCGAGTTCGTCGAGGGCGGTGCCCGGAAGATACGGTGGGAACACCAGCGCGATGTCCTCGGGCTCCAAGGACTCCAGCGTCAGCAACTCCTTGACGGCCGCGGGCAGACAGCTCACGTAGATGGCGGCCAGATTCGGGTCGCGGTCGACCCGCAGCCACATCCGGCCGTCACGCTCCTGGGTGTAGGTCCGCAGTGCGCCCCGGTATTCGGGGTGGTGGGCAAAGACGAACCGGCCGAAGCCCTCCGGGCCGGCACTGGGGCTCAGCATGATCGCCGACCCGGTCTCGGTGACCCCGGCACGCGGGTAACCGCTCTGCGGGGTGTTGTTCTCCACCTCGGAGGCCAACACCATGGCGTGGCCGGTCCGGCCGGCGCCGATCATCCCGGCCGCCACGTGGCAGCCGTTGAGGAAACCGACTGCGCCATTGAGGATGTCGAACGCGAATGTTTTGGGCGAATCCGCGGACTCGGGTTCGGCGTTGATCCCGACCTCGCCGGCGACCAGGGTGGCCACAGCCGGTTCGGACAGGAAGTCATCGCGGTAGATACCGGTGTGGATGACCAGTCCGACGCCGGTCGGTTCGACCCCGCTGTCGTCCAAGCAGGCGGCCGCGGCGTCGACGGCGAACCGGATCGAGCTGGGCTGGAGCCCCGCGGGCCCCGAATCCGGCACGGCTAGGCCGATCCCCTCGATACGCACCCGCGGCGTCGCCGGCAACTCCCGGCGGCGGGACCGGGCGCCGCGGGCGGACTGCCCGGCCTGGCCGTTGCCGGCTCGGCGCATCCGGTCGGGCAGATCGTCGAAGGTGTAGAGCCCGGTGCCGATGGTCTGCCCGGAGCCGGTGATGGACAGCACCACGTTGTCACCGGAGTTGATCCGGCCCGCGTTGATGTAGTCATACAGCGCGACGAAATGGGTTGTGGTGGCGGTGTTTCCCCGCTCCGCGAGGTTGCAGATGGTGTTGGCCCGGCTGGCCGCACCGGAACCGAACACCCGGTTGATGGTCAGGATGGCGTCATTGATCGACGCCTCGGAGGTCTGGTGCATCAGCAACTGATCGGCGGTCTCGGGACGCCAGCCGTGCCGCTGCATCACCGCCGCGACGTA
Source organism: Mycolicibacter senuensis (assembly GCF_003284925.1). Taxonomy (GTDB): domain Bacteria; phylum Actinomycetota; class Actinomycetes; order Mycobacteriales; family Mycobacteriaceae; genus Mycobacterium; species Mycobacterium algericum_A. The sequence continues at coordinate 12,815 of NZ_QMEX01000050.1, forward strand.
GGGCACCGAGTGCTTCACTGCGATCGCGGTCTGGGTGACCGAGTCGGTGACCATGATGGCGCCACCGTGCGGGCCCTCGGTGGCCTTGGCGATGCACAGTTTGGCGAATTCGCTGTAGGTGGCCAGGTCCAGGTCGTGGAAGCCGACCCGGTCATTGGGTCCGAGTTCGAGTACCGCTGCCGCGCCGGCGTCGCCGACGGTCAGGCAGGCCAGCCGCGGGTCCATCGCGCCCTCGATCTCCTGCTGCGCGGTTTCGGTGATGTGGCTGATGTATTCGCCGCTGAACACCAGCGCGTTGCGCACCAGCCCGGTCTTGAGGAAGTCCTGGGCCACGCTGACACCGGTGAACATGCCCGCGCAGGCGTTGTTGATGTCGAAGCACACCGCGTTGGTCAGCCCCAGCTCATCGCGCAGTTGTGAGGCGGTGCTGGGCTCGAAGGTGAACATGTGCTCGGGGCCGTCGCAGCGCGAGATGTTGCAGGCGATGACCAGGTCGATCTCTTCGGGAGCGTAACTGGACCGGGACAGGCAGTCGGCGATCGCCTTGCGGCCCAGGTCGATCGAGAATTCGTCAACGCCGGCCATCCGCCGGTTCTTGATGCCGGTGAGACGCTCCAGCGGAATCTTCACCTCGTTGACACAGTCGGCGAGCACCTGCTCGGTGGAGACCGCCCGCGGCGGCAGATACACGCCGAGGCTTTCGATGACAACGTTGCGGGACGGACCGGCCTTCGCCGGTGCGATCACCGGCGCGGGGGCCGGCTGGGGCGCCGGGGCCGGTTGGGGCGCGACCACCACGGGCTGGGACTGCGGCGCCGCGGGCTGCTCGGCTTGGGCGGCGCCGCCGATCGGGCCGAACTCGGCGGCCAGTTCGGCGACGGTGCCGTAGACGAACATCGACTCCGGGCGCAGCTCCATGCCGAGCTCACCCGCCCGCACCGCGACCTCGAGCGCCTGGGTGGAAGCGCCGCCGAGGGCGAAGAAGTCGTCGGTGACCCCGACCCGGTCCACGTCGAGCACCTCGCGCCAGATCTGGGCGAGCGCCTCCTCGGTGGCGTTGCGCGGCGCGACGAACTCCGTCGGCGCGGCATCCAGGTCGGCGTCGAGAGCCAGCAGCGCCCGCCGATCCACCTTGCCGCTGGGCGACAGCGGCAACAGGTCGGTGGCGCGGAACACCGCGGGCACCATCGCCGCGGGAACCAGTTCCAGCAGGAACCGACGCAGGTCCGCGGTGCCCGGGAGCGCCGCGACCGGCACGATATGCGCGATCAGCTGGGTGTTGCCGGAGCTGTCCTTGCGCGCCACGACCGCGCATTCGGCGATGCCCGGGTGGTTGGCCAGCGCGGCCTCCACCTCACCGAGCTCGATCCGGAAACCGTTGATCTTCACCTGATCGTCTCGGCGGCCCAGGTATTCGATGTTGCCGTCAGGGCGGTAGCGGGCCAGGTCGCCGGTGCGGTAGAGCAACGCCCCCGGAACCGCACTGAACGGGTCGTCGGCGAACGCTGCGGCAGTGGCCTCCGGCCGGTTCAGGTAGCCGCGCGCCACGCCGACGCCGCCGATGCACAGCTCGCCCGGCACGCCCACCGGAACCGGGTTGCCCACGGCGTCGAGCAGGTGGATGGCGATGTTGGCGATCGGCCGCCCGATTGGAATGACCGGCTCGGTTTCGCCCCGCACACAAGGGAAGTGCGTGACGTCGATGGCGGCCTCGGTGGGACCGTAGAGGTTGTACAGCTCGGCCGGGAGCGCGTCGAAGAACGCGTCGCGCAGGTCAGCGGTGAGTGCTTCACCGCTGCAGAACACCCGCCGCAGCCCGGTGCAGGATGCGGCCGCGGGCTCCGCCAGGAAGCGCCGCAGCATCGATGGAACGAAATGCATTGTGGTGATGTGTTGTTCGGCGATGGTGCGCGCCAGGTAGCCGGCGTCCTTGTGGCCCTCCGGTTTGGCGATCACCACCCGCGCACCGACGATCAACGGCCAGAAGATCTCCCAGACGAACGGGTCGAAGTTGATCGGGGTCTTGTGCAGCACCCGATCCTCGGCGGACAGCGGATAGGCGTCCTGCATCCACAGCAACCGGTTGCGGATACCGGCGTGGGTGTTCAACGCCCCCTTGGGCGTACCGGTGGAACCGGAGGTGTACATCAGGTAGGCGAGCTCGGCCGCGGTCACCTCCGGCGCGGAATCCGCCTCGGCCGGCGCCGCAGACGGCTGATCCAGGCAGAGCCGAGCGCCAGTGAAATCTGTTGGCACATAAGCAAGCTGCTCACGGCGGGTGACGCAGACCGGCGCGTCCGGTACGTCGGCCAGCATCGCCTCCATCCGCCGGGCGGGCTGGGCGGGATCCAGCGGCAGGAAGACGCCGCCAGCCTTGAGCACCCCCAGCAGGGCGATCACCAGGTCTTCGGAGCGTTCCAGCAGCACCGGCACCACGTCAGTGCCGGCCCCGGCACCGACACCGAACCGGCGCAACCGATGTGCCAGCCCGTTGGCCCGCCGGTCCAGGTCGGCGTAGCTCAGCTCCCGGCCGTCGTAACTCACCGCCACGGCCTCGGGTGTGCGTGCGGCTGCGGCGGCGACCATGTCGTGCAGGCCCGCGGGGGCCGAAGCGAGTGGGTAGTCGACCGCGGTGTCGTTCCAGGACTGCAGCCGGGCGCGTTCGGCGTCGGTGAGCAGCGGCAGCTGCGACACCGGGGTGTTCGGGTCGGCGGCAATGCCGTCGAGCAGCAGCCTGAAATGCTCGCCCATCCGCTCCATGGTCGCGGCGTCGAACAGGTCGGTGTTGTACTGCAGCGCCAGCTGCAGCTGGTCCTCGTGTTCGCCGACCTGCATGGTGATGTCGAACGGCGAACCGCCCTGGCCGATGTAGAGCGTCTCCAGCGGAAGGACGGCGTCGGAACCGGCCGCGTTGACTGTGTTTTCGTCGAACAACCGAACCTGCTGCCAGGCGAACGACACCTGGAACAGCGGGGTGCGCCCGGCGTCGCGCACCGGCCGCAGCCGCTCCACGAGCAGCGGCAGCGGGTACTCCTGGTGCGCGATGGCGCCCAGCACGGTCTCTTTGACCTGGCCCAGCAGCGCGGCGAAACTCGGATCGTCGCTCACGTCGACGCGCAGCGGCAGCGGGTTGGTGACATAGCCGACCAGGCCCATCAGCCCGGCCCGGTCGCGGCAGGCGAACGGCGAGCCGATGACCAGGTCGTCCTGGCCGCTGTAGCGGTGCAGCAGCACCGCGTAGGCCGCCAGCAGTGTCATGTACGGCGTCGCGCCGGCCGTCCGCGCGACCTGCTTGAGCCCGGCGGTCACGGCGGCGTCGACGCTGAACCGGTGCAGCGCACCGTCATAGGTCTGCACCGCCGGACGGGGCCGATCGGTGGGCAGCGCCAGTGTCGGCAGCTCGCCGCTCATCGCGTCCCGCCAGTATTCCCAGAGCCGTTCGCCCTCAGGACCGTTCAGCATCGCGGTCTGCTGCGCGGCATAGTCGACGTAGCGGTCGGCGGTAGCCGCCGGCACGGCGGCGCCGTGCTCGGCCGCGTAGAGCGCACGCAGCTCGTCGAGGATGACGTCGATGGACCAGAAGTCGACGGCGATGTGGTGCACCGTCAGCAGCAGCACGTGGTCGTCGGGGCGTTCGAGCAGCGTCAGCCGCAGCACCGGGCCGTTGCGCAGATCGAACGGCCGATCGGTCTCGGCCTGGATCCACTGCTGCAGCTCCGCCGGGTCCGCACCGATGCGGTGAGTGTCGATTCGCACCGGCCAATGCGCGTGGACGAGTCCGATCGGCTGGCCGTCACGCTCGGCGTAGGTGGTGCGCAGCATCGGATGCCGGTCCACCAACGCCTGGGCAGCCCGCTCCAGGGCCGGCACGTCGAGGCCGGCGGCGATGCGTCCGGCGTAGGCGACGGTGTAGGCGGCACTGTCGGGCGCGAGCCGGTGGACGAACCACATCGACCGCTGGCCGTAGGACAGCTGGTGTTCGGATGTCTGCTGCTGCGCTTTGGCCGTCAGCAGCGCAGCCAGCAGTTCGCGCTTCTTCTCCGGCGACAGGCTGGAGATGTCGATGGGCCCATCGGGTCCGTCCGTCACGGGCTACTCCCATCCTGGGCGTGCTCGCCGTCGGCGATCATCTTCGCCAGCAACGCATCCACTGCCTCGTCGGAGAGGTCGGAGACCTGCGCGAGCACGTCCGCCTCCGGTGTCGGCAGTCCGACGTCGGGTGCCGCACCGGTACCGGGAACCGGGATCGGCTCGGCGTGGCCGGCCGCACCGCTGGGGGCCAGCTGCTCGCTGAGCCAGCTGGCCAGGCTGACCACGCTGGGCCCGTCCAGCAGGCGGGCGACCGGCACCACGATGCCGAGTTCCCGCTCCACCTGGATACGCAGTTCCAGGGTGATCAGTGAGTCCACCCCGAGATTGTTCAGCGGCGCGGTGACATCCAGGCCCGACGGGGCCAGTCCCAGCTTGCCGGCGACCAGGTCACGCAGATAGGTCTCCAGCAGCTGCTGACGTTGCGCCGGATCGGCGGCCTGCACGGCCTCGAACAGCCCGCTCGCGGTGGCCGGGCCGCCCGGGCCGCCCGGCACCGCCGCCTGCAGGTCGCGCAGCAGCGGTGACTGCGCGCTGGGACGCCACCGCGCCCAGTCGATGTCGAGCACCAGGACCTGGGTCGCTTGGGATGCCGGGCCGGCCAGCAGCTCCGTCAACGCGGCGAAGTACGCCGCTGCCGGCATGCCTTCGACGCCGTAGTGCGAGAAGTGGCGGTGCAACTCGGAGTTGGTGAACATGCCCAATCCGGCCCACGGGCCGAAGTTGACGCTGAGCGCCGGCCGCCCGCCCGCCCGACGGTGCCAGGCCAGCGCGTCGAGGAAGGCGTTCGCGGCCCCGTAGTTGGCGGCCCCGGGCGAACCCAGCACCGACGCGGCCGAGGAGAACAGCACGAAGAAGTCCAGTTCCGCATCGACGGTCAGGGTGTGCAGGTTCCAGGCGCCCTGCACCTTCGGCGCCATCACCGCGCGCAGCTTCGCGGCGTCCAGGCGCGCCAGGATCGCATCGTCGACGGTGCCGGCCGCGTGCACCACGCCGCGCAGCGGCGGCATCGTCGCACCGATGGTGGCCAGGACCGCCGCGACGTCATCGGCATTGGTCACGTCAGCTTGGGCGACCGTCACCTCGGCGCCCGCGGCCCGCAGCGCGTCCAGTGTCGCCCGGGCGGCGGCCGACGGCGCGCTGCGCCCCATCAAGACCAGGTGGCGGGCACCGCGCTCAACCAGCCAGCCGGCGATCTTGCCCCCGACCGCGCCGAGGCCGCCGGTGATCAGATAGCTGGCGTCTGGGCGCGCCGCGAACTCGCCGGGCTGTTCGGACGGGCCGGCCAAGGGCTCCAGCCGAGCAACGTAGCGGCGGTGGCCGCGCAGCGCCACGTCGGTCTCGCTGTTGTCCGACCAGATCTCGCTGAACAGGGCACGCAGTTCTTCGGTGCCGCTGTCGGTCGACAAATCGACGGCGGTAGCGCGCAGTTCCGGATGTTCGTGGTCGATGCTGCGGGCCAGTCCCCACACCGGCGCCTGCCCCACCGCCGGTGCGGCGGGCCCGGACTCGTCCCAGCCGGCCGGTTGCGCACCGCGGGTCACCAGCCACAGCCGCGGCGATTCCGGCCAGCCCGACAGCGTCAGGGCCTGGATGAGGTGGACCACGCTCAGCGACCCGAGGGTGGTCGCGGTGTCCAGCGACTCGTCGTCGGAGATCAGCAGGTTCCACAGCTGCACCACGCCGCGACACGGCGGCCGGTCGCCGCCGAACGCCGCGCGCAGCAGCTCGGCGAAGTGTTCGGGTTTCTCCGGGTCGATGCGGTAGCTGTCCGCGCTCACACGTTCGATCTCGGCGAGCCCGACGACCGCCTCCACCAGCACGCAGGACTGCGACTGCGCCTCCAGGTGGTCCCGCAGCGTGTCGGCCACCGGGCCGTCGGACAAGATCAGCCAGCTGCCGGGTTCGGCCGTCCGGTTGTCAGACCGGCCTGAGCCGTCGGCGACGATCGACGCGGGTTGCCAGCGCAGCACATAGCTGCGGTCGCGCGGATCCGCGGCGACGACGACCGGCTCCGCGGCCTGGCCGGTGACGAGGGTGCCGGTCGCCAGCAGCGACCAGTGGCCGCCGGCCGCGCCGGCGTAACACTCGAACGCGTCATTGGTCAGCGCGAACTGCAGGGTGCCCGCGCCGGCCGGGGTGCCGCGCAGGCTCAGCTCGCCGACCGACCGACTGCCCGGTCCGAACGCCAGCTCGGCTGCCGTGCAAGCCAATTCACGCAGCTGCTCGGCCGACAGCGCCCCGGTGGTCACGTCGACCTCGGCCAGCACCGTTGCCGGCTGCGCGGCCGATCGGATGGGGCCGCGCCAGCCGCCCGAGGCTGCGGTGCTGCCGTGGCGCGGCGCGGCGATGGAGCCGGCGTCCAGCCAGGAGTGCACTCGCTGCCAGGGATAGGTGGGCGCGGGAACGCAGTGGCTGTTCTGCGGGTAGATCTGCTCCCAGGCCACCGGGTGGCCCCGGGTGTAGAGGGCGCCCAGCGAGCCGAGCATGGTCGAGCGGCCCTCATCGTCACGGCGCATCGAGGGCAGCAGCGTCACGCTGCGGTGGAGCTGCTCGGCGTCTTCGCGGGCCCCGGTCAACAGGATGGGGTGCGGGCTGACCTCGACGAAGGTGTCGTGTCCGGTCTCCAGCAGCCGGCGCAGCGCAGCTGAGAACCGCACCGGCGAACACAGGTTGGACACCCAGTAGTCGGCGTCCAGCAGCTGCTCGCCCACCAGTTCCCCGGTGACCGTCGAGTACATCGGCACCGTCGGCGCGGTCGGCTTCAGCTTGACCAGGCTGCCGCGCAGGCCTGCGCCGAGGGCCTCCATCTGCGGGCTGTGGGAGGCCACGTCGACCTCGATCCACCGGCAGAACCGGTCCCGCTTGGCCAGTTGGGCCATCAGCTCTTCCAGCACCGCGCGCTCGCCGGCAAGCACCGTCGACCGGTGGCTGTTGCTGGCGGCGACCGCCACCTCGCGCTCATGACCGGCGATGAGCTCCTGCGCCTCGGCCAGGGTGGTCTCGGTGACCATCATCGCGCCGCGACCGCGTACGCCCCGCAGCATCCGGGCCCGCGCGCAGATCACCCGCGCGGCGTCCTCGAGGCTCAGCGCCCCGGCGACGTGAGCGGCCGCCACCTCGCCGAGACTGTGCCCGACCACCGCGGCGGGTTCGACACCCCAGGACCGCCACAGCGCGGCGAGCGCCACCTGAATCGCGAAGATCGTCGGCTGCAGGATGCCGATGTCGGAGAGCTTGGACTTGTCCTCGGGGCCATTCTGGCGGGCCAGCTCCTTGAGGATCGAGTGCCCCAGGTGCGGGTGCAGCGCGTTGTCGCAGGCGGCCAGCGCGTCGGCGAACACCGGTTCCTCGGCCTGCAACCGCTGCGCCATGCCGTGCCACTGCGAGCCCTGCCCCGAGAAGATGAACGTCACGCCGGCGGATCGGACGGCGAGCCCAGCTGAGCAATGCCCGACCGACAGACCAGGACGGGATTCACCCAGCCGGTAGGCCGACAGCGACTCGAACAGCGCGGCCGCTGAGTCGCCGACCACCGCCAGCCGGTAGTCGTGGTGGCCGCGACGTGCACCGGCGGTGTAGCAGAGGTCGGCCAGCGCGCCGGCCCCCGCGAGACCGCTGGAAAACAGCGCCATCTCGTACTCGCCGACCAGCGCGGTCAGCGCCTCCGGCGACCGGGCGGACAGCGCCAGCAGCTCGGCGCGCGGCGCCGCATCGTCGTCGGGGTGGCTGCTGCGGACCTGCGGGGCCTCGGTGAGCACCACGTGGGCGTTGGTGCCGCCGAACCCGAAAGAGCTGACGCCGGCCACGGCGCGGCTGCCCGCCGGCCACGGCGTCAGCGTGCTCACCACCTCCAGCGGCAGGCTCTCGAACAGGATGTGCGGGTTCGGCTCGGTGTAGTTCAGGCTGCCCGGAATTGCCCGATGTTGCAGCGACAGCGCCACCTTGATCAGCCCGGCGATGCCGGCGGCCGCCTCCAGGTGGCCGATGTTGGTCTTGACCGAGCCCACCAGGCAGCGGCTGCCCTCGGGCCGGCCCTCGGCCAGCACGGTGCCCAGGGCGTTGGCCTCGATGGCATCACCGATGGCCGTGCCGGTGCCGTGTGCCTCGACATACTGGACCGCGCCGGCCGGCAGGCCCGCCCGGCGGAACGCCTCGGTGACCACGCGCTCCTGCGCCCGCCCGCTGGGGGCGATCAGGCCGTTGGTCCGGCCGTCGGAGTTGGTGGCGCTGCCGCGGATCACCGCGTAGACCGGGTCGTTGTCCTCCAGTGCCCGGCGCAGCGGCTTGAGCACCACGACCCCGGCACCCTCGCCGCGCACATACCCGTCGGCGTCGGCGTCGAACGTCTTGCACCGGCCGTCGGGGGCCATCACCCGGGCCTTGGAAAAGTTGATCGCCAGCGCCGGCGACAGGATCACGTTCACCCCGGCTGCCAGCGCCATGCTGCACTCGCCGTCGCGCAGGCTGCGGCATGCCAGGTCGACGGCCACCAGTGACGAGGAGCAGGCGGTGTCCACCGACAGGCTCGGGCCGTGGAAGTCGAAGGTGTAGGACAGCCGGTTGGCGGCGATGCTCAGCGCGTTGCCGGTGCCGGTGTAGGCGTCGACGAGCTGGGGCTGCCCCAGCCGCAGGAAGCCGTAGTCGTTGGTGGAGATGCCGACGAACACGCCGGTGCGGCTGCCGGCCAGCGCGTCGGGGACCTGACCGGCATCCTCCAGGGCCTCCCAGGCCACTTCGAGCAGCAGCCGCTGCTGCGGGTCCATCTGCGCCGACTCCCGCGGCGAGATCCCGAAGAACTGAAAGTCGAATTGGTCGACCTGGTCCAGGAACCCGCCCCGGCGGGTGACAGCGGTGCCCGGCACCGACGGATCGGGGTTGTAGAACGCGTCGACGTCCCAGCGGTCGGCCGGGACCTCATCGGTGGCGTCCACCCCGCCCGACAGCAGCCGCCAGAAGGCCTCGGGCCCGTCGGCGCCCGGGAACCGGCAACCGATGCCGACGATCGCGATCGGCTCGTCGGCGGCCGGTCGCTCGGTGGGTTCGGGCTGCCGGCTGCCGGACTGCTCGTCCTTGGCGACGCGGGCCAGGTGGTCCGAGAGGATGTCGATCGAGGGGTATTCGTAGGCGATGGTGGGCGCCAGCTCACAGCCCAGCCACTGCTCCAGGGCGGTCGAAAGCCGCACGGCGTGAATGGAATCCAGCCCGTAGAAGGCGAACGGCTTGGCCGGGTCGACCTCGGCGGCGGGCAACTCGAGCTCCTGGGCGAGCCGATCGACGAGCCAGGCACTGATCTCGGCCGCGGTGCGATTTCCCGCCGCCTGCCGGTCCGGCTGCGCCGCCGGGGGCGGTTCGGATTCGGGCTGCGGCCGCGGCCGTGGGGCGGCCGACGGCCACTGCGCCACCACCGGCAACGCACCGTCGAGGTACTGCTGCTTGCAGGCGCTGCGCTGAATCTTGCCGCTGGAGGTGGTGGGCAGTTGCAGCGGCTGCACCAGGACGACGGCGTAAGTGCGGACGGAGTGGTTCTCGGTCACCGCGGTGCGGATCGCCTGCATCACGTCGTCGACGGCGTCGGCACCGATCCGGCTCGGGTCGACCTCCTGCACCACGACGAGCTGTTCGGCAGCGCCCGGTTCCGGGGCGATCGAGAACACCGCACCGCGGCCGCGCAGCAGTCCCGGGTTGGTGTGCTGCACGGTCAGCTCGATGTCATTGGGGTAGTGGTTGGTACCCCGGATGATGATCAGGTCCTTGCGGCGGCCGGTGACGAACAGCTCCCCGGAGTGCAGGAAGCCCAGATCGCCGGTGCGCAGGAAGGGACCCTCGCCGCTGTCGGACAGCGTCGCGGCGAACGTCTCCGCGGACAGCTCCGGAGCCCCCCAGTAGCCGTGGGCGACGCTGCCGCCGGCCAGCCAGATCTCCCCCACCCGGTCGGCGGCGCATTCCCGGCGGGTCTCCGGGTCGACGATGATCACCCGCTGGCCGCCGCGCGGCTTGCCGCAACCCACCAGGGTCGCGACGTTGGGGTCCTCGGCGTGCACGTCGATGACCCGGTTGTCGCCGAGGGCGACCCGGTCGATGTGCTGCACCATCGGCACCGGGCGGTCCGAGCCGCCGGAGACCAGCAGGGTGGCCTCCGCCAGCCCGTACACCGGATAGAACGATTCCTTCCTGAAGCCGGCCGGTGCGAACGCCTCGGCGAACGCATCCAGGGTGGCGGTGCGCACCGGTTCGGCGCCGCACAGCGCGACCGTCCAATTGGACAGGTCCAGTGCCGCGCGCTCGGCCGGGCTGCTCAGCTCGACGCACATGTCGAAGGCGAAGTTGGGTGCCGCGGTGATCATGGCGCGATGCCGCGAGATCGCCTCCAGCCACCGCATCGGCCGCTTGATGAACGCGGTCGGCGGCATCAGGATCGAATGGCCCCCGACATAGAGGGTTTCCAGCAGCCCGCCGATCAGGCCCATGTCGTGGTAGGGCGGCAGCCAGAAGACCCCCACCACGTGCGGCATGTCGGTGTTGGCGTCCCAGGCCTCGGCGATGGTCACCAGGTTGTGCATCAGGTTGCCGTGGGTGAGCACCACGCCCTTGGGAGCGCTGGTCGACCCGGAGGTGTACTGCAGCATCGCGATGCTGTCGCCGTCGATATGCGGCGGTGCCCAGGCCGCCTCGCTGCCCGCGGCGGTGTCGTCGGTCATCGTCCACCGCAGCTGCTGTCCGCCGGGCAGCGCGTCGATCGCGGGCTTGATCCTCGGCTCGATCTCGGTGGTGGTGAGCGCGAAGCCGGGCTGGACGTCGGCGATGATCGACTCGACGCGCGGGAGGAGGTGTTCGCGCATCGGAGGGTGCACCGGGATCGCGATGGCACCGGCATAGAGGCACCCGAAGAAGCCGGCGATGAAATCCAGGCCGGGCGGGCACAGCACCAGCACCCGTTCCCCGGCGGCTCCCTGAGCCTGCAGGTCGGCGGCGATCTGGCGGGCACGCCGGTCCAGGTCCCGGTAGGACGCCCGACTGGTCTCCTGCTCGTCGCCGTCACGGGAGAAGCTGAACGCCGGCGCATCGCCCCGCTGCTGGGCGCGCTGCATCAGCAGGTCCACCAGCGTGCGGAGGGTATGCACCGTGTCGTCCGGCCCGCTCATCGATCGCGTCTCCCGTATGGCTAACGAAGATGGGTTGAAAAAATTGGGCCCAAGAGTTCCGTAGGCAACCTTGATTAAGGTTACCTTAAGAAGCAGGACGTCAATCTCGTGATTTTCGGCGACGACGGCCGCACGAGCAAGTTAGATCAACCAGCCGCGGTGACGGCGCGAAGCTCAGCCCTCCAGCTTGTACCCCAGTCCCCGCACGGTAACCAAGTGCACCGGATTGGCCGGATCGGCCTCGATCTTGGACCGTAGTCGTTTGACGTGGACATCCAAGGTCTTGGTGTCGCCGACATAGTCGGCACCCCAGACCCGGTCGATCAACTGGCCGCGGGTGAGCACCCGGCCGGTGTTGCGCATCAGGTATTCGAGCAGGTCGAACTCCTTGAGGGGCAAGGTGATCTGCTCGCCGTTGACCATGACGACATGCCGTTCGACGTCCATGCGCACCGGACCCGATTCCAGCACGCCCTCGCCGACGCCGCCCTCGTCGTCGCCGCCACGGCGCAGCACCGCCCGGATCCGCGCGATCAACTCGCGGGCCGAATAGGGCTTGGTCACGTAGTCGTCGGCGCCGAGTTCCAGACCGACGACCTTGTCGATCTCGCTGTCGCGGGCAGTGACCATAATCACCGGCACGCTGGAGCGGGCCCGCAGTTGCTTGCAGACGTCGGTGCCCGACATGCCCGGAAGCATCAGGTCCAACAGCACGATGTCGGCACCGGAGCGGTCGAACTCGGCCAGCGCCGCCGTTCCGTCGGTGACCACGGTCGCCTCGAACCCCTCCTTGCGCAACAGGAACGCCAGCGGATCGGCCAGCGACTCCTCGTCCTCAACGATCAAGACGTGTGTCATCGCCGCTGCTCCTCCTCTGGGTGACCGACGACGGGTGTGATCACTGATCCTCCTTCTCATGGTCCACATTGCCCTGGTAGGCGGGAATCGCCAAGGTGAACGTCGAACCGGTACCCGGCTGGCTCCACAGCGAGATGGTGCCGTTGTGGTTGGCCGCCACGTGCTTGACGATCGCCAGACCGAGCCCGCTGCCGCCGGTCGCCCGCGACCGGGCCTTGTCACCGCGGAAGAACCGTTCGAAGACCCGTTGCTGATCCTTGCGCGCGATGCCGATCCCACGGTCGGTGACGGCGATCTCGACGAAGCCGTCGCGGCTCCGCCGGCTGATCGACACCGGCGCCCCGTGCGGGGAGTACGCGATGGCGTTGGACACCAGGTTGGCCAGCGCGGTGACCAGCAGCGGCTCGTCGCCGAGCACCCGGAAGCCACTCGGAGCGTCGGTGGTGATGGTGATCTCCGCGTTGTCGGCCGCCACCTTGTGCCGGGAGATCGCCTCGTGCACCACACTGTCGACATCGACGGCGCCCAGGTCCGGCAGCGGGTCGGCCCCCTGCAGCCGGGACAGCTCGATCAGCTCGCCGATCATGTTGGCCAGCCGGTTCGCCTCCAGCAACACCTTCTCCGCGAACGGCCGTACCGCCTCGGGGTCGTCGGCAGAGGCCAGCAGCGCTTCGGCGAGCAGGCCCATTGCCCCCACCGGAGTTTTGAGCTCATGGCTGACGTTGGCCACGAAGTCGCGCCGGCTGGCTTCCATCCGGGCCTGTTCGGATTGGTCGTCGACGATCACCACCGCGAACCGGCGATCCTCCTCGGACAGCAACCGGGCGTAGCCGCGCACCGCCGAGAACTCCGATCGGGTGGCCCCGGCGGCCCGCTTGGCCGCCGAGAGGTCGAAATCGACCTCCTGCTCACCGTCCAGGGCGAGCTCCGCGGCCGCCCAGGCGTCGTCATCGAGGAGCCGGCCGTGCACCAGCCCCAATTCGGTGGCCCGCTCGTTGAGATAGACGACATCGCGGTGGCTGTCGACGACGACGATCCCCAATGATGCGTGCGCCACGATCTGCTGCAGCATCTGCGAGACGGTGATCCCGGCTCGTTCGGTGTGGACCCGTCGGCGCCGCTCGGCAAACCGGGGCGATAACCAAAAACCGGCCGCGACGCCCACGATGAGCGCCGGCAGTGCCGACGCAGCAGCGAGCGTCAGCGCCGAAGTCGCAGCCACGGCAAAATCGTACGCAGTCCGGGACCGACGATTGGCCAGCGATCGACCACGACGTGCGCCGAACGTGAATTCAGGGCGAAGATTTCACCGGATTTCCACCCGGAATTCACACTGGACGAGCCGGGCCGGCGGTTCAGCGAGGCTCGACGCAGGAGAGGTGAAGCTGGGACCGCCGCAGGAACGCCGCTATTTGGCGCCCTGGCTGGCCACCGCGGCCGCTCCGGCGGCGGCCGCCTCCGGGTCCAGGTAGACGCCGCCGGCCAGCTTCGGACGCAGCTCGGAGTCCAGGTCGTAACGCAGCGGGATGCCCGTGGGGATGTTCAAACCCACCACGGCCTCATCCGACATGCCGTCGAGGTACTTCACCAGGGCCCGCAACGAGTTGCCGTGCGCCGCGATCAGCACGGTTTTGCCCGAGCGCAGCTCCGGGATGATGACGTCGGTGTAGTAGGGCAGGAAACGCGCCACCACGTCGGCCAGGCATTCGGTCAGCGGGCCGCCGCCGATGTCGGCGTAGCGGGGGTCGGTGTCCTGGCTGTAGCGGCTGCCCGGCTCGATCGGCGGCGGCGGGGTGTCGTAGCTGCGCCGCCACGTCATGAACTGTTCGTCGCCGTAGCGGGCCTTGGTCGCGGCCTTGTCCAGGCCCTGCAGCGCGCCGTAGTGGCGTTCGTTGAGCCGCCAGGTGCGGTGTACGCCGATCCAGTGCCGGTCGGCCGCGTCCAGTGCCAGGTTGGCGGTGGTGATCGCCCGGCGCAATAGCGAGGTGTAGACCACGTCGGGCAGCAGGTCGTGCTCGACGAGCAGGTGACCGGCGCGCACCGCTTCGGTGCGGCCCTTGTCGGTCAGGTTGACGTCCATCCAGCCGGTGAACTGGTTGCTGGCGTTCCATTCGCTCTCGCCGTGGCGCAGCAGCACCAGCGTGGCAGTGTCAGACATGGGCGTCAGTGTCTCACGGGCTCCGGGGTCACTCGTCGTCGTCCTTGCCGTCCTGGTCGATCAAATGCTCGAAGGCCCGCAGGTTCTTCAGCGACTGGCCGGTGGAGACCCGCCACTCCCACTCCTTCTGGATGGAGGACGCGAATCCCAACTCCAGCAAGGTGTTGAAGTCGAAGTCGACTGCTTCGAGCACCTGCCCGAGCACCCGGTCGATCTCGTCGGGAGTCACCGTGGCCAGCGCCATCCGGCCGACCAGGTAGATGTCGCCGAGGTTGTCCAGCGTGTAGGCCACCCCGTAGAGCCGGCGATTGCGCTTGAGCAGAAACCGGTAGACCCCGGCATGGTTCTCGTCTGGCTTGCGGCAGACGAACGCCTCGACGCGCACGGAGTGCTCCCCGACGCTGAGGATCGTGTTGGTCTTGAGCTTGCGCTCGCCGGGAAGTTCGACGACCAGCCCCGGCAGCCCGCCGTGTGAGCCCGGGAATTCCGAATAGGTCAGCTCGGCGCCCTGCAGGGTGTCCTCGATGAGCTGCCGGACATCGCTGCTGCGGTTCACGCCCGTGCCTCCCGCCGCGCCGGCCAGCGCCGGGGCCGGCGTGCCGCACCGACCACC
>NZ_QMEX01000051.1 GCF_003284925.1 Mycolicibacter senuensis
CCGGCGCGGGGCCCGGCCGAACTGGCCACCGCCGGTAACTGGATCGTCGACCAGGACGGCCGGGTGGTCATCCTGCAGGGTGTCAACCAGGTGTACAAGTCGCCGCCACTCTCGCCCGGCGGCAACGGCTTCGGCGACGACGACGCGGCGTTCCTGGCCGCCAACGGCTTCACCGCGGTGCGGCTGGGGGTCTACTGGTCGGAGATCGAGCCGCAGCCCGGGGAGTACAACTGGGCCTACCTCGACTCGGTGAAGGAGACCATCGAGACGCTCAAGGCGCACGGCATCGTCAGCGTCATCGATATGCACCAGGACCTCTACAACGTGCAGATCGGTGGCCACGGCGCACCGGACTGGGCGACGCTATTCAACCCGGGCGACAACGACGCCAGCCAGCCGTTCCCGTTCGCCTACGCCCTCAACCCCGCGCAGAACCAGGCTTGGGATGCCTTCTGGGCCAACGAGAAAGTCGACGGCGTCGGGCTGCTGAACCATTACTCCCGGATGTGGCAGCAGGTCGCCGACCACCTGGGCGGTACGCCGGGCGTCGCCGGCTACGAGATCATGAACGAGCCGTGGCCCGGTACCCCGTGGCTGGGCAGCTTCCTCGGCAACGCCCACTTCGACCGCGAGACGCTGACCCCGTTCTACGACCAGGTGACCTCGGCGATCCGGTCGGTCGACCCGAACACCACGGTGTACTACGAGCCGAATGTGCTGTTCGGCAACGCAACCGCGGTGACCAACATCGGCCCCGTCGACGACGACAACACCGTGTTCGCGTTCCACGACTACTGCATCTTCGACGCCCTGGGCGGTGGCGGCGCGTTCGGCTGCTCGCTGTGGGACGGGATGATGATGAGCGGCGCCCAGCACTACATCGACCGCTACGACGTCCCGGGAATGGTCACCGAGTTCGGCGCCACCCGCAACCTCGACACCATCGCCAGTCAGCTGAACTCGATCGACCCGCACAAGTTCGGCTGGCTGTACTGGGGCTACACCAACGAGGCGGGCTCGCTGGTGCACGACACCAACCTGCCGCCGGTCGGCGACAACGTCGACGAGGCCGTGGTGGCGACGCTGGCCCAGCCGTACCCGCAGGTGATCGCCGGCGTTCCGAACAGCTGGTCGTTCACCGGCGGCGTCTTCTCGTTCAGCTACTCCACGGCGATGGCCGACGGCTCGGGCAGCTTCGGCGCCGGGTCGGAGACTCGGATCTCGATCCCGGAGATCCAGTTCCCGGACGGCTACCAGGTCAGCGTCACCGGCGGCGAGGTGGTGTCGGCGGACAACGCCTCGGTGCTGGTGATCGAATCGGTCGCCGGGGCCGGCACCATCACCGTCACCGTCAGCCCCGCCGCCGCCGGGTAGCGAAGTATCAGTGCAGCCAGCCCAGCTGATCAGCGAACAGCGAGTACCCGACGAAGGCGACGGTGTCGATCAGGCCGTGGGCCAGGACCAGCGGCCACAGCCGGCCGGTGCGCTGCCAGGCGTAGCCGAACACCAGACCCATCGCGACGTTGCCCAGCCCCGCGCCGAACCCCTGATAGAGGTGATAGGCGCCGCGCAGTAGCGCCGACCCGGCCAGCGCCACCGCCGGGGGCACCCGCAGCTGCCGCAGCCGGGTCAGCAGGTAGCCGACGACGATCACCTCTTCGGCGAAGCCGTTGGCGAAAGCGATCACGATCAGCATGGGGGCGCGCCACCAGGTGTCGTCGACCGCCGCGGGGATGACGTCGGCGTTGAGACCCAGCGTCCGCGCCAGCAGATACAGGCCCACTCCGGGCAGCCCGATCAGGGCGGCCAGCCCGAGGGCGCCGGCCAGATCAGTGCGGCGGGGCAACCGGTCCAGCCCGATACACCCCGGCCGGTAGCCGCTGCGCCACAACAGATACAGCGCCAGGGCACCCCAGGCGAACAGCTGTGCGGCCCAGGCCGCGTTGAGGCCGAAGTCGATGAAGTCGAAGTACGACCGGCGCGGGTTCAGCGGGATCCGCTGGGCGCTGAGGTCGCGCAGCACCGCGTCGGTGAGTTGCAGAATCGCGGTGACGGCGCTGAGCCCGAAGGTGACCGCCAGCACCACGGCGACTTCCAGGCGCAGTGCGCGTCGCTGGTCCGCCGGCTCGGTCACCCCGACACGGTATAACCGCTGGATCGATGGCGGGAACCTGCTTCGCGCCGCTTCGCCGCGCTCGCAATCCCCGCTGGATCGATCGCGGGAACCTGCTTCGCGCGGCTTCGCCGCGCTCGCAATCCCCGCTACGGGCGACGGGGCTGCAGGCCGTTGAGGAACGGGCAGCCCAGCAGTGCGCGCACCGCCCGGTTCAGGCTCAGTACGTCCTCGACCGGCCGCGGGAAGCTCAGCCGCACGTCGTGGTCACCATCGGCGGCCTCCACTCGCAGCCACATCCCGTGGCGGTCCACCGCGAGCGGGCGGGGCCGGCCGCGGCGCAGTTGCGGCGGCAACTTGGTGGTGGCCAGCCGGGCGATCAGTTCGGGGTGCGCCGAATCCAGGTGCTGCAGCCAGTGCGCCTCGATCGCGCAGAACGGGTCGGGGCGGGCCGCCAGCAGCTCATCGACGGCGACCGCTTCGGCCCCCGTGGCATCGGCCAGCACCGCCGAGTCCGGGGTGAGCCGCAGCAGCGCGTAGCTGACGTCGGTGGGGACCGCGGGCTCGGAGGGCCGGGCCGTCGAACGCGGGGAGATCACCTGCAGCAGCGCCGGGTTGGGGTTGACCGCGGCGATGCGGTCGAGCAGGGCGGGGATCTCGGGCTCGGGGACGGTCACCAGTCGGCCGCGAATCCACGCCAGCGCGCGGACCCGTTCGCGCAGCCGTAGCGGTGCGTGGTCGGTCAGCTCCAGCATCGCCGCCACCCCGGTGGCGGCAGCCTCGGCGACCGGATCGCCGACGGGAACCGCCACCACCATGGACCCGTCCGGCAACAGCTGGCACACCGGTGCGTTGACCGGCGCGGCGCCGGCGGAGTCGGCGATCGCCAGCAGTGCCTGGCCCCGGACGCAGGCGCTGCGGATCCGCTCCGCGGACGTCGGGACGGTTACCGCTGTGGTGGTGGCCATCAATCACCCTTTCCGTAAGTGAGGTAAGCCTAACTTAATTAACCGTCGTGTCCGGCGCAACCGTTTCGTGGATTCCTGCGCAGCGCCGCGCCCGGGAGCGGCCGCCCCGAATCGCCGCGGCCGATAGGGTTGAGCGGTGACCCGCATCAGCTATCTCGGCCCGGCGGGGACCTTCACCGAAGCGGCGCTGCTCGCGTTGACCGGCGCCGGATTGGTTCCCGGCTGTGGCCATCACGACCATCGCGCCGTGCCGGCCGAGACCACCCCGGCCGCGCTGGACGCCGTGCGTACCGGCGCCACCGAGTACGCCTGCGTGCCGATCGAGAATTCGATCGAGGGCGGTGTGACGCCCACGCTGGACGGCCTGGCGGTCGGCTCGCCGCTGCAGATCTTCGCCGAAACCACCCTCGATGTCGCGTTCTCGATCGTGGTGGCGCCGGGGCGGGCGCCCGCCGACATCCGCACGGTGGCCGCCCACCCGGTGGCCGGATCCCAGGTGCGACGCTGGCTGGCCGAGCACCTCCCGCAGGCCGATGTCGTACCGGCGAACTCCAATGCGGCTGCCGCCCAACAGGTCCGGGATGGAGAGGCAGACGCCGGGGTGAGCACCGCGCTGGCGGCGCAGCAGCGTGGGCTGGCCACGATGGCCGACGGTGTCATCGACGAACCCAACGCGCGGACCCGCTTCGTGCTGGTGGGCGCGCCTGCGCCGCCGCCGCGGCGCACCGGCGCCGACCGGACATCGGTGGTGCTGCGGCTGGACAACGCACCGGGCGCCCTGGCGGCCGCGCTGACCGAATTCGGCAGCCGCGGAATCGATCTGACCCGGATCGAGTCCCGTCCGACACGCACCGAACTGGGCACCTACCTGTTCTTCCTCGACGCTGTGGGACACATCGACGATCCCGCCGTCGAGGCGGCGCTGCAGGCGCTGCGTGGCAGCTGCGCCGAGGTGCGTTACCTGGGCTCCTGGCCCGCCGGGCCGTGCGGCGGAGTGGAGGCGAGGACATGAGCGGCCGGCTGGTGCTGCTGCGGCACGGTCAGTCCTACGGCAACGTTGACCGTCGGCTTGACACCCGCCCGCCCGGGTCCGAACTGACGCCGTTGGGCCGGGATCAGGCCCGGGCGTTCGCCGGGAACGGTCTGCACCGTCCTGCACTGGTCGCCCATTCGGTGGCGCTGCGCGCGGCCCAGACCGCCGCGGAGATCAGTGGACCGTTCGGCGTGACCGCCCGGGCCCTCGAGGGCATTCACGAGGTGCAGGCCGGTCACCTGGAGAACCGCAACGACGACAACGCGATCGCCGAGTTCAACGCGATCTATCAGCGGTGGCACCGCGGCGAGACCGGCGTCGCCTTACCCGGCGGCGAGACCGCCGAGCAGGTGCTGGACCGCTACCTGCCCGTGGTCACCGAGCTGCGGATGCGTTACCTCGACGACGACGACTGGACCGGCGACATCGTGGTGGTCAGCCATGGCGCGGCGATCCGGCTGGCGGCCGCCACACTGGCGGGGGTGGACCGCAGCTTCGCGCTGGACCACCACCTCGGCAACGCCGAGGCGGTGGTGCTGTCGCCGATCACCGACGGCCGATGGAGTTGCGTGCAGTGGGGCTCGCTGACGCCGCCGTTTTATCCCGAACCCGATGCGGACCCGGTTGGCGACGCGCTGCGCTCCGAGACCGACCCGATGGGCTAGCCGGGCGCCTGGGGGCACCTCCCGCTTGCGGGGGAGGGTCGCCGCGTTGGGTCAGATCGCCAGCGCGTAGACCTCGGCGCAGCGGCAGCCGACCGCCTCGCAGTCGACCGCGAACGAATGCGCCATCAGCTCGCCGGGACAGCCGTCCTCGGTGCACTCGGCGGTGTAGAGCACGTGGTGGATGAGCGTGCCGTGGCAGTGCTCCAGCCCCGCCCGGCAGGCTCGGCAGTGGTCATCCATGGGT
The DNA here is from genome assembly GCF_003284925.1 of Mycolicibacter senuensis. Classification (GTDB taxonomy): domain Bacteria; phylum Actinomycetota; class Actinomycetes; order Mycobacteriales; family Mycobacteriaceae; genus Mycobacterium; species Mycobacterium algericum_A. The sequence goes on from NZ_QMEX01000051.1 coordinate 5,024, forward strand.
CGTTCATAGCACCGCCTGCCGACAGCATCGTTCCGCCGCGCCGCTCAACCCCAGCCGAGTTCGTGCAGCCGGTCGTCGTCGATGCCGAAGTGGTGGGCGATCTCGTGGATCACGGTGATCCGCACCTCGTCGACGACCTCCTCATCGGAGCCACACATCTCCAGCAGCGCGTCGCGGTAGATCGTGATGGTGTCCGGCAGCGACCCGGCGTAACTGGAGTCCCGCTCGGTCAGCGCTACCCCTTCGTAGAGCCCGAGCAGGTCGGGCTCCTCGTCGTTGCGGCCCTCTACCAGGATGACGACGTTGTCGAAGGCGGCGGCCAGCTGGGCGGGAATCAGGTCCAGCGCGTCGGAGACGAGTTCGTCGAACCGGCGCGGGTCCATCTGCACACTCACCGCGGCTGGCTACCGGCGGGCAGTTGGTTCAGCCGTTCCGCGGGAATCGACGGCGGCGGCACCGGGGGCTGGCCGTTGATCAGCAGCGACCCGCGAGCACTGTTGATCAGGGCCGCCCAGCCGCCGTTGCCCAGCGTGGCGCCGAGGCTGCACGCCACCTCGCGGCTGCCCGCCGACCAGCTCGGCAGGGAGATGGTGGCGTAGGTCAGCGTCAGCGTCGTGTCGCGCAACTGCACCGGCGCCAGGTAGGCGTCGGTGAGCCGGGTGCAGGTCTCCTTGATGAACGCGTCCTGCTCGGGTTCGGGAGGCAGCGCGTCGGGGAACCGCTCCGCCAGATTGACGGTGCCGGTGACCTCTTTGGTGTGGGGTGCAGCGCAGTCCACCGGAACGTCGTTGGGCTGGTTGGTGGCCGGGTCGATGCCCAGGCAGGTGCCCGGCGGCCAGACCTTGGACTGGTCGATGTCGGCGACCTTGCCGGTGAAGGCGATCTGCTGGCCGCCCACCCCGGGAAGCTGCAGGCCGCACAGCATTCGGCGCTCACCGTGCTGCCGCCAGGCCCGCTCGCCGGCCCACAGCATGCTGGCGACGAATTTGCTGTGCGGGTCGAATTTCGCGCCGAGGTAGCGGCGCACCGAGGACTCGCACTGCTCCTGGGTGATCTGCTCGATGCGGGCCGTCGACGGCGGCGGCGCCTCCGGGCCGTACTCGGCGCCGGGGAACATCTTCATGTCCACCGGCCCGGCGACCTCGAACTTGTGCTCCTCGGCACAGCTGACCACCGTCGCGCCGTCCAGGTCGTCCTCCGGCCAGTTCAGGCAGTCGCCGGCGACCGCACGATCGATCGCCTCGTTACCCTTTCCGGCACCGATCCCCAGGCCGGGCCCGGGGCCCTTGCCGCCCGCACCGGTTGGCGGCTCGGCGCTCAGATGGCCGAGCAGCCCGCCGGGCCCCTCGCCCAGCACGGGAACCACGGTGACCAGCCCGGCGATCAGCAGCCCGCCCAGCGCGGTCAACAGCAGGGTGCGGCGGGTTGCGGCGGCCTGCAGCGTGCGCAGCCAAGACGCCCGCTTGGCGGGTGGCTTTTCCTGGTCGGCTGCCTTCGACATCCGGTCCATTCTGACAGGCAGCCGCCAGCACGTGACAAATGATGCGAAAGTGATGCCGCGGACCGAGCTGGGCCGGGTTGTAGGGTTGCGCCGTGATCGACCTGACCCTGCTGCGTGAAGACCCCGACCGCGTCCGCCGCTCCCAGCTGGACCGCGGTGAGGACCCAGCTCTGGTGGATGCCCTGCTGGCCGCCGACACCGCACGGCGCACCGCGATCTCGGCGGCCGACACCATGCGCGCCGAACAGAAGGCGGCCAGCCGGTCGGTCGGCGCAGCGTCGCCCGAGGAGCGTCCGGTGTTGCTGGCCCGGGCCAAGGAGCTCGCCGAGCAGGTCAAGGCCGCCGAAGCCGCCCAGGCCGAGGCGGAGGCGACGTTCACCGGAGCGCACCTGGCGATTCCCAACGTCGTCATCGACGGGGTGCCCGCCGGCGGGGTGGACGACTACACGGTGCTCGACATAGTCGGTGGGCCGCCGGCGATCGAGAACCCTCGGGACCATCTGGAACTCGGCGAGTCGCTGGGCTTGATCGACATGGGCCGCGGCGCCAAGGTCTCGGGGTCACGGTTCTACTTCCTGACCGGCGCCGGGGCGCTGCTGCAGCTGGGCCTGCTGCAGTTGGCGCTGCGGTTGGCAGTCGACAACGGATTCACGCCGATGATCACCCCCGCGCTGGTGCGACCCGAGATCATGTCGGGCACCGGGTTTCTCGGGGCGCACGCCGAGGAGGTGTACCGGCTCGAGGCCGACGATCTGTACCTGGTCGGCACCTCCGAGGTGCCGCTGGCCGGCTACCACGCCGAGGAGATCCTGGAGCTGTCCGGGGGGCCGCTGCGCTACGCGGGGTGGTCGTCGTGTTTCCGCCGGGAGGCCGGCAGCTACGGCAAGGACACCCGCGGCATCATCCGGGTGCATCAGTTCGACAAGGTCGAGGCGTTCGTCTACTGCCGGCCCGCCGAAGCCGAGGCCGAACACGATCGGTTGCTGGGCTGGCAGCGCGAGATGCTGGCCCGCATCGAGGTGCCCTACCGGGTGATCGACGTCGCCGCGGGCGATCTCGGATCCTCGGCCGCGCGCAAGTTCGACTGCGAGGCCTGGGTGCCGTCGCAGGGCACCTACCGCGAGCTGACCTCGACATCGAACTGCACCACCTTCCAGGCGCGCCGGCTGGCCACCCGCTATCGCGACGACAACGGCAAGCCGCAGACCGCCGCCACCCTGAACGGCACGCTGGCCACCACCCGGTGGCTGGTGGCGATCCTGGAGAACCACCAGCAGCCCGACGGCAGTGTGCGGGTGCCGGCGGCGCTGGTGCCCTATGTGGGTGCCGAGGTGCTCGAGCCGGGGCGCTAGCGACGCCGGGGTCAGCCGGCTCGGGGCAGGCGGTTGTCGTCATCGGGTCCGGCCTTCGGCCGGTGGCGGCGGGGCCTCAGGCGGTGAACAGCCGGCGCGAGCAGTCCAGCAGCATCCGGTGCAGCTCATCGTTGGGCACATCGGCGACCGTGGGGTCGGCGGCCGCCCCGAGGATGCCGGGAACCAGCATGGCGATCGCGATGAGGGTCGCCGGGTCGGGCTCCGGTCCGGCCAGGATCGCCTGCAGCCGTCGGGAGGCGTCGCGGAACTCCCCGATGGCCTCGACCACGCCCACCACGGCCGGGTCGGTGTGGGCCAGGGCGGTGGTGCGGCGGTGCCGGACCGCCAGCTCGATGAGGCCGCTGATGGTGGCCTCCCGCTGCACCTCCCGGGATTGGATCGCCTCGGCGATATTGACGACCCGGGCGATGTCGTCGAACACGGGACGGAAGACGGCGACGACGATGTCGTCCTTGGAGCGGAACCGGTAGTACACCGCCGACTTGTTGACGCCCAGTCGGTCGGCGATCATCTGCAGGGTCGTGCCGATGACTCCGTGTTCGGCGAACAGCGCCTGCGCCGCGTCGAGCACGCGGTCTCGCGCGAAACCGCGCGGAGCCAACGTCTTCGCCACCGCGTACCTCCCGGCCACCCAGAGTGAGCCACCTCGGCCAATTGAACTGACTGTTCGCTTGATTCTACTTTACTGTTCGTATAACTTCGCCTTTGACGATTAAGACTGCAGGCAGGGGGAGGGAGCGTCGCCGATGCTGAAACCACAGGTCCACGAGCCGGCGGAACGCGCCCGATGCAAGCGCTGAAGCGCGGCTGGCTGCCACTGCTCATCGTGGTGGTGCTGGTCCTCGGCACGCTGACCGTGCTGCGGTTGCGCACCTTCTTCGGCGGTGAGGATTCCAGCCTGATCAGCACCAAGGTCGACGACACCAAGCCCTACAACCCGAAAGTCGTCACCTACGAGGTCTTCGGTGAGCCCGGCGCGACCGCCGACATCAGCTACCTCGATCTCGACAGCAGGCCGCAGCACGTCGACGACGCGGTGTTGCCGTGGGCGGTGACGTTGAGCACCACCTTGTCGGCGGTGTCGCCCAACCTGTATGCGCAGGGCAAGGGCGCCACGCTGGGGTGCCGCATCAGCATCGACGACGAACTCAAGGACGAACGAACCGCCACCGGCGTCAGCGCCATGACCTTCTGTCTGGTCAAAGCCGCATGAGCACGCGGCCGAACCCGCATGCCGCCGAGCGCGGCCGGATCGCCAAATGGATTCGGCGCCTGGCCATCCCGATCATGCTCGGCTGGATCGCGATCATCGTCCTGGCGAACCTGACTGTTCCGCAGTTGGAGCAGGTCGCCGAGACGGCCGCCGTGCAGATGACGCCCGAGGAGGCGCCGTCGATGATCGCGGTCAAACGTCAGGGCCAGCTCTTCGAAGAGTTCAGCTCCAACAGCTCGGTCATGCTGGTGCTCGAGGGCGACGAACCGCTGGGCGCCGACGCCCACCACTACTACGACGCGATCATCGCCAAACTCAAGACCGACACCGCGCACGTCGAACACATTCAGGACTTCTGGGGCGACCGCCTGACCGCCGCCGGGGCGCAGAGCCCGGACGGCAAGTGCGCATACGTGCAGATCTACACCGCCGGCAACCAGGGCGAGGCGTTGGCCAATGAGTCGGTCAAGGCGGTGCAGCAGGCGGTCGACAGCGTGCAGGCGCCGCCGGGCGTCACCGCCTATGTGACCGGTGGAGCCGCGCTGGCGGCCGATCAGGACAAGGCCGGCACCCGCAGCATGCACGTCATCGAATCGCTGACGTTCGTGGTGATCATCACCATGCTGCTGCTGGTCTACCGATCCATCACCACCGTGCTGCTGGCGCTGTCGATGGTGGTGACCGGCCTGATGTCCGCCCGCGGCATCGTCGCACTGCTGGGTTACCACAACCTGATCGGGCTCTCGCCGTTCGCCACCAGCCTGCTGGTGACGCTGGCAATCGCGGCCGCCACCGACTACGCGATCTTCCTGATCGGCAGGTACCAGGAGGCCCGCAGCGCCGGCGAAGATCGGGAAACCGCCTACTACACCATGTTTCGCGGCACTGCGCATGTGGTGCTCGGTTCCGGGATGACGATCGCAGGCGCCACCATGTGCCTGCACTTCACCCGGCTGCCGTACTTCCAGTCGCTGGGCGTCCCACTGGGTATCGGCATGACGGTCGTCGTCATCACCTCATTGACGATGGGGGCGGCGGTCATCTCGGTGGCCGGACGCTTCGGCACGCTGCTGGAGCCCAAGCGGGCCAGCCAGGGCCGAGGCTGGCGCAAAATTGGTGCGGCTGTGAGCCGTTGGCCGGGCCCGATTTTGATAGCCGCGACCGCGGTCGCCCTAGTCGGGATCCTCGCCCTGCCCGGTTACCAGCCGGGCTACAACGACCGCGCCTACATGCCGGCCGACTTGCCCGCCAACCAGGGCTTCCTGGCCTCCGACCGGCATTTCCCCTCGGCGCGGATGAACCCCGAGATGCTGATGATCGAAACCGACCACGACGTGCGCAATTCGGCGGATTTCTTGATCATCGAACGAATCGCCAAGCGCGTCATTGCCGTCCCCGGCATCTCCCGGGTCATGTCCATCACCAGGCCGCAGGGGATTCCGATGGAGCACTCCACGTTCGGCTACCTGCTCGGCATGCAGTCGGTGAGCCAGGAGATGACCCGGAAGTTCAACGAAGACCGCACCGCCGAGATGCTGGCGCAGGCCGAGGACATGCAGGGCCAGATCGACACCATGACGAAGATGATCGAACTCATGGAGCAGATGAACGCCACCATGGGCCGCATGGTGGGCAAGATGCACCTGATGGTCTCCGACATCGAGGAACTGCGCGACGACATCGCCAATTTCGATGACTTCTTCCGCCCGATGCGCAGCTATTTCTATTGGGAGCCGCACTGTTTCGACATTCCGGTCTGTCATGCGCTGCGATCGGTCTTCGATGCCATGGACGGCGTCGACACCATGACTGACGCCTTCAAGGGGATCATTCCGGACATGGATGCGATGGCTGCGCAACTGCCGCAGATGCTCACGTTGATGCCGCCGATGATCCAGATGATGAAGAACGCCAAGGCCATGATGCTGTCCACCTACGCCACCCAGAGCGCACTGGCCAAGCAGCAGGAGGAAGCTCAGGGGGATCCCGCCGCGATGGGGGAAGCCTTCGACAAGGCCCGCAACGACGACTCGTTCTACCTGCCGCCGGAGATCTTCGACAACGAAGAATTCCAGCGTGGCATGAAGATGTTCATACCCCCCAACGGCCAAGGGGTGCGGTTCGTCATCACCCACGAGGGCGATCCGCTCAGCGCCGACGGGATCGAGCACATCGACGCGATCAAGCTGGCGGCCAAGGAGGCGATCAAGACCACGCCGTGGGAGGGCTCCAAGATCTACGTCGGCGGTACCGCCGCGATGTTCAAGGACATGCAGGAGGGCTCCAATTACGACCTGATGATCGCCGGAGTCGCGGCGCTGTGCCTGATCTTCATCATCATGCTGATCATCACCCGTGCCGTGGTGGCCGCGCTGGTGATCGTCGGTACCGTGGTGGTCTCGCTGGCCGGTGCCTTCGGTATGTCGGTATTGGTGTGGCAGCACATCATCGGGCTGCCGGTGCACTGGATGGTGTTGGCCATGGCGGTGATCATCTTGTTGGCCGTCGGCGCCGACTACAACCTGCTGCTGGTGTCGCGGCTCAAGGAAGAGATCCACGCCGGGCTGCACACCGGCATGATCCGGGCCATGGGCGGCAGTGGGTCGGTGGTGACCGCTGCCGGACTGGTGTTCGCCTTCACCATGATGACGATGGCGGTGAGCGAACTCCTGGTGATCGGACAGGTCGGTACCACCATCGGGATGGGGCTGCTGCTCGACACGTTGATCATCCGCTCGTTCATGACGCCGGCGATCGCCACGCTGCTCGGGAAGTGGTTCTGGTGGCCGCAGGTGCCGCGGTTGCGGCCGGCGCCGTCACCGTGGCCCGCACCGCTGCAACGGGATCCGGATGAGGCGCTGGTGGGATCCGGCAGCGGCTCCCACCGGAGTTGGTGAGCGTCCTCAGGTCAACGGCGCCATGATCCGCCGTGCGGTGTCGAGCAGGATGCTGTGCAGCTGCTCGTCGCCGATGTCCTCGAGTTCGGGATCGGCTGCAGTGGTGAAGGTTCCGGCGAGCAGTGTGGTTGTGATGACGCGGTCCTCCTCGGTCGGGGAGGGGCCTTGCAGGAGCGCCGCCACCGCATCGTGGGTCGCCATGAAGTCCTCCCGCGAGCGCACCGCGTATTCCACAGCGCGGTCGTAGAACAGGAAGGTGAGCCGGCGGTATCGCACCGCCAGCTCGACCACGCCGCTGACCGTCACGTCGCGCTTGCCCTGCTCGGTCGGCATCGCCTCGGCGATCTTGATCACCCGCACGATGTCGTCGAACATCGGTTCCACCACCGCCATCACGATGTCGTCGCGGGAGCGGAATTGGTAGTACACGGCCGGTTTGCTCACGCCCAGCCGGTCGGCGATCATCTGCAGCGAGGTGCCGCCCACGCTGTGCTCCATGAACAGGTCCAATGCCGCCTGCAGTACTCGCTCGCGCGCGGAGCCGCGCGGCGCCACCGGCTTGGCCACGACATCCCTCCCGTCGTCGCGGCCAAGCCTAGCGCGCGGGGTTGTGGGAGCGGTTCTGCTACGCGGTTGCCGTGGCGTGGCGGCGCTGGCGTTCCATGGTCGCGAAGTAGAACGCATAGGCGAACGCACAACTGGTGAACAAGCTCGACACGAAGTACAGCCACGGGTGCCGCAGGCCCCGCCGGTAGCCGTCCACGACGGTGAACAGCGGCAGCAGAATGACGTTGATGATGGTGTAGTCCTGGCTGGCCGAGCCGGCAGCCGGGTTGGTGTACATCAGCTGGATGTACTGGGTCCAGCTGCCCGGCCCCCAGATCGGGTTGTGGTTGGGGCCGCCGGCGTACTCGTTGACGAAGCGGATGTTGAAGTACCACCCCAGCCCGATCGAGGCGATGCCGATCACGTAGTACACCACCTCCATCGGCGAGAACTGTCCGCCCTGAGGTGGTTTCGCGAAGACCGCGCGGTTGGCCGCCACGATCCAGCCGACGGTCGCCAGGCCCAGCACTGCGTGCACGAGGAGCGAGATCATGCGCTCAGTGTCTCCACGGCTGGCAAGTTTTGTCAATATTGTCATTCTGGACGGGCCTGGCGCTGCGGTACGTTTAGCCGCATGCCCCGAGCGCCGCAGACCGCGCGCAGCGAACGCACCCGCGAAGCGCTGCGCCAGGCCGCGCTGGTGCGGTTCCTGGCCCAGGGCGTCGAGGACACCTCCGCCGAGCAGATCGCCGCCGACGCCGGCGTGTCGCTGCGCACCTTCTATCGCCACTTCACCTCCAAGCACGACCTGCTGTTCGCTGACTACGACGCCGGCCTGCAGTGGTTTCGCAGCGCCCTGGCGGACCGGCCACCGGGCGAGCCGATCATCGAGTCGGTGCAGGCCGCGATCTTCGCCTTCCCCTACGACGTTGAGGCGGTGACCCGCATCGCCGCGCTGCGCGCCGATGAACTCGACCCCGAGCGGATCGTGCGGCACATCCGGCAGGTCGAGGCCGACTTCGCCGACGCGGTGGCCGAACGGCTTCGGGCCACCGGCGGTTCAGCGAGGCCCGACGGCGGAGGGGCGAAGCGGGGACCGCCCCATGAAACAGCCGGCGACCCACTGCGAGTCGCGGTGACGGCTCGCTGCATCGCCGCGGCGGTGTTCGCCGCGATGGAGGTCTGGATGCTCGGAGAGGATCGTTCGTTGGCTGAGCTGGCCCGGATGTGCCGGACCGCGCTGGATTCGCTGGCCAACCGCTAGTTACGTCAATATTGACAAAACCTTGCCCGCCGTGTCAGCCTCGGCTCGACGGAAGGCGGGTGCTGGGGTGTGGTCCAAGGCCGATTACGACGCGATCGTCATAGGCGCCGGGCACAACGGGTTGGCGGCGGCGCTCATCCTGCAGCGCGCCGGCCTGCGCACGCTGTGTTTGGAGGCTGGGCGTTACCCCGGCGGGATGGCCTCGACGGTGGAGTTGTTCGACGGCTACCGGTTCGAGATCGCCGGTTCGGTGCAGTTCCCGACGTCGGCCGCGGTCAGTGCCGAGCTGGGTCTCGATGCCCTGGAGAGCATCGATCTCGAGGTGATGTCGGTGGCGATGCGCGGCGTCGGCGACGACCCGCTGATCCAGTACACCGACCCGATGAAGCTGTTCACCCACCTGTCCGAGGTGCACGGCGCCGAGGCGGTCAACGGCATGGCCGGACTGCTGGCCTGGAGCCAAGCCCCCACCCGGGCGCTCGGCCGCTTCGAGGCCGGCCGCCCGCCGAAGACTCTCGATGAGATGTATGCCTGCGCCACTAACGAATTCGAACGATCCGCCATCGACGACATGCTGTTCGGCTCGGTCACCGACGTGCTCGACCGGTACCTGCCCGACCGGGAGAAGCATGCCGCGCTGCGCGGTTCGTTCACCGTGCTGGCCGTCAACACGCTCTACCGCGGGCCGGCCACCCCCGGCAGCGCCGCCGCGCTGGCCTACGGACTCGGCGTTCCCGACGAGAACACCGTGCTGATGAAGAAGCTGCGCGGTGGCATCGGGGCGCTCACCCGGCAGTTGTGCGACACCTTCACCGATCTGGGTGGTGAGCTGCGGCTGCGCACCAAGGTCGCCGAGATCGTCGTCGCAGCCGGCCGGGTGACCGGGGTGTGCACCGAGGCCGGGGAGAGATTGACCGCGCCGGTGGTGGTCTCGGCCGTCGCCCCCGACCTCACCATCACCGGGCTCCTCGACCCGGCCGCCGTGCCCGACGACGTGCGCGCCCGCTACGCGCGCACCGATCACCGCGGCTCGTACCTGCAAATGCATTTCGCCCTCGACGAAGCCCCGGAGTTCGCCGCGCCGTATGAGGCGCTCAACGACCCCGCCATGCAGGCCTCGCTCGGGATCTTCTGCACGCCCGAGGAAGTGCAGCAGCAGTGGGAGGATGCGCGGCGCGGCGTCGTGCCGGCCGATCCGACCGTCGTGCTGCAGATCCCGTCGCTGCACGATCCCGGCCTGGCCCCGTCGGGGAAGCACGCCGCGTCGGCGTTCGCGCTGTGGTTCCCGATCGAGGGTGATGGGAATTACGGTGAGATGAAGGTCGAGATGGGCCAGCGGGTGATCGACAAGATCACCCGGCTGGCACCGAATTTCGAGCGCAGTATCAGCCGGCACACCACCTTCACCCCGCGCCATATGGGCACCATGTTCGGCGCCCCCGGCGGCGACTACTGCCACGGCCTGCTCAATCCGGACCAGATCGGCCCCAACCGGCCCGGCGCGAGGGGCTTTGTCGGGCAACCACTCCCGATCGACGGCTTGTACCTGGGCAGTGCAGGTTGTCATGGCGGTCCCGGGATCACGTTCATCCCGGGCTACAACGCGGCGCACGCGGTGCTGGCCGACCGCTGAGCACGCGCGCGAATCAGCGATCCAGCAGCCCGTCGAGCAACTCCCGGAACTCGTCGGGCCGTGCCGGGGTGAAGGCCGGGGTGGGCCAGCCGGGCACATCCAGAGTGATCAGCGTGCTGCGCAGTGGCCGGTGCACATCCAGCGGCAGCCAGCGCCGCAGATCCGAGCTGCCCCAGATCCGGAACCGGTGAGCCACGCCCAGTGACTCGGCTCGGTAACCCCGCACCGCGCTCAGCGGGATCACCTTCGATGTGCCGGACGGAAAGTGATAGCGGCGCAACGTGATCGCCTGCCGATCCAGCAGCACCTTGCCGTCGTCGTAAACGTCGCTCACAGCTTCTCGCAGCGCAACTCGTGGCCCCTGGCGGTCAGGCAGCGTCCGGTGTTCAGATCCCATTGCCAGCCGTGCTGGTTACAGGTCAGCGTGTCGCCGTCGACCACCCCGAACTTCGACAGGTCGGCCTTCATGTGCGGGCAGCGGCGCTGAATCTGCCAGCCGTCCAGGGTGATCGTCGCCGAGTCGTCGTGGCTTTCGCCGAACCAGCCGTCGGCGTAGACGATCCGGTCCTCGGTGAGGCACTTGAAGAACGTGTAGAGGTATTCGTTGTAGCCGCCGACCCGCCACGCCTTGAAGCGGGTCGACAAGAAGATGGTGTTGACCCAGTCGGGTTCGTTGTCGCGCAGCACGGTGCGCACCAACTCGGGCGGGATGCCGAAGCCGTACCGGAATTTCTCGCCCGGAACCGGCTCGCGCACCATGCGTTTGGGAAAGTCCAGCACCACGGTCTCGGTATGCGCGCCCCCGCGGTGATCCCGCCCGTCGAGCACCAGTTCGACCGGGTAACCGATGCCGTCGCAGATCTCGTTGCTGCTGGCCATGATCGGCTCGAACAGTGCACGCAACCCGTCGAGCATCGCCGGGCCGGCCGCCGGCGCCCAGGACGCCTTCTCGGCGGCCAGCACCGGCGCCATCCGATCGGCGTAGCCGGCGATGTAGTCGGCTTTGCCGGCTGTGAAGATCGTCTCGACGTCGTCGACCGGATGGGTCAGCGAATCCAGTTGTGCCCCGGTGAAATCCGCGGTGGTGCCGGGAACCATCAGCAGCCCGCCGTCGTGGCCGTTGCGCCGCAGTTGGTCCAGGAACACCAGCTGGTCGGGGAAGATGTTGGCCGGATCGCCGTGATCGTCGTTGAGCTGGCGTAACTCGGAATCCAGAAAGCACGGCGGGCCGGCCGAGGGCACCACCCATCGGGCGCCGACGTGGGCGACGTACTGCCGGGCGCGGTCCATCTGGCGTTGCCGCTTCTGGGTGCCGAACGCCTCCTTCGCGCGGGCCGGCATGTCGTAGACCATCGGGTACCAGATCGCGCCTGAGTACTGCAGCAGGTGGACGTCGATGGTGCCGAAGGCCGTCAGCACGTCCAGGTCGATCGGACGCGAGTCGTTCATGTTGAAGACGGTGGTCACCCCGTCGCAGACCACCAGCCCCGAGTCGCCGATCGGACCGTCGGCCGGGGCGCGCAGCGCGATGATCATCACGTCCAACTCGCCCTTGGGGCCCGTCACGGTGTGCCGCACCGAGTCGGAGGTCTCGAAGAACCGGTGAAAACCCAGCGCCTCCAACTCCCGGCGCAGGTCGGGCACCGGATAGTCGGGCAGCAGCACCACCGCGTCCTTGTTGACGTGGGCCGCCAGGTGCCGCGGGTCGAAGTGGTCGTGGTGCAGATGCGAGATGTAGAGGTAGTCGCAGTCGCCCAGGGTGTCCCAGTCCAGCGCGGAGTTGTCGGGGAACGGGAACCACGACGCGAAGTAGGCGGGGTTCACCCACGGGTCGCACAGAATGCTGCCCGCGGCGGTGTCGATCCGGAAGCCGGCGTGTCCGACGCTGGTGACCCGCACTTGCACCTTCCCGACGCTGTAACCGATACCTCCCGAGCTTAACGGCGGGGCGCCCGTCGGCATCGCCGAGGCGGTCGAAGCGGGTCGCCCTATGACCCGGGCGATCGCGAGCGCGGCGGAGCCGGGCGAAGCGGGTCGCCCTATGACCCGGGCGATCGCGAGCGCGGCGGAGCCGGGCGAAGCGGGTCGCCCTATGACCTAGGCTGGACGACTGTGGAGCCGTGGTACGGGAGTGTCGCTACCGTTGCGCGCACGTTGTGGCGCTTCCAGGGGGTGAAGATCACCGTCACCGGTGCGGAGCACGTGCCCGCCAGCGGCGGCGCCGTGGTGGCGATCAACCACACCGGCTACCTCGACTTCGCGTTCGCCGGGCTGGCCGCCTACGACAACCGGCCGCGGCGCCGGGTGCGGTTCCTGGTCAAGCAGGAGATGTTCGACAACCGGTTCGTCGGCCCGATCATGCGCGGCTGCCGGCACATCGCGGTCGACCGCAGCCAGGGCGCCGATGCCTATACCGCCGCCGTCGACTACCTCAAGGCCGGCGAGCTGGTCGGCGTCTACCCGGAGGCGACCATCAGCCGCAGTTTCGAACTCCGCGAGTTCAAGAGCGGCGCCGCCCGCATGGCGATCGAGGCGCAAGTGCCGATCGTCCCGCACATCGTCTGGGGCGCCCAGCGGATCTGGACCAAGGATCACCCCAAGCGGCTGGGGCGCTCCAAGGTGCCGATCTCGGTGGCGATCGGCGAGCCGATACCGCCGACGCTGCCCGTCGACGACCTGCGGGCGCTGCTGCAGACCCGCATGCAACACCTGCTTGAGCAGACCCAGGACGCTTATCCCGAACACCCGGCCGGAGCGTTCTGGGTGCCGCACCGGCTGGGCGGCGGCGCCCCCACGCCCGCCGAGGCGCTGCGGCTCGACGCCGAAGAAGCCGCCCGCAAGGCCGAGCAGCGCGACGCCCGAAATCAGCAGCCCCCGACCGCGACGGGCGGCTCGGAGTAGCCCTGGCATGCAGCCGGTTTTTCGTGCGCTGGAACTGGCAGCGGTGACCATGGTGAAGGTCTCCGCCACCCGACTGGATTTCGATGGCCTGGAACACATCCCGGCCACCGGCGGCGCGGTGATCGCCATCAATCACACCGGCTACGTCGACTTCCTGCCGGCCGCACTGGCGGTGTATCGGCGGAAACGCCGGATGCGGTTCATGATCAAAGCCGAGATGCAGCGGGTGAAGGTGGTGAATTTCCTGATCAACCACACCGGCACCATCCCGGTCGATCGGGGCGCCGGGTCGCACGCCTACCGGCATGCGGTGGCCGCGCTGCGCTCCGGCGAGGTGGTCGGGGTGTACCCGGAGGCGACCATCAGCCGCAGCTTCGAGCTGAAGGACTTCAAGTCCGGGGCCGCCCGGATGGCCCTCGAAGCGCAGGTGCCGATCGTCCCGCTGATCGTGTGGGGCGCTCACCGGTTGTGGACCAAGGATCACCCGAGGGCGCGGCTGGTCGGCAGCAAGATACCGATCACCGTCCTGGTGGGCCCGCCGTTGGCCCCGGCGGGCGACGCGGCCACCCTCAGCGCCCGGCTGCGGGCGGCGATGGTGCCGATGCTGGACCGGGCGCAACGGGAGTATCCGCACCCGGCGGGTGAATACTGGGTACCGCGACGACTGGGCGGCAGTGCGCCCACTCCGCAGCAGGCTAGGGTTCTCGATGAGCGGGAGCTGGCTGAACGGATGCGCAAAGGGGCGGGTCAGGGCCGACCGGACGCATCGAGCACGGAGTACTAGAGCATGGCCGAACCACTGTTCCGAACCCTGGAGATGGTGATCCCGCCGCTGGTGAGGGCCAACGGGCCGCATCCGACGTTTGAGGGGCTGGAGAACATTCCCGAACGCGGCGGTGCGGTGCTGACGCTCAACCACACCAGTTACCTCGACTGGTATCCGGCCTCGATCGCGGCGCTGCGGCGGAACCGGCGGCTGCGGTTCATGATCAAGTCCGAGATGACCGAGGTGCCGGTGATCGGCTATGTGATCAAGCGCATCAAGCTGATCCCGGTCGACCGCTCCGCGGGGGCGGGCGCCTACGACGTGGCGGTGCAGCGGCTGCGCGAGGGCGAGCTGGTCGGGCTGCACCCGGAGGCCACCATCAGCCGCAGCTTCGAACTGCGCGAGTTCAAGACCGGCGCCGCGCGGATGGCCCACGCGGCCGGTGTGCCGCTCATCCCGGTGATCGTCTGGGGCATCCACCGGGTATGGACCAAGGACCACCCGAAGCAGCTGTGGCGCAACCACGTTCCGGTGCTGGTGAAGATCGGCCGGCCAATGGCTGCCTCCGGCGACGCCGAGGCGACCACTGCTGAGCTGCGTGCCACGATGGCCGCGATGCTTGAACAGGCGCAACTGGAGTATCCCCACCCCGCCGGCGCGTACTGGGTGCCGCGACGGCTCGGTGGCGGTGCCCCGACCTTGGCCGAAGCCCTGGCGATGCGCGAAGCCGAGCTGGCCGAGCGCGACCGCAAACGCATGGCGCAGCCGCACGGTGGCCGGCTGCGGCGGTCGCTGGCCGGCCGGGGGCGACGTTGATGGCCATGCCGCAGCACCCGATACCGGCGCTGATCGCCAGTGACGTCGACGGCACCCTGCTCGACGACGCCGAGAACATCACCGAGCGCACCCGGGCGGCGGTGCGTACGGCCGTCGACGCGGGCGCCGGGTTCGTGCTGGCGACCGGGCGCCCGCCGCGCTGGATCTCACCGGTCGTCGATGCGCTCGGATTCGCGCCGCTGGCGGTCTGCGCCAACGGGGCGGTGCTCTACGACCCGAACGCCGACCGGGTGATCTCGGCGCGGACGCTGTCGGCGGACAGCCTGGTCAAACTGTCGGAGGTGGTCGGCCGCGTCATCCCCGGGGCCGGCCTGGCGGTGGAGCGCATCGGCGAGTGTGCGCACGATGCGGTGACGCCGCAGTTCGTCAGCTCGCCGGGCTACGAACACGCCTGGCTCAACCCGGACAACACCGAGGTGTCCCTCGAGGACCTGCTGTCGCAACCGGCGATCAAGTTGCTGATCCGCAAGGCGGGGGCGGCCAGCGCCGACATGGTGGCGGAGTTGGCGGCCCACATCGGCAGCGCCGCGGAGTTGACCTATTCCACCAACAACGGGCTGGTGGAGGTGGTGCCGGCGGGTATCACGAAGGCCAGCGGCATCGAGGAGCTGATCACCCCGCTGGGGATGGGCATCGAGCAGGTGCTGGCCTTCGGGGACATGCCCAATGACCTGCCGATGCTGGTGCAGGCGGGCCACGGCGTGGCGATGGGCAACGCCCATCCGGAGGTGCTGGCCGCCGCCGCGGAGATCACCGCGCCCAACACCGAGGACGGCCTGGCGCGGGTGCTGGAACGGATTTTCCCCGGTTGACGCCGCGCCGGCGGCGCGGGGCTTCTCGCAGCACTTTTCCGCCCTGCCCGCGCCGGGAACGGCGTTAGTTGACGCCGATCACCCGGGAGAAGCGCTCCAACTGCACCGGCGGGCCCTCCGGCGGGGGCGGCGGCAGTTCTTCGGCATTGCCGTCGACAACCCGGATGACGCTGCCGTCGGCCCGGTTGTAGTTCAGCGTGCCGTGCTGGAAGTTCTGGCCGATCCACTCCGGTTCGGGGATCTCCGCGCTGGTCGGCAGCCCCAGCACGCCGCGCTCGTAACCCAGTGCCGCCCAGGCGTCGTAGATCGCCCCGGTGATCGGCTGGGCGCCGGTCTCCGGTGACCAGTACACCGCGCCGCGCTCGAAGGTCGCGTATTTGGTGGAGCCCTCGCCGATCGCCTCGGGCGAGGTGGGGGCACCGAGCAGGCCCGCCGCGCCGCCCAGCTCCAGCCAGCGGGCGTGGATTGCGCCGCCTTGCATGGTCCGGACGAGGTCTTCGGGGCCGGGGGGTTCGCCGAAACGGGCGGCGATATCCCGGATCTCGTTGAGCGCGATGTATCCGTGCTCGCCGGGGCACTCCGTCTCGTCGAGGTCGCGGTGGCCGATGATCGCCGGCAACGACAGTGCCGAGCCGCGCGGAAAGTGGGTGAAGGAGCCGCCGCCGGAGGTCAGTTGGACGGTGCTGCGCGGGTCGGTGCGGTCCAGCCCCAACCGCCAGCCCAGCAACCGGCCGACGGTCTCGAGCTGAGTCGGCGGTGGCGGCGCGTCGTCGAAGGTGCCGATCATCGACACCCCCCAGGTGTTCTTGTTGAACCCGCCGGCGTGGCTGCCCACGATGCCCTTGGTGATGCCGCCTGCCCGGCCCTCGAACACCTGGCCGTACTTGTCCACCAGCGCGTTGTAGCCGATGTCGCACCAGCCCAGGGCGCGGGTGTGATAGGCGTAAATGGCCCGGATGATCGCCGGCGAGTCCTCGGGGGAGTAGTCGTTGGAGCCGGCGGTGTGATGCACCACCGCGGCTTGCACCGGGCCGCTCTCCGCCGGCTTGCCGCATCGGCCGCGGGCCCCGGCACCCCATTGGCTGCGCGGAATGATGTTGGGCGGCTGTCCCGGTGCCAGCGCGGCGCTCGGCGGGGTCCATTGCGCGTCGACCGGGGCTTTGGGCGGGGTGATCAGGACCGCGGAGATGTTCTGGGCGAACGGCTGCGCTGCGGTGGCCGGCACATAGCCGAGGTCGGGCTTGGGTGCGGGTCGCGGCTTCGACGCGGGCCCCGGCTTGGCTTCGGTGTTGACGCCCGGCCTGGCCTTGGGGCCAGGCTTGGCGTCGGCGGCTTCGGGCCGGGTGAGCGCGATCTGGACCGCGGTGGTCCGGCCGACGAACACTGGTTCGGTCCCGTCCGGGCCGGGCGCGGGCGCATCGGCCGGCCGGGGCTGCAACGACGCGTCGTTGACCTCGTGGGCGGTGGCATACCACGGGCCCCACGATCCGTCGGCCCGCCTGGCGCGGACTTTCGCCGAGGTGCCGCTGAGATCGCCGCCGGTGAGCGCCACCATGGTGAAGGGTTCGTCCTGGCTGATCTCCCGGATGGTGACGCCAGGTCCGAGGTCGGGCAGTGGCTGCTGGTTCAGCTTGGTCGCCGCGGCGCTCGGGGGAGCCGGTGTGGTCCCTGTCGACTTCGATCCCGGCCCGGCGTCCAGTGCCCACGGCAGGATCAGCACGGTCGCGACGGTAGCGGTCAGCTTGATCGTCGGCAGGGGACGACGGGTTGGCACGAGCTGATGTTACGTATGTGTCTCGTGTTGTTAGTGATGCGACACGCGGCTACCCGAAGTGGGCGAACGTCAAACGACACCGCAGAGTCCCACGGTGCCCGGCGGTGCGGGCTGACTCTGCGGTGCCGTTTAGGAAACAGGCTTCGTTGTTACCGGGGCTGTTACGGGGCCGGCACGGCGGCGGGGGCCGCCGCGGCGGCCGGACCGGCGCCCTGCGCGGCTTGCGCGATGGACGGGATCACCACACCCTTGAGCAGGTCGATGGCCTGGCCGGCGCCCAGCTGGTTGGCCGCGCTCATCAGGTCGCTGACGATGCCGCCGCTCCCACTGCTCTCCGGCATGCCCAGCGAGGGGTCGCCGAGGATGGGGTAGGTGCCGTCCAAGCCCGGGTCAAGGCCCACCGGCGAGGTGAGCGGCATGCCGTCGGAGCCCAGCAAACCGGTGTCCGGGCTGGTCAACCCGGGGCTCGTCAATCCGGGGCTGGTCAATCCGGGGCTGGTCAGCGACGAGTCGGACAGCGACGGGGTGGTCAGACCGGGCGAGGTCAGCCCCGGGGTGCCCAGCG
The DNA here is from genome assembly GCF_003284925.1 of Mycolicibacter senuensis. GTDB lineage: Bacteria > Actinomycetota > Actinomycetes > Mycobacteriales > Mycobacteriaceae > Mycobacterium > Mycobacterium algericum_A. The sequence continues at coordinate 23,106 of NZ_QMEX01000051.1, forward strand.
ACGGCGTGGTCAGACCCGGCGAGGTCAGGCCCGAGGTGGTGGACACACCGGGGGTGCCCGCCGGCGGCGTGGCCAGCGACGGCGTGGTCAGCGACGGGTCGGTGAGCCCCGGTGAGGTCAGTCCCGGCGAGGTCAGCCCCGGCGAGGCGGGGTAGAGCCCCGGCGAGGTCAGGCCGGGCGAGGCGGGGTACATCCCCGGCGAGGCGGGGTACATCCCCGACCCCGCTCCGTTGCCGAAGCCGCCCGGCACCGGCGGAAGGTTCACGCCGAACTGGGACAGGCCCTGGGTGAGGGCGGAGATCAGCTCGTTGGGCAGGTCGGCCACCGACGCAGCCGCGACGAAGTCACGGTGCTGCGGAGCGTCCTGGCGGGCGGCCAGCTCGGATACTGCGACAACTGCAAACGGACTCGCGACTGCCAGGGCGGCGACTGCGCTCATGGTGGTCGAGAGCCTGCGTCGACGTCGGTTCGGCACGGAAGTCTCCTCAATATGTTCTGCCCTTCAGTCCCGAGGGGCTGTAGAGCGTTTACTGCCTACCTGATCGACGGTACGCGTGTGACTAGTGTGAATAGAGTGACGAGATCGAATCGTGAGGAAACCGCGACCAACCCTTCCCCGGCACCGCCGCCTCGCCGCTTGCCGATATTGCGCTGACGGCGCGCTTCGCCTGCATGACTGCGATCTCGCGGCGCCGCGGGCGGCCCGCCGGGCAGCAGATGCACCGGCGGAAAGCGGCCCGCGCTCAGCAGGCGGGGCGCCGACGCTGCTCGCGGCCGCTGTTCAGCTACCCTTGGCGCCGATGACTTCACCGGCTAGTCACTACGACCTCTATGTTGTGGGTTCTGGATTCTTCGGCCTGACCATTGCCGAGCGCGTGGCCACGCAGCTCGACAAGCGCGTCCTGGTCCTCGAGAAGCGTCCCCACATCGGCGGTAACGCCTACTCCGAGGCCGAACCGCAGACCGGCATCGAGGTCCACAAATACGGCGCGCACCTGTTCCATACCTCTAATAAGCGGGTCTGGGACTACGTGCGGCAGTTCACCGACTTCACCGGCTATCAACACCGGGTCTTCGCCATGCACGACGGACAGGCTTACCAGTTCCCGATGGGGCTGGGCCTGGTCTCGCAGTTCTTCGGCCGCTACTTCAGCCCCGATGAGGCCAGGGCGCTGATCGCCGAGCAGGCGGCCGAGGTCGATACCAAACAGGCGAAGAACTTCGAGGAGAAGGCGATCAGCCTGATCGGCCGCCCGCTCTACGAGGCCTTCGTCAAGCACTACACCGCCAAGCAGTGGGAGACCGATCCCACCGAGCTGCCCGCGTCCAACATCACCCGGCTGCCGGTGCGCTACACCTTCGACAACCGCTACTTCAACGACACCTACGAGGGACTGCCGGTCGACGGCTATACCGCGTGGCTGCAGAACATGGCGGCCGACGAGCGCATCGAGGTCCGCCTCGACACCGACTGGTTCGACGTCCGCGAGGAACTCCGGACAGCGAGCCCGCAGGCTCCGGTTGTCTACACCGGCCCGCTGGACCGCTACTTCGACTACGCGCAGGGCCGGCTCGGCTGGCGCACCCTGGACTTCGAACTCGAAGTGCTCGAGGACTGCGGGGATTTCCAGGGCACCGCGGTGATGAACTACAACGACGCCGACGTGCCCTACACCCGCATCCACGAGTTCCGGCACTTCCACCCCGAACGGTCCTACCCGACCGACAAGACGGTGATCATGCGCGAATACGGCCGGTTCGCCCGCGACGACGACGAGCCGTACTACCCGATCAACACCCCGGACGACCGCGCGATGGTCGAGGCCTATCGCCGGCTGGCCAAGGCCGAGATGGAGTCGGGCAAGGTGCTCTTCGGCGGGCGGCTGGGCACCTATCAATACCTCGACATGCATATGGCGATCGCCAGTGCGCTGAGCATGTACGACAACGTCCTGGCGCCGCACCTGGCCGAGGGTGTGCCGCTGCACGAGAACAACAGGGAAAACAGCCGATGACCAAACCCAAGAGTTCGCGTGCGGTGAGCCGGCTTTCGCGGATCATCCTGCCGCGCCACGGCGAGCCGCTGGACGTCCGCAAGCTCTACATCGAGGAGTCGGAGACCAACAATCGCCGGGCGCACCCGCTCAGCCGGACCAGCCTGGAGATCGGCGAGGAGTCGGAGGTGTCGTTCGCGACGTACTTCAACGCCTTCCCGGCCTCCTACTGGCGTCGCTGGTCGGTGGTCGAATCGGTGGTGCTGCGCCTGGAATTGACCGGTTCCGGCCGCGTCGACGTCTATCGCTCCAAGGCCACCGGGGCACGCATCGCGGTGGACGGCAAACCGTTCGGGTCCGTCGACGGCGACGGTACGCCGACGATCATCGAGTTCGAAATCGGCCTGCAGCCGTTCGAGGACGGCGGCTGGATCTGGTTCGACATCACCACCGACACCGCGGTCACGCTGATCGGCGGCGGCTGGTACGCCCCGACCGAGGCTCCCGGGCGGGCCGACATCGCGGTCGGCATCCCGACCTTCAACCGCCCCGACGACTGCGTCAACGCGCTGAGCGCGCTCACCTCCGATGCGGAGGTCGACGAGGTGATCAGCGCGGTGATCGTCCCGGACCAGGGCACCCGCAAAGTGCGCGATCACCCCGGCTTCGCCGCGGCCGCCGCCGCGCTCGGCGACCGGCTGTCGATCCACGACCAGCCCAACCTCGGCGGGTCGGGCGGGTACAGCCGGGTGATGTACGAGGCGCTGAAGAACACCGGCTGCGAACAGATCCTGTTCATGGACGACGACATCCGCATCGAGCCCGACTCGATCCTGCGGGCGCTGGCCCTGAACCGGTTCGCCAAGAAGCCCACCCTGGTCGGTGGCCACATGCTCAACCTGCAGGAACCGTCGCATCTGCACATCATGGGCGAGGTCGTCGACCCGGACGTCTTCATGTGGACCAACGCCCCACACACCGAGTACGACCACAACTTCGCGACCGACTCACTCGCCGAGAGCCCCGACCTGCACCGGCGCATCGACGTCGACTTCAACGGCTGGTGGATGTGCATGATCCCGCGCGCCGTCGCCGAGGAGATCGGCCAGCCGGTGCCATCGTTCATCAAGTGGGACGACGCCGAGTACGGGCTGCGGGCCGGCGAACACGGCTACCCCACGGTGACCCTGCCGGGCGCGGCGATCTGGCACATGGCCTGGAGCGACAAGGACGACGCGATCGACTGGCAGGCCTACTTCCACCTGCGCAACCGGTTGATGGTCGCGGCGCTGCACTGGGACGGCAACATCGCCGGCCTGATCCGCAGCCACCTCAAGGCGACCCTGAAACACCTTGCCTGCCTGGAGTATTCGACAGTCGCCGTGCAGAACAAGGCGCTCGACGACTTCATGGCCGGCCCCGAGCACATCTTCGCCATCCTGGAGTCGGCGCTGCCGGACATTCACGCGCTGCGCAAGAACTACCCCGACGCGGTGGTGTTGCCGGCGGCCAGCGAACTGCCCATCCCGTCGCAACGCCGCAGGCCGATGCGCCCGCCGGTCCACCCGCTGACCATCAGCTACCGGCTGGCGCGCGGCATCCTGCACAACCTGAAGGCCACCGCGCCCGAGCATCATGTGCGCCCGCAGCTCAACGTGCCCACCCAGGACGCCCGGTGGTTTTTGCTGTGCACCCAGGACGGGGTCACCGTCACCACCGCCGACGGCCGCGGCGTGGTCTACCGGCAACGCGACCGCGAGAAGATGTTCACGTTGCTGCGTGAGTCGCTGCGCCGCCAGTACCAGCTGAGCCGCCGCTTCGACGAGCTGCGCCACGCCTACCGCCGGGCACTGCCCACGCTGGCCAGCAAGCAGCAGTGGGAGACCGTGCTGCTGCCCGACGGTGCCAAGTCGGCATGACCGAATTCGCGCCCGCTGGAGATCCCGATGCGGCTCCGCCGCACAGGGAGGACGCCGTGCTGGTCGCCGTGCAGTCGGCACTGGCGGGCCGGACCGGTGTGTTGCCGACGGCGCGGTCGCTGTCGCACTTCGGTGAGCACAGCCTGGGGTGGCTGGCGGTTTCCGCGCTCGGTGCACTGGTCCAACCGCGCCGACGCCGGGCCTGGCTGACCGCGGGGGCCGGGGCGTTC
>NZ_QMEX01000052.1 GCF_003284925.1 Mycolicibacter senuensis
GGCGACAGCCCAACGCGCGCCAGGCCGCTGTCGTTGCGGCGGCGGCCGCCCTGGTGGCCAGCGTCGTGCTGGGCGGTCTGGTCGGCGTGCTGCTGGTGCAACACCGGCACGCCGCCGCGGCCGAGAGCCGTGATCAGCGCTTCGTCGACACCGCGGTCCAGACCGTGCTGAACATGTACACCTACACGCCCGACACCATCAACGAGCAGGTGGACCGCTTCGTGGCCGGCACCAGCGGACCGCTGCGCGACACCATGGCCGGCAACGCGGACAACCTCAAGGCGCTGCTGCGAGAGACCAAGCACAGCTCGGAGGCGGTCATCAATGCCGCAGCGCTGGAGAACACGGATGATGTGGCCGGCAACGCCTCGGTCCTGGTTGCGATGCGCGCGACCGCCACGGATGCCGACGGCGTCAACAAGCCGTCGCAGCCGTACGCGCTGCGGATCATCGTGCACGAAGACGATGCCGGCAACATGACCGCCTACGACCTCAAATGGCCGGACGGTAGTCGATGAACCGGCGCTGGTCGGCCCTGGTGGCCCTGGTGGTCCTGCTCGGAGTGTTCGTCGGTCTGGGTGCCAGCGCCGGCTCGCTGTACTGGAGCCGGGTCCAGACGCGGGGGCAGGAGCTGGCCCGCACCGAGTTGGCCAAGCTGACCGCCGACGAGATCCCCAAGGTGCTCGGCTACGACTACACGACCGTGGAACGCAGCCTGACCGAAACCTATCCGATGTTCACCGACGACTACCGGCGTGAGTTCGAGGCCCGGGCCGTCAACGAGATCATCCCGCAGGCCCGGGAGAAGCAGCTGGTGAACCAGGTCGACGTCGTCGGCGTGGGCCCGCTGGACGCGAAGCGGACCACCGGTTCGGTGCTGGTGTTCGTCAACCGCACCGTCACGGGCAAGTCCAAGGAGAAGTTCTACGAGGGCAGTCGGCTGCGGGTCGACTTCCGCAAGGTCGACAGCAAGTGGCTGATCAGCAACATCGCGCCGATCTAGCTGAGAGGATTGCGCCATGAGGAAGCTCATTCGCGGTCTGGCCGCGTTCGGCATCGCCGTGGCGGCGAGCGCCGGGCTGGCCGTCGAGGCCGGCGCGGACGACGACGCCTTGCCGGAAGGCACCCTTGAGGGCATCTACACCTACAACGGCGCCGGCACCACGGCGACGTGGAAGATTTACCCGCTGTGCGTGCCCACCGTGGGCGACGGCCGGGTGCCGCTGAATCTGGCGATCGGTTGCCGGCTGCAGGTCGAAAGCAACGGCCCGCCGGGGCAGGCCGGCTCCTACCGGCTGTCCAACGGCCTGTGGTCCTACCACACGCCGCTGCTGGCCGGTACCCGATGCCCGGACGGCAGCACCGCCGGCAGCGAAGAGATGTACCAGTTCGACACGTCGCTGCGCGGCACCTACACCCAGTCACACAATGCGGTCTGCGGCTGGCAGCCCGGGCTCGAAAAGCACCCGTTCACCCTGACGTTCGTGTCGCCGCTGCCCAACCCGGTGGTCCGCTACCCGCTGACCTGTCAGGACAACCCGATTCACCTGTGCAGCTGAGCTAGTCGGCCGTTTCGGCGAGCGAGTCCAGGAAGGATCGGGCCCAGCGGTCGACGTCGTGGGTCAGCACCTGGCGGCGCAGCGCACGCATACGCCGGCGGCCGTCTTCGGGGTTCTGGTTGATCGCCGCCTCGATGGCATCCTTGACGCCCTCCAGGTCGTGCGGGTTGACCAAGTAGGATTGCTTCAATTCTGCTGCCGCACCAGTGAATTCACTCAAGACGAGGGCGCCGCCCAGGTCGCTGCGGCAAGCCACGTACTCCTTGGCGACCAGATTCATCCCGTCGCGCAGCGGGGTTACCAGCATGACGTCACTGGCCACGAAGAACGCGATCAACTCGTCGCGGGGGACCGGGCGGTGCAGGTAGTGCACCACCGGGTGACCGACCTCGCTGTACTCGCCGTTGATGTGACCGACCTGGCGTTCGATGTCCTCGCGCAGGATCTGGTAACTCTCCACCCTTTCCCGGCTGGGTGTCGCCAGCTGCACCAGCACGGTGTCGTCGCGCTTGGCGCGGCCCTCGGCGAGCAGCTCGTTGAACGCCTTGAGCCGGACGTCGATCCCCTTGGTGTAGTCCAGCCGGTCCACGCCGAGCAGGATCTTGCGCGGATGACCCAATTCGGCCCGGATCTCCTTTGCGCGCCGCCGGATTCCCCGCTCACGCGCCTTGTGGTCGAGCTCCCCGGAGTCGATCGAGATCGGAAAGGCGCCAACACGCACGGTTCGGTCAGGCAGACTCACCTCGCCGAACCTGCCGCGAACCCCCACCGCGCCGCGCGAGGTGGCCGCGCCGGTCAGGTTGCGGGACAGGAACAGGAAGTTCTGCGCGCCGCCGGGCAGGTGGAAACCGACGAGGTCGGCGCCGAGTAGGCCGTCGACGATCTCTCTGCGCCACGGCAGCTGCATGAACAGCTCCACCGGTGGGAACGGGATGTGCAGGAAGAATCCGATGGTCAGGTCCGGACGCAGACTTCGCAGCATCTTGGGCACCAGCTGCAACTGATAGTCCTGGACCCACACCGTAGCGCCCGGTCCGGCGGCCTCCGACGTGGCCTCGGCGAACCGGCGGTTGACGTCGACGTAGCGCTCCCACCACTGCCGGTGGTAGATCGGCTTGACGATCACGTCGTGGTACAAGGGCCACAGTGTCGCGTTGGAGAATCCCTCGTAGTAGTCGGCGATATCGGTGGCGCTCAGTGCTACCGGATGCAGTCGCAGGTCCTCGATATCGATCGGCTCCGCGGGGCCGTCCGGAGTGCCGGGCCAACCCACCCAGGCGCCGTGGCGCTTGCGCAACAGCGGCTCGAGCGCGGTGACCAACCCGCCGGGGCTGCGCTTGTACGCCGTCGTGCCGTCGGGCAGTACGTCGATGTCGATCGGCAGCCGGTTGGCCACCACCACGAAGTCGGCCTGGCCCCCCGACCCCGGCACCGCTAGGCCCCGGGCTTCTCGGTATTCGCCGGACCGATCCCCAGCATGGACAGGAAGACCCGGCACTCGTCGGCGTCCTCAGCGTAGGCGGCTACGACTCGCCGCGCTTGGCGTGCGGTGCTGTCGGCCAGCGGTTCCACGTCGTCGATCTCGGCGGGTTCGGATTTAGCAGGCATGCCGTCGACTCTAGCGAAGTGCGCCGTAACCTGTGAGGCGGACGACAACGAGGGCGGAGGTCCAGTGGCGACATCGGAGACCACATCAGAGCAGGTCGGCGATCTCGTCGACTACGAAATCCTCGACGACGGCCGCATCGCCCGGATCTGGCTGAACCGTCCGGAGACCCACAACGCGCAGAACCGCACCCTGCTGGTGCAGCTCGACGAAGCGTTCGGCCGGGCGGAGGCCGACGACGCCGTGCGGGTGGTGATACTGGCGGCGCGCGGTGAGAATTTCTCCGCCGGCCACGACCTGGGCTCGGAGGCGGCGGTGGCCGAGCGCCGGGCCGGGCCGGACCAGCACCCGAGTTTCCGGAGCCACGGCGGCACCCGGGAACCGGTCGTCGAGAAAACCTACCTGCAGGAGTGGCACTACTACTTCTCGAACACCTGCCGTTGGCGGGAGCTGCGCAAGATCACCATCGCGCAGGTGCAGGGCAACGCCATCTCCGCCGGGTTGATGTTGATCTGGGCGTGCGATCTGATCGTCGCCGCCGACAACGCCCGGTTCTCCGACGTGGTGGGGGTGCGTCTGGGCATGCCGGGCGTCGAGTACTACGCCCACCCGTGGGAGTTCGGCCCGCGCAAGGCCAAGGAACTGCTGCTGACCGGGGACTCGCTGGATGCCGACGAGGCCTACCGGCTGGGAATGGTCTCGAAGGTGTTCGGTGTCGAGGAACTGGCGGACAAGACACTGGAGTTCGCCCGCCGCATCGCGCAGCTTCCGACCATGGCCGCGCTGTTGATCAAAGACTCGGTCAACGCCGCCGCCGACGCCATGGGCTTTTCCGAGGCGCTGCGCCACGGGTTCCATATCCATCAACTCGGCCACGCGCACTGGTCGGCGCATAACGACAACAAGTTTCCGGTCGCGCTGCCGCCGGAGGTACCCGACTGGCGCACCGCCAAGGCCACTGACGTGGCCCGTCGCGACCAGCCGTAGCCACAGCTCCGGCCAGCATGGTTCCATGGGTAGAACATGTTCCAGTTTTGGTGTGAGGGGTCGGTGTGACACTTTCGTCGCGGATTTCGTTCGACGGCCGCAGTTACCTGATCACCGGTGGCGGTAGCGGTATCGGTAAGGCGGTGGCGGCCGCGCTGTCCGCCGCCGGGGCCGATGTGCTGATCGTCGGCCGTAATGCCGAGCGGCTGGCCGCGGTGGCCGACGAGATCGGGGTACGCCACCAGGCGACCGACGTCACCGACGAGGACAGCGTGATCGCAGCCGTCGACGCCGCCGTGAGCGGAAGCGGTCGGCTGCACGGGGTGGTGCACTGCGCCGGCGGTTCGGAGACCATCGGTCCGATCACCCAGATCGACTCGGAGGCGTGGCGGCGCACTGTTGACCTCAACATCAACGGCGCCATGTACGTGCTCAAACACGCCGGGCGGGCGCTGGTGCGTGGCGGCGGCGGCTCCTTCGTCGGGATCTCCTCGATCGCGGCCAGCAACACCCACCGCTGGTTCGGCGCCTACGGTCCCACCAAGTCGGCGCTGGACCATTTGATGCAGCTGGCCGCCGACGAACTGGGTGCCTCGTGGGTGCGGGTCAACAGCATCCGCCCCGGCCTGACCCGCACCGACCTGGTGTCGGTGGTCCTCGATACCCCGGCACTGGCCGAGGACTACCGGGTCAGCACCCCGCTGCCGCGGGTCGGTGAGGTAGAAGATGTCGCCGACTTGGCGCTGTTCCTGCTCAGCGACGCTGCCGGCTACATCACCGGCCAGGTCATCAACGTCGACGGCGGGCAGATGCTGCGCCGCGGCCCGGACTTCACGGCGATGCTGGAGCCGGCGTTCGGCGCCGACGGCCTGCGCGGCGTGGTCGGCGAATAGCCGTGGGCGTCTATGCGGTCACCGGTTCGGCATCCGGGATGGGGCAGCAGGCGGCGCAGAAGCTGCGCGCGGCCGGGCACACCGTGCTCGGGGTGGACCTGCGCGACGCCGACGTCATAGCCGACCTGTCGACAGCGGATGGTCGTGCGGCGGGCGCCGCGGCGGTGCTGGCCGCGTGTGAGGGCCGCTTGGACGGTGCGGTACTGGCCGCCGGCGTCGGACCCACTCCGCGGGCGACGCCGCTGATCCTGCAGGTCAACTACTTCGGGGTCGTCGAACTGCTGGAGGCATGGCGCCCGGCGCTGGCTGCCGCCGGCGCCGCCAAAGTCGTGGTGGTCGCCAGTAATTCGACCACCACCGTGCCGGCGGTGCCGCGTGCTGCCGTGCGGGCGTTGCTGGCCGGCAAGGCAGCCAAGGCGACGCGCCGGCTGCGACTGCTCGGCCCGGGCGCGCCGTCGCTGGCCTATGCGGCGTCCAAGATCGCGGTGTCGCGCTGGGTGCGCCGACGGGCGGTCGAGCCGTCGTGGGCGGGGGCGGGCATCCGGCTCAACGCGCTGGCGCCGGGGGCGATCATGACGCCGCTGTTGGAAAACCAGCTCGCCACGCCTGGCCAAGAGAAGGCCGTCCGCAGCTTCCCGGTACCGGTCGGGGGTTTCGGCGATCCGGGCCAACTGGCCGACTGGATGCTGTTCATGCTTTCTGACTCCGCCGACTTCCTCTGCGGCAGCGTGATCTTTGTCGACGGCGGTTCGGACGCCTATTTCCGAGCCGACGACTGGCCGCGCAACGTCGGGGTGTCGCGGCTACCGCGTTACCTGATGCGGTTCCGGGCGTTCCAGGCAGCCGCGCCCCCGGCGCCTTGACCGGTGGTGTTCGGCATTAGCGTGTCTAAAGACTTGGGAGATGTTGAGGAGAGAAATGCCCGCAGAACTGAGCCACGACGAGACCCTGCGCGAGGTCACCACCGAGCAGGGCGTGCTGCGCTACCACGAGGCCGGTGACGGCCCGACGTTGCTGCTGCTGCACGGCTCCGGACCGGGCGTGACCGGGTGGCGCAACTACCGCGGCGTGCTGCCGGCGTTCGCCGAGCACTTCCGCTGCCTGGTGCTGGAATTCCCCGGGTTCGGGGTCAGCGACGATTTCGGTGGGCACCCGATGGTGACAGCCTTCGGCGCGGTCGGGCAGTTCGCCGACGCGTTGGGGCTGGACCAGTTCAGCATCGTCGGCAACTCGATGGGCGGCGGCGTCGGCATCAACTACGCCATCAACAGTCCGGAGAAGGTGCGCAAGCTGGTCACCATCGGCGGCATCGGCACCAACCTGCTCACCCCCGGGCCGCCCGAGGGCATCCGGCTGCTGCAGGAATTCACCGACAACCCCAGCCGGGAGAGCCTGATCCGCTGGCTGGAGTCGATGGTCTACGACCCGAAAGTGATCACCGAGCAGCTGATCGAGGAGCGCTGGGCGCTGGCGACCGACGCCGAGACGCTGGCGAGTGCACGGCGGATGTACGGCAAGGAAGCCTTCACCAACATGGTGAAGATGATGCAGGCGTCCAAGGGTCCGCTGCCGTGGGCGATGATGCACCGGGTCAAGGCACCAACGCTGGTCACCTGGGGCCGCGACGACCGGGTCAGCCCGCTGGACATGGCGCTGATCCCGATGCGCACCATTCCCAACGCGGAGTTCCACGTATTCCCCAACTGCGGGCACTGGACGATGATCGAGGCCAAGGACGCCTTCACCTCGGTGGTGCTGGACTTCCTGCGGCGCGATTGATTGATTGTCCCGCAAGCACACTGAACGCCATAGCTGCACACTCAAGCGGGCTCTGCCCTGCGGAACGCCAGGTCGCAATTCCGCGGCATGGTTTGAGTGTGCGGTGGCGGCGTTGAGCGTGCGGTGCCAGCCGGCGCTCAACTTGTTGCCTCGGAGCCCCCTGTCAGGATTGAACTGACGACCGCTCGCTTACAAGGCGAGTGCTCTACCACTGAGCTAAGGAGGCGGGTCTAGCCGGTGCCAGCCTAATGGGGCTCGGTCGGTCGCTCCAGATCGGTCGGGTCCTGGTCGACCACTCGCTGCGAGCGCACGCTCCGCGGCGGCGGCGGGCGCCGACTGGACCGGCGCGGCAGCAGCGGGATGCGCTCGGCGATGTTGCTCAGCGGGTTGACCACCATGGTCAGCGCGATCACCGCCTCCTGCAGGGTATCGATGGCGGGCTCCAGCGCCTCCATCCCCGGGGCCAGCCGGCTCAATGTGTCGGCGACATCGGCAAGCTGCTCCAGCGGGCCGTTGCGCGCGGTGAGCTTGTCGATCAGCCCACCCTCGGCCAGCAGCCGGTCGGCCAGGCCGTCTTCGGACAGCAGCCGCTCGATCAATCCGTTCTCGTCGGTCAGTTGATCCACCAGTCCGCCGGGCTGCAATGCCCGCTGCAGCCCGCCGCCCTCGGCGGTGAGCCGGTCGAGGACGCCTCCCGGCCCGGTCAGTTGGTCGACCAGGCCCCCGGGAGCCAGCAGCCGGTCAGCGGGGCCCCCCGGAGCCAGGGCGCGGCCGAGTGGAGCGTCGTCGTCCATCAATTTGGCGAGCCGGTTGGCCCGGGCGATGGTGTCCTCCAGGCCCAGCATCTGCGCCATCGAGTTGGCGGGCCCATGGGTTTCGGGTTCGCCGAGGGTCTGCCGGGCCAGCCCAAGCGCCGCCGTGGCGACCCCGAGTCCGGCGTCGGCGATCGAAAGACCGATCCGCGCCGGTGCGGTCGATACGGCGATCAGCTGTTTGGCCAGGCCCACCAGGCCAGTGTAGGGGCGATAAAGCACCGATATCAGGTAGTTTGATTGACAACAAACACACAGCCGGTTTCCAGTTTATTTTCACCCGTTCGGGAGGGAATTGACTCCATGGGAGCTACAGCTGCGCAAGACGCCGCACCGGAGGCCCGAATCCTGGTCGTCGATGACGAAACCAACATCGTCGAGCTGCTGTCGGTCAGCTTGAAATTCCAGGGGTTCGAGGTCTACACCGCATCCAGCGGACCGGCGGCGCTGGACCGTGCGCGCGAGGTCCGGCCGGACGCGGTGATCCTGGATGTGATGATGCCCGGGATGGACGGGTTCGGTGTGCTGCGACGGCTGCGCGCCGACGGTATCGACGCCCCGGCGCTGTTCTTGACCGCCCGTGACTCGTTACAAGACAAGATCACCGGCCTGACCCTCGGCGGCGACGACTATGTGACCAAGCCGTTCAGCCTGGAGGAGGTGGTGGCCCGGCTGCGAGTCATCCTGCGCCGGGCCGGCAAAGGTGCCGGTGAGCCACGCAACTCGCGCCTGAGCTTCGCCGACATCGAACTCGATGAGGACACCCACGAGGTGTGGAAGGCGGGTCAGCCGGTGTCGTTGTCGCCCACCGAGTTCACCCTGCTGCGCTATTTCGTGATCAATGCCGGCACCGTGCTGAGCAAGCCGAAGATCCTCGACCACGTTTGGCGCTACGACTTCGGCGGTGACGTCAACGTGGTGGAGTCTTACGTCTCCTATCTGCGGCGCAAGATCGACACCGGCGAGAAGCGACTGCTGCACACGCTGCGCGGGGTTGGCTATGTATTGCGCGAGCCGCGCTAGCGAATGCCGCCGGTGATTGCCGGGCGCGGGGGATAGGACGAAGGATATCGGGATGGCGAAACCCCCGCGCGGCATCCTGCCCCTGCGTGTCAGCCTGGTCGCCGCCACGCTGGCCATGGTGGCCATCGGCTTGCTGGCACAGGGATACGCCGTGACCACCATCCTGCGGCACCGGCTGATCAGCAGGATCGACGCCACGCTGATCGACGCGGCGCACGGTTGGGCGCTTGAGCAGCGCGGGCGGTCACCGGCGAAGGCGGACGAGGATCCCAACCCCGGCCGGCCGCCGACGAGCTTCTATGTTCGCGATGTCGACCCCGACGGCAGCGTCTGGACCGTCGTCAACGATCAGAATGCCGAGCCGCAGCTGCCGCCGGACAACGACGTGGGGTCGGTGCCGGTCACCATCGGCTCGGTCGACGGGTCGGGTGTGCAGTGGCGAGCCCTGTCGGTGCACGGTGAGAGCGGCAGGCTGATCACCGTGGCCAGGGATCTGTCGGACCCGCGGGCCACGCTGCGCTACCTGGCATGGTCGCGGGTGGCGATCGGCGTCGGGGTACTGCTGGTTCTCGGCGCCGCCGGGTATCTGGTGGTCAACCGCAGCCTGCGCCCGTTGGCCGAGGTTGAGCGGACCGCGGCGGCGATCGCCGCCGGCCAGTTGGATCGCCGTGTGCCCGAACGTGATCCGCGCACCGAGGTGGGACGGCTCTCGCTCGCGCTCAACGGCATGCTGGCGCAGATTCAGCAGGCGGTGGCCTCTTCGATCGCCTCGGCAGACAACGCGCGCGTCTCCGAGGAGCGGATGCGCCGGTTCATCACCGACGCCAGCCACGAGCTACGCACGCCATTGACCACGATCCGCGGCTTCGCGGAGTTGTACCGGCAGGGTGCGGCCCGTGACGTCGAGTTGCTGATGTCTCGCATCGAGAGCGAAGCCCGCCGGATGGGCCTGCTCGTCGAGGATCTACTGCTGCTTGCCCGCATGGACGCCCAGCGGCCGCTGGAGCGGCACTGGGTCGACCTGCTGGTCTTGGCGACCGACGCGGTGCACGACGCCCGGGCGATCGCGCCGGGCCGCGCCATCGAACTGGAGGTCTTCGACGGCCCGGGCACCCCCGAGGTGCTCGGTGACGAAGCGCGGCTGCGTCAGGTGGTGAGCAATCTCATGTCCAATGCGCTGGAGCACACTCCGGAAGACGCCGCGATCACCGTGCGGGTCGGTACCGCCGGGGGCGATGCGATCCTTGAGGTCGTCGACCAGGGCCCCGGGATGAGCGAGCAGGACGTGCAGCGGGCCTTCGAGCGGTTCTTTCGCACCGACTCGTCGCGGGCGAGAGTCAGTGGCGGCACGGGTCTGGGACTTTCGATCGTCGACTCGCTGATCCGTGCCCATCACGGCACCGTCACCGTGAGCTCGCCACCCGGTCAGGGGTGCACCTTTCGGGTCGCGGTACCTCGGCTTGCCGAGAGGGCCCAGCCGGCCGAGTTACCCGCCGAAATCAACTGAACATCAAGGAATCTCGGACAGCGCCGCCTTGATCTTGGTTTGCGCCTCGTCGAGTGATTCCGGTGACGGGTTGCGGTCCACGCCGGCGAAGCCGAAATCGGACAGGCTGCGAGTCGGAAAGACGTGGACGTGCAGGTGCGGGACCTCCAGGCCGGCGATGATCATGCCGGCGCGGTCGGTGTCGAACGCCCGGCATACCGCCCTGCCGATTCGCTGTGCCACGGCCATCACCCCGGCGAACACGGCGCCGTCGACGTCCTGCCACTGGTCGATCTCGGCGCGGGGCACCACCAGGGTGTGGCCCTGCGTCATCGGTTCGATGGTTAGGAAACCAACGACGTCGTCGTCCTCGTAAACGAATCGACCTGGCAGTTCCCGGTTGATGATCTTGGTGAAGACAGTGCTCATGAACTTCAGCATATGCGTCGAGTGTCGGATATAGCGGGCGTAGCTGCGTATTATCGAAGACACGCTGGTGCCCCTGGCGGGTGCTCGTCACGCCATAGGTAGAGGAGATGAGATGTCAGCTGTCACAACATTTCTCAGTAGTCCCGAGGCGGTCGGCGATTGGAGCCTCGATACCGAGCAGTCGAGCATCCGGTTCGAGAACGGCACGATGTGGGGCGCGCTGAAGGTGCGTGGCGCTTTCACCGAGTTTTCTGGCAGTGGCGAGATCAAGGATGCCAACACCGTGTCGGGCCGCATCGATATCAAGGCCGCCTCGATCGACACCGGCCTGCGCACCCGCGACCATGACCTGCGGCGGTCGAATTTCTTCGACACCGACCACTACCCCGACATCACCGTTGTGGTCAAGAGCGGGGAACCGGCCGGTGGTGACGCCGCCCGGCTGGACGCCGACCTGACCGTCAAGGGCATCACCGGGCCGCTACCGCTGAAGGTCGACATCACCCCACTCGGTGACGGGGGCGTGCGGCTTACCGCCGAGACAACTGTCACGCGCAAGCAGTTCGCCGTCGAGGGCAATTTTCTGGGGATGGTCGGCAACAGGACCAGGCTGAAGGCCAGCGTGGTGTTCCGGAAGGTCTGATTCACGCGTTGACGCTGCGTGCAGGGCGGGAAAGTGCGAGTGAGATGCGCCCTGTACGCAGCGTGAACGCCTAAGCGGCTCCGCCGTGCTAGCGATCCGCTGGGCTGTAACGCGGACCCGCTTCGCCCGGCTCCGCCGCGCTAGCGATCCGCGTCGGTGTAGCGGATGATGCCGCGGATGTTCTTGCCGTCGAGCATGTCCTGGTAGCCCTCATTGATCTGCTCGAGTTGGTACTGGCGGGTCACCATGTCATCCAGGTTCAGCTTGCCCACCTTGTACATCGACAGGAGTTGCGGGATGTCGTACTGCGGGTTGCCGCCGCCGAAGATGGTGCCCTGCAGGTTCTTCTGCAGCAATGTCAGCATCGCCAGGTTGAGTGTGACCTGGTTGTCGAGCATGCTGCCCATCGCGGTGAGCACACAGGTGCCGCCCTTGGCCGTCAGGATCATGTAATTGTCGATGTCCGTGCCGTGCACCTCACCGACGGTGACGATGACCTTCTTGGCCATAAGCCCCGCCGTGACCTCCATGATGCCGCCCATGGCGGCATTGATCTCCGGGTAGACGTGCGTAGCACCGAACTTCAGTGCCTGGTCGCGCTTCCAATCGACCGGGTCGATGACGAAGATGTTGCGCGCGCCGGCGTTGACTGCGCCCTGCAGGGCAGACATCCCCACCCCGCCGACGCCGACGATCGCGACGTCGTCGCCGGGACGGATGTCGGCGGTGCGCACCGCCGAGCCGTAACCGGTGGTGACGCCGCAGCCCACCAGGCAGGCCACCTCGAACGGGATGGCCGGGTCGATCTTCACCACCGATGTCTTGTGCACGACCATCCACGGCGAGAAGGTGCCCAGCAACGTCATGGGGTACACGCCTTGGCCGCGGGCCGTGACGCGGAAGGTGCCGTCGCTGACCGCCACGCCGTTGAGCAGTCCCGCGCCCAGGTCGCACAGGTTGCGCAGCCCGGACTGGCAGGTCGGACAGCTGCCGCAGGAGGGAATGAAGGACAGCACCACGTGGTCACCGGGGGCGATGTCCTCCACACCGGGGCCGACCTCGGTGACGATGCCCGCGCCCTCGTGCCCGCCGAGGACGGGGAAGCCGGCCATCGGGATGCTCCCGGTCATCAGATGGTGGTCGGAGTGGCACATCCCGGCCGCCTCCATCTGGATCTTGACCTCGTCCTTCTGAGGTTCACCAATCTCGATCTCTTCGACCGACCACGGCTTGTTGAACTCCCAGAGCAACGCACCCTTTGTCTTCACCACGAACCTGCTTTCATTCTCGAATATCCGGCTAGGAAACTGGCCCCGGTCGTCGCCCGGGACTCCGGGCAGCCCACTCGTCGCAGCCTATAGCCCGTCACAGCCCGGGGGAAGGGGTCGCCCAACCAACCGTCTGATTGACCGTGAGTGCCATGGATCGGGCCTAGCCGTGGTAGGCGACCTGCAGGTCTTTGACCCCGTTGATCCAGCCCGAACGGAGCCGTTGCGGCTCGGCCAGTTTGGTGATGTCGGGTAGCTGGTTGGCGATCTCATCGAACATCAACCGGATCTCCATGCGGGCCAGGTTGGCGCCGATGCAATAGTGCGTACCCTGTCCACCGAACGCCAGATGCGGGTTGGGATCACGCAGGACGTCGAAAGCGAAGGGTCGCTCGAAGACTTCCTCGTCGAAGTTGGCCGAACTGTAGAACAGGCCGACCCGCTGTCCCTGCCCGATGGGCACCCCGCCGATCTCGGTGTCGATCTTGGCGGTGCGCTGAAAGCAATGCACCGGAGTGGCCCAGCGGACGATCTCGTCGACGGCGGTCTCGGGGCGCTCCCGCTTGTAGAGCTCCCACTGGTCGGGGTTTTCCGCGAAGGCGTTGATGCCGTGAGTCATGGCGTTGCGGGTGGTCTCGTTGCCCGCCACCGCCAGCAGGATCACGAAGAACGCGAACTCGGTCTCGCCGAGTGATTCACCGTCCATGTCGGCCTGGACCAACCGCGTGACGATGTCGTCGGCCGGGCAGCGCCGCCGCTGCTCGGCCATAGTGTAGGCGTAACCCATCAATTCGGCATTGGCCATGGCCGGATCGGAGTCGAAGTCGGGGTCATCGGTGTTCATGATCGAGTTGGTCCAGTGAAACAACCTCTCGCGATCGGCTTCGGGCACCCCGATCAGATCGGCGATCGCCAACAACGGCAGCTTCATCGCGATGTCATCGACGAAGTTGCCGCTGTCCTTCTCGGCGGCGGCCGCAACGATATCGCGCGCCGACTGCGCCAGCTTCTCCTCCAACGCTCCCACGGATCGCGGGGTGAACAATCGGGACACCAGCTTGCGCAACCGGGTGTGCTCGGGCGGGTCATGGTTGATCAGCAGCGCCTTGGTCAGCTCCAACTGGTCGGCGGTGATGCCGTCGGGCAGCCGCATCACCGCGCCCTTGGCGTTGGTCGACCACACCTCGTTGTCGCGTGAGATCTCTTTGATGTGTTGGTGTTTGCTGACCACCCAGTAGCCGCCGTCATCGAAGATGTTGCTGTGCGCGGGCTGCTCGTTCCACCAGACCGGGGCGGTCTTGCGTAACTCGGCGAACTGGGCGATGGGCATGCCTTGCAACAGCACGTCCGGATCGGTGAAATCGAAACCCGGGCCGAACGGACAGGCTGGTTGCGTTGATGTCAAGACGAACACCTCTGATTGTCGCGGGATGCCGAGCCAACTTCGAACATACACATGATTGTCATGTGTATGACCGGATGTCAACCGGTTTTGTGAGGTACGTCGGTGACCAGACCGCCGTCCATGACGAACTCCGAACCAGTGGCATAAGAGGATTCATCACTGGCCAGGAAGACCACAAAGGTTGAGACCTCCTCGGACTCGCCGGGCCGGCCCAGCGGGATGGTGACCATATCCTCGGGCAGATGCTCGGTCATCGGGGTGCGGATGAATCCGGGATGCAGGGAATTGACCCGAATGTTGTGGCGCGCCAGTTCAAGTGCGGCGGACTTGGACAGCCCCCGCACCGCCCATTTGGAGGCGACATAGGGGTGCACCATCGGTGCGCCGCGCAGCCCCTCGATGGAGGACACGTTGATGATGGAACCGCCGCCCGCGGCGATCATCGAGTCGATCGCCGCACGCATACCGAGAAAGGTGCCATTCAGGTTCACGTCGATCACGTTGTGCCACTGGTCCAGATCGAACTTGCGCAGCGACCCCAGCGCCACGGTGCCGGCATTGTTGACCAACACGTTCAACTTGCCGAACCCGTCGACCGCGGCGGTCACCGCGGCGGCCCACTGCTCGGGGTCCCGGACGTCGAGGTGCACGTAGGCCGCCGCCTCGCCGAGTTCGGCCGCCAGCGCCGCCCCCTCCTCGTCGAGCACGTCGCCGATGACTACCTGGGCGCCCTCGGCGACCAGCATGCGGGCGTGGGATGCGCCCATGCCGCGCGCACCGCCGCTGATCAAAGCTACTTTTCCGTCGACGCGCCCCATAGCTGTCCTCAGCCTTTCGATGATTCGGTGATGATCTGTGTGCCGCCGGTGACCAGCGGCAGGTCCAGCGTGGTGACGATGCCCGGCGGTGCTGCGACAACGGCGGGAACGGCGTTGACCACCCGTCCCACCCCGGCGGCGATGGCCGCGTAGTTGTGATCGCCGTAGCGGCTGGTGGGGCAGATGTCGACGGCGTAGGACGGTTCGCCGGTGATCTCCACCCGGTAGGAGCCGCCCGGTTGGGCCGACTGCGGCCAGTCCGGCCGCAGGTCGCTGCGCAGTCGCGTGACGTGCTCCACCACGATCAGCGGGTGGTCGTCGACGATGCCGCGGACCTCGAACTTGAGTGCGGCGACACCGCCCTTGGGGATGTGCCCGGCAGCGATGTCGAACGCCTCAGGCGCGGGTTCACGCTCCGAAGAGTCGGTGATGGCGTCCAGGGTCATGCCCAACCCGTTGGCCAGCTCACGGATCGCGGCGCCCCACGCGACGCTCAAGATACCGGGCTGCAGCAGCATCGGGACTTCGTCGAGCGAGCTTCCGAAGCCCATCACGTCGAACATGACCTCAGCGCCGTCATAGGTAGCGTAGTCGGCGATCTCCAGGCAGCGGATCTGCTCGACGTGTTGGCAGGTGCTGGCAAACGCCAACGGCACCAGGTCGTTGATGAACCCCGGGTCGACGCCGTTGACGTAGACGGTCGAATTACCCTGCTGGGCAGCCTCTTCAACAGGGGCGATGAACTTATCCGGGATGACGCCCCACGGGTATTGCAGCACCCCGGGCGCCGTGCCGACGACGTTGATGCCGGCCGCGAGCAGCCGGCAGACGTCACGCAGCGCGCCGGGCAGCCGGGTGTCGCCCATGGCGCAGTAGAGCGCGGCGTCGGGCTTGGCGGCGATGATCGCATCGAAGTCATCGGTGGCGGCAATACCGGTATGGACGTCGAGGCCGGCCAGCTCGCCGGCGTCGTTGCCCACTTTGGCGGCTGTTGAGACCCACACGCCGGTCAGCTCGTAGGCGGGATTGCTGATCAGCCCCCGCAGGGCGATGCGCCCGGCGTTGCCGGTGCCGATCAGAGCGACGCGGATGGCCACGTGTTCTCCTGGGCGTGAATTGCGGGCTACCAGAGCGGGACTGGCGACTGGCCGAGCGGGTAGTAGCCGGGGAGCTTCTCGCCGGCCAGGCTGCGCTCGATGCGCTTCTGCATACCCTTCGAGAGCTTGCCGGCGGTCATCAGATCCAGGTACAGCTTCTGGACGTGGCCGAAGTCGAAGAAGTCGCGCTGCCACTCGATCTTGGCATTGGCGTTGAGCCGAAACCAGCTGCCGCCGATCCCGTAGATCTCCGATTCGACACCATCGGAGTCTGTCGCGACCTGCTTCCAGAATCCGACGATCTCACCCTGTTTGTCGTCGATGATCACCTTCTGGTACGGATAGTGCCAGTTGTCCAACCCCTCCATCTCCAGGCCCAGGGCGATGTCACGGATCTCGTCGATGCCGACGCAGATGACGTCTTCTTTGGGGCCGATGTTCCAGCCGTAGGTGGCGTCATCGGCGAAGAAGTCCGCCAGCGGTCGCCAGTCGCCGGCGGCTTCGGCTTCCCGGTTGGCCTGCAGCCAGCGCTCGACCCAGTCTTCGAGTTGTTGGCGGGGGAAAGATGGCATGGTTCTCAATCCTTTTTCTCTTCAATGGACAACGCTCGGGTGGGACAGGCCCGCACGGCCTCTTGGATCTGGCGACGGTCGGATTCCGGTGGCTCGTCGTTGAGGATCTCGACCTTGCCGCGCTTGGGCACCCGGAAATAATCGGGCGCCTCCAGCTCGCACATGGCGTGGCCCTGGCACAGGTCCAGATCGACCTTGACTCGAAAAGCCATGGGAATACCCCTATTTGGTTCGCCGCCGGTAGCGCACCTTGGCCGGCCGGGCAAGCTGCACCACCATTTTGGAATGGTCGTTACGATAGGTCTCCGGCGGCTGCGACATCTCGAACTCGTACTCGCGCAGCAGCACCGAGAAGATGGCCTTGATCTGCATGGTGGCGAACGCCGCGCCGACACAGCGATGCCGGCCCGCTCCGAACGGAATCCAGGTCCAGCGCTGGAGGACGTCTTCCTCCCGCGGCTCGTTATAGCGTTCTGGCACGAACTCGTTCGGCTCCGGGAAGGATTCCGGGATCCGGTTGGAGACCGCCGGAGAGGCCGCCACCATCTCGCCCTCGTGGATCGGGTAGCCGCAGACCTCGAACTCGCCTTTGGCCATCCGCATCAAGATGATCAGCGGAGGGTGCAGCCGCAGCGTCTCCTTGAGCACGTTCTCCAGGTTCGGGATCTGGCGCAGCGCATGGAAACTCACTTCACCGCCGTCGGCGTACAGCTCATCGAGCTCACTGATGACGGCCGCGTGTGCCTCGGGGTGGCGCAACAACTCGATCAGCGTCCAGGCGGAAGTCCCAGAGCTGGTGTGGTGGCCGGCGAACATGATCGAGATGATGATCCCGGTGATCTCGTCGGCGGAGAACCGTGGATTGCCGCTCTCGTCGGGGATCGAGACCATGACGTCGATCATGTCCCGGCGCCTCTTGTCGGTCTCCGGATTGGCGATTCGGCCATCCATGATGTGCTGCACCAGCTCGACCAGCTTGATGCGGGCGGCGTCCCGGCGCTGGAAGCTCTCGATCGGCAGATACGGGTCGACGTAGCACAGCGGGTCGGTGCCGCGCTCCAACTCGTAGTACAGCTCGGCGAACCGGTGGTCGAGTTCTTCGCGGAACTTCTTGCCGATCAGGCAGGCCGTCGAGGTGTAGATGGTCAGCTCGGCGAAGAACTCCAGCAGATCGATCTCGCCCTCGTCGCCCCAGTCGGCGATCATCTTGCGCACTTCGTGCTCGATGGTGCTGGCGTGGCTCTTCATGTGGTCGCCGCGGAGTGCGGTGTTGTGCAACATCTCCGCGCGGCGTTCCGGCGGCGCGTCGAACACCACGCCGTTGCCGAAGATCGGGGTCATGAACGGGTAGGCCGCCGCCTGGTCGAGCTCGTCATCGGTGGACCGGAAGAAGAACTCGTTGGCTTCGGCGCCGGTCAGCAGCACCACCTTGCGGCCGGCCAGATCAAACCAGCCGACATCCCCGCATTCGTCGCGCACCCGCTGCATCAGCCCGATCGGGTCGGTACGGAACTCCTCGAGGTGGCCGTGCTCGGCCTCTCCTCCCGAGACCCGGGGTACCTCAGTTGTGACGGTCATGATTGCGGCATTCCTTCCTCACCCAGTTGCAGGTGCTGACGATCGGAGTCGGTGTCGTGCAACGGCGCCTCGGGCTGCACCTCCAGGTCGACGATGTGCGCTCCGCGCGGTGTCTCCGCGACGAAGGCGATGGCGCGGGCCAGGTCTTGTGGGCGCAGGAAGTAGCTGTGCCGGGCCTGGCCCCACTTGGCCCAGTCCTGCAGCATGGGTCCCACCTGCTCGGCGGAGAGCTTCCAGCCCATCTCGGTCCGGGTCGGCCCCGGATGCACGATCGAGGCCCGAACGCCGGTGCCCTCCAACTCCATTCGCATGTTCTTGACCATCGCGACCAGTGCCGCTTTGGCGGCACCGTAAGCACCCATGTGCGGACGCTGCTGCAGCGCGACATCGGAGCCGACGAAGATCACGTCACCGCGTCGGCGGGCCACCATGTCCGGTACCACCGCCGTGGCCAGCCGGTTGGCGCCGATCAGGTGCACCTGGATCTGGTCGTTGAACGCCTCGGTGCTCATCTCGTGGATGCGACCCGGGAACATGTCACCGGCACCGGAGACCAGCAGCTCGATCTCGCCGAGGGCATCGATGCTGGACGCCACAAAGGATTTCACCGAGTCGGCGTCGGTGACGTCCAGCGGGAAGGCGACCGCCTCGCCACCCTCGCCGCGTATCTTGTCGACCAGCTCGGTGAGCTTGTCGGCGCGCCGGGCGCCCAAGGCCACCGGAAAACCGCGGCGCGCCAGCTCTTCTGCCGTGGCGGCGCCGATGCCCGAGGACGCACCCGCGACGATGGCGGGCCGCCGGGCCGGGGGTGGATCGAAACGTGGCACTTACGCCTCCTTGATGGTGATGGGGAGGTCGGCGAAGCCGCGCACATTGGATGAGTGCACCCGCACGGCATTGGCTTCGTCGACCTGGAAGTCGCTGATCCGGCTGAACAGTTCGTCGAGCGCGACCCTGGCTTCCATCCGGGCCAGATGCGCACCGAGGCAGAAGTGGGCCCCGCTGCCGAAACTGAGCAGCTTGGAGCCGATATCCCGGCCGATCCGGAAGCTGTCGGGATCGTCGAAGACCCGCTCGTCGCGGTTACCGGAACCCGGCAGCAGTAGCACCACCGATTCGGCCGGGATGGTGGTGCCGCCCACGGTGTAGTCCTGCGCGGCGGTGCGCGCCAGAATCTGGCTGGGCGTGTCGTAACGCAGGGTCTCCTCGACCCACAGCGGGATCCGGGAGTGATCGGCGAACAGCGGTGTCAGTTGGTCGCGGTTGCGGTGCCCCCAGTAGATGGCGCTGCCCAGCAGCTTGGTCGTGGTCTCGTTGCCGGCGATCACCATCAGGAACAGAAAGGCCAGGATCTCGGAGTCGCCGAGCCGGTCGCCGTCGACCTCGGTCTCCAGCAGCGCCGAGGTCAGGTTGTCGGCCGGGTTCTTCTTGAAGTCGGCGATCATCTGGTTGTAATAGGTCATCAGATCTGCCGAGGCCTGGATCGCCGACTGCGGGACGTCGGTAACGCCGTCCTCACGGTGCAGCACTCCGTCGGCCAGTTCCCGGATTCTGGCCCGGTCGGATTCGGGCACACCCATCAGCTCGGAGATGACGTCCATCGGCAGTTTGCCGGCGAAGTCGTTGATGAAGTCGAACGAGCAGGTGCCGTCGGGCCCGGGCTGGATCGCGGCGTCCAGATGCTGGCGGGCCAGCCGTACCACCTGCGGTTCGAGCTCACGAATGCGCCGCGGGGTGAAGCCCTTGGAGACCAGGGTGCGAAGCCGCAGGTGCGCCGGGTCGTCCATCGCCAGGAACGACATCACCAGTTGGGCGTGCGGGCCGCGGGATACCGGGTCCAGCGAGACGCCGTCGCGGTTGGACAGCGCCTCGCTGTTGCGGAAGCCTTGCAGCACATCGGTGTGACGTGAGATCGCCCAGAAGTCCAGCTCTTCGTTGTGATACACCGGGGCTTCGTCGCGCAGCCGCCGGTAGTAGGGGAACGGGTCCTCGTGAAAGTCGTAGTCGTAGGGGTTGAGGACCGGCGGGTTGGACGTCGTGGCGTGCAGGCTCATCGTGCTGCTCCCGATTCGAGGATCAGGCTGACCACGTAGGCCAGCCGGTCGGTGATCTGGTGGTAGGTGAAGGCGCCGCTGCCGGCGTTGACCAGGGCGCCGAAGAACGTCATCTCCAACGCCGAGATGGTTCGTGGATCCGCGCCGGGTCCGATGGCCGAGGTGATTCGCCGATGGATCTCCGCGCCGATCCGGTCGCGCACCGTGCGGACCGCCGGGTCGCCGCTGCCGCTGAGCAACGCCGCGGTGCAGGCCGCCGCGACTTCCGGTTCGTCGGCGACCACCAGCGCCAGATGCCGCAGCGCCTGGTTGACCCGGCTGGGCATCGGCTCGTTGACGTCGGTGAAGTACGGAACCTGACGCACCAGGTCCAGATAGACCTCGGCTATCAAGTGGTTCTTCGACGAGAAGTAGGTGTAGGCGGTCGCCGGGGCGACCTTGGCCCGCGCGGCGACCGCACGAACGGTGAGGTCCGCGTAGGACTTTTCGCGCAACATCTCGACACCGGCGGTCAGCACCTTGCGGAAGGTCTCCTCCTGGCGACGGTTGCGGCCGCCAGGGGCGCCCGGGGCCGCCGACGGTACCGCCGGTGCGCCGTTCGCCGGTGTGACTGCCGTCACGGATTCGCTGGACACCTGTCTAACGTAGCCGACGTCGGCTTGGTTGGGCAAGTCCGCAGGGAAATACCGTTTTATCGGCTACCGGGTTGCCAGAGTCGCGATTCTGCCGCTAGGGTTCGACCGAGCGTAACGGACAAGTGTCCAATTTGAGTCGGGCACCGAGAAGCTGTGGGAGTAACTGATGGCGCTACTGGCCGACGGCGTGAGCCGGCTGCTCATCGACGGAAAGCTGACCGCCGGCGGGGCCGGCGGGTTCGCCACCGTCAACCCGGCCACCGAGGAGGTGCTGGGTGAGGCGGCCAACGCTGACGGCGCCGACATGGACCGCGCCATCGACGCGGCACGGCGGGCATTCGACGACACCGACTGGTCGACCAACACCGAGCTGCGGGTGCGCTGCGTACGCCAGCTGCGTGACGCCATGCGCGAGCAGGTAGAAGAGCTGCGGGAGCTGACGATCTCCGAGGTGGGTGCGCCGCGGATGCTCACCGCCGGTGCCCAGCTTGAGGGCCCGGTCGAGGACCTCGGGTTCGCCGCGGACACCGCCGAAAGCTACGAGTGGACGCAGGATCTCGGCCACGCCACCCCGCTGGGCATTCCCACACGACGGTCGGTGGTGCGCGAGGCGGTCGGGGTCGTCGGCGCCATCACGCCGTGGAACTTCCCGCACCAGATCAATCTGGCCAAGCTCGGCCCGGCGCTGGCTGCGGGTAACACCGTGATACTCAAACCCGCGCCCGACACCCCGTGGGTTGCCGCGGTGCTCGGGGAGCTGATCGCCGAGCACACCGACATCCCGCCGGGCGTCGTCAACATCGTCACCTCCACCGACCACACGCTGGGTGCCATGCTCGCCAAAGACCCTCGGGTGGACATGGTCTCGTTCACCGGTTCGACGGCCACCGGCCGCAGCGTGATGACCGACGCGGCCGCCACCATCAAGAAGGTCTTTCTGGAACTGGGGGGCAAGTCGGCTTTCGTGGTGCTCGACGACGCCGACCTCGCCGCGGCCTGCTCGGTGGCGGGCTTCTCGGTCTGTCTGCACGCCGGGCAGGGCTGTGCGATCACCACCCGGTTGGTGGTGCCGCGGGCTCGCTACGACGAGGCGGTGGCCATCGCGGCCGGCACGATGGGCTCGATCAAGCCCGGCGACCCGAGCAAGCCCGGCACGGTCTGCGGTCCGGTGATCTCGGCGCGCCAGCGCGACCGGGTGCAGAGCTACCTGGACCTGGCCCTGGCTGAGGGCGGTGAATTCGCCTGTGGCGGTGGCCGCCCGGCCGATCAACCCGCTGGATTCTTCATCGAGCCCACCGTCATCGCCGGGTTGACCAACGATGCTCGGGTGGCCCGGGAGGAGATCTTCGGCCCGGTGCTCACCGTGATCGCCCACGACGGCGACGACGACGCGGTGCGGATCGCCAACGACTCGCCCTACGGCCTGTCGGCCACCGTCTATGGTGCCGATGCGCAGCGAGCGGCCGCGGTGGCGGCCCGGATGCGGGCCGGGACGGTCAACGTCAACGGCGGGGTCTGGTATTCGGCGGACGTGCCGTTCGGCGGATACAAGCAGTCCGGCAACGGACGTGAGATGGGTGTCGCCGGGTTCGAGGAGTACCTGGAGACCAAAGCCATTGCAACAGCAGCGAACTGATAATCGATAACGGGATTCAAGGGAGAGCAGCAGATGGGCCAATTCGATGACAAGGTGGCCATCGTCACCGGCTCCGGTGGCGGGATCGGTCAGGCGTACGCGACGGCGCTGGCCGCTGAGGGCGCCGCGGTGGTGGTCGCCGACATCAACCTCGAGGGCGCGCAGAACGTCGCCAAGCAAATCGTCGCCGACGGCGGCAAGGCCCTCGCGGTGGGAGTCGACGTCTCCGCCCCAGAGTCGGCGCAGGCCATGGCCGATGCGGCGGTCGCTGAATTCGGCGGGATCGACTACCTGGTCAACAACGCCGCGATCTTCGGCGGCATGAAGCTCGACGGGCTGCTGACCGTGCCGTGGGACTACTACGAGAAGTTCATGCGGGTGAACCTCGACGGTGCGCTGATCTGCACCCGCGCGGTCTACGAGCACATGGCCAAGCGTGGCGGCGGTGCCATCGTCAACCAGTCGTCGACCGCGGCGTGGGTGTACGCGAACTTCTACGGGCTGGCCAAGGTCGGTATCAACGGCCTGACCCAGCAGCTCTCCCGTGAGCTGGGCTGGCGCAACATCCGGATCAACGCGATCGCGCCGGGCCCGATCGACACCGAGGCCAACCGGGTCACCACTCCGCAGGCCATCGTGAAGCAGATGGTGCAGCAGTTGCCACTCGCACGGATGGGCACGCCCGAGGACCTGGTTCCGATGTGCCTGTTCCTGCTGTCGGATCAGGCGTCGTGGATCACCGGACAGATCTTCAACGTCGACGGCGGACAGATCATCCGATCATAGCCACCGGCGACGATGCAGAGCGAAGCGATGAAGAGGAGTCGGAACTTATGACCCCAGCGACTGAGGCAACACCGCGCCTCGGCTACATCGGGCTCGGGAACATGGGTGCGCCGATGGCCAAGCGAATGGTCGAATGGCCCGGCGGCGTAACGGTTTTTGACGTGCGCGCCGAAGCGATGGCCCCGCTGGTCGAAGCCGGGGCAAGCCCGGCCGAGAACCTCGCGGACCTCGCGGCGGCAGCCGACATCATCAGTGTCACGGTGCTCGATGACGCCCAGGTCCGCGAGGTCGTCGCCGAACTGGCGGTCAACGCGAAGCCGGGCACCGTCATCGCGATCCACTCGACCATCGCCGACACCACCGCCGCCGAGCTGGCGGGCCAGCTGAAGCCGCAGGGCATCCACGTCATCGACGCACCGGTCAGCGGCGGTGCCGGAGCCGCCGAGAAGGGCCAGCTGGCGACCATGGTCGGAGCGGAGCGCGCGGTCTACGAACAGATCAAGCCGGCGTTCAAGCAATGGGCGTCACTGGTCATCCATGCCGGCGAGCCCGGGGCCGGCACCCGAATGAAGCTGGCGCGCAACATGCTGACGTTCACCGCTTACGCCGCTGCCGGTGAGGCCATGAAATTGGCCGAGGCGGCGGGGCTGGATCTGCAGGCGTTGGGCCGGGTGGTGCGACACACCGACGCACTCACCGGTGGGCCCGGGGCCATCATGCTGCTCGACTCGACGGCGCCCTTGGCGGCGGACCACTTCCTGCACGATGCCTTCACCCATACCCGGGGGCTCGGGGAGAAAGACCTCAGCCTCGCACTGGCATTGGGCCAGGCCACCGGAGTCGACCTCCCGCTCGCCCAGATTGCGCTGACCGAGCTCGCCGTGGGCCTGGGTGTGCCGCACACCAACGACTAGGAGAGATCTGATGGACGAACTGCGCCGTACCGGGCTGGCCAAGATGAACGAGGTCTACGCCTGGGATATGCCGGACATGCCCGGCGAGTACTTCGCGCTCACCGCCGACCACCTGTTCGGCCGGATCTGGACCCGGCCCGGACTTTCGATGCGGGACAAGCGATTGATGACGCTGTCGGTGGTTACCGCCCTCGGGCTGAAGGACTTGGCCGAGATCCAGGTCAACGCCGCGCTGCACAACGAGGAACTGAACGAGGACGAGCTGCGCGAGCTGCCGATCTTCCTGACTCACTACGTCGGATTCCCGCTCGGTTCAGTGCTCAACGGTGTGGTCGAGCAGGTCATCGCCAAGCGCCGCAAGGCCGCCGCTGCCGGAAAGGCTGAGGACAAGAAGGCCAACGTCGAGTCCGCGCTGGGCAAGCACGGCACCGGATAGGGAGTGCGGAGAGCAATATGAGCCTGGAGATCACCACGGCGGGGCGGGTGCGGACCTTGACCCTGACGAGACCCGAGGCGCTCAACGCCTTCAACGAGGCGCTTTACGACGCCACCACCGAGGCGCTGTTGGATGCCGCGCAGGATCCCGAGGTGGCGGTCGTGGTGCTCACCGGCGCCGGCCGGGCCTTCAGCGCCGGGACCGACCTCAAGGAGATGCAGGCGCGCGTCACCGCAACGGATTTCACTCCGGGCCGGCACGGCTTCCTGGGGTTGATCGACGCGCTCAACGGATTCGCGAAGCCGTTGATCTGCGCGGTCAACGGAGTCGGGATCGGCATCGGCACGACCATTCTCGGTTACGCCGACTTGGCGTTCATGTCGTCGACCGCACGGCTGATGTGCCCGTTCACCAGTCTCGGTGTCGCGCCGGAGGCGGCGTCGTCGTATCTGCTGCCGAGGCTGATCGGTCGGCAGAACGCCGCCTGGCTGCTGATGTCCTCGGAATGGATCACCGCCGAGCAAGCCTTGGAGATGGGCCTGGTCTGGAAGGTCTGCGAGCCCGATGAGCTGATGGCTGAGGCGCATCGGCACGCCGACATCCTCGCTGCGCGACCGCTCGCCAGCCTGATGGCGGTCAAGAAGAGCATCGCCGCCCCCACCCTGCCCGGGGTGGCGGCCGCCCGCGAGCGGGAGAATGCCTATTTCGCCGAGCTGATGGGCTTCGGCGCCAATGCCGAGGCGCTGGCGGCCTTCACCTCGACACCATGACCGACGAGACATTGCTCGCCGGGCGGGCTGCCGTCGTGGCCGGGGGCAGCCGGGGAGTTGGCCGGGCGGTCGCCGAAGTGCTTGCGGCTTGCGGCGCCGGTGTGGTGGTCAACGGCCGGGATCCGGCCGCGGTGGACGGCACCGTCGCGGCGATCACCGGTTCGGGAGGTCGGGCCGTCGGGGTGGCCGGGGCCGCCAACGTCGAGGCGACCGCGACGGCGTTGATGGCGGCCTGCCGGGACGAATACGGCAGCGTCGACGTGCTGATCAACTGTGCCGGCGTCGCCGAACCCCCCGGTTCCTCGATCCTGTCGATATCCGGCGGGCAATTCCAGGAATTGCTCGACGCTCATCTCGGCACGGTGTTCCACACTTGCCGGGCCGCCGCCCCCATCATGGCCGAGCAGCGACGGGGGTCGATCGTCAACAGCGGTTCGGTGGCATTCCTGGGCGACTACGGCGGCACCGGCTATCCCGCCGGCAAGGGAGCGATTAACTCCCTGACGCTGGCAATGGCGGCCGAACTCGCGGAGTACGACGTTCGGGCCAATGTCGTCTGTCCGGGCGCAAAGACGCGGCTGTCGACCGGCGCCGACTACGAGCAGCACATCCGCGGCCTGCACGCCCGCGGCCTGCTCGATGAGTTCACCATGCAGGCGTCGCTGGATCCGGCGCCGACCGGCTACGTGGCACCGCTGTATGCCTACCTGGCCAGCGACCTGGCGAGGACGGTGACCGGCTCGGTGTTCCTTTCATCCGGAGGCTTCGTCGGCCGATTCGACCGTCCCGTCCCCGCGGTGCTGGGTTACCGCGATCACCATGGCTCGTCACCGTGGTCGATCGCGGAGTTGCACGCCATGGTGACGGGCAGTTGACCGGCTGTAAGTGATCGGCCGTTCTCAGTAGATACATAGCCAATCTCAGCGATATGGCGATTATCACTACGGAAGTCCACTGTGGTGGACGTCATTGGCTTGTGATAAGCGACCAGGGCTTTTCTGCGCGATTGGTTCGATGAAAGTCTATCGCAGGATACTTTCGTCCAAGTCTCAAGTGGTTAGTCTTCCTATAAATCTGTAGCTTCCGTTCCCGCGGACATTATCCGCACTCTCAGCTTGGGAGACTCAGGGATTCGGGAGCAGCGAAGTGGCTCGTCAGCGCAACAGCAATCGTCTATCGCAGAACCGTCGCACGCTGGCGGCGTCTTCGGCGGTGGCGGCGTTTTTGGCGTTTGGGGTGGCTCCGGTGGTGGCGGCGCCGACTGCGCAGGCCGATGACTTCGGTCTGGATGCGTTCTGGGATTTCTTCGGTGTCGATGATGGTGGCGTTGCGTCGGACTTTGATCTGTTCGATGTGTCGACGTGGGGTGTGCCCGGTGTTGCTGAGGGTGGCTTGTTCGGGTTGTGGGATGCCGATCATGCCGAGCAGTGGCAGGAGACGTTCTATCTGCCGTTGCAC
>NZ_QMEX01000053.1 GCF_003284925.1 Mycolicibacter senuensis
CGGTGGGCAGTGCGCCGCCCACCTGCTGGATCACCGTGGTTGTCGGTGCGGTGGTGGCCCAGGTCTGCGGTACCGACAGCCCGCTGAGCGTGGCGGCTTCGCCCATCTCGGCGCTGACCGGGGTCACCGCGCTGGCCAGTGCTAGCTCCGGCAGTAGTTCGTTCTCGATCTCGCCGACGCCGATCAGGTCGATGCCGAAGGAACCGGCCGCGTCGACGCCGAATGTGCCGGCGGAGTCGATGACGAACGTGCCGAACAGGCTCGCCGCCAACGCCGCGTACGACGCCGCCAGACCGGGCTCGATCGCCGCCGCCGACCCGATGGAACTGAGCAGCGACGCATTGGTTCCGGCCGCTGCCGAGCCGGGGGCGGCGAGGCCCTGCAGGGCCTGGGTGACCGCGGCGGCCACGGTGTTGGCCTGGTTTCCGGCCGCGGTCGCGGTCGCCTGCCCGACCGCGCCTGCCTGGCTGCTGGCGCCGGCGGTGTTGGTGGTGGGCGGTGCCTGCGTGAAGGGGGTAAGCCGGGAGGCCGCCGCGGAGGTCGTTGCGTAGCCGTACATCGCGGTGGCGTCCTGGGCCCACATCTGGCCGTAGTGGGCTTCGGTGGCCGCGATCGCGGCGGTGTTCTGGCCCAGATAGTTGGTGGCCAGCAGGGTCATCAGCTGGGCCCGGTTGGCGGTGATCACCGGCGGCGGGACCGTCATGGCGAATGCGGATTCGTAAGCGGCGGCTGCGGTTCTGGCCTGCGACGCGGCGTGTTCGGCTTGTGCAGCGGTGGCGTGCATCCACTGCGCGTACGGCGCCGCGGCGGCGGCCATCGCGGTGGCGCTGGGCCCGGCCCAGCCGCCGGACAGCTCATCGATCATCGAGCCATAGGCCACGCCGGCGGCGTTCAGTTCGGCGGCCAGGGCGCTCCAGGCGGTGGCGGCGGCAAGTAGCGGCCCGGCGCCGGCTCCGGTGTACATCCGGGCCGAGTTGATCTCTGGTGGAAGTGTTGCGAAATCCATTGCTAGCCAGGCCCGTCACTGATAGGCGTCATGATGCCTCCCGAATCGCCGGGGTCGCTGGCGGCCGCCACGCGGACGCAGCATTGACCGAGTAACGGCGACGCTAGATGGTGAACTTGAAGTGAACCTGAAGATGCTGCCGGTCAACGAGAACCGGCGCACGGATGCTCCCCATCCGGGCGCTGCGGTGTTATCAATGGACCATGGCCGATTCGCGGTCCGCCGATCGGCGAGGCGGCATTCCCTCGGCGCGCGGCGCCGAGACCTTCAGCGTGGGGACACCGCGCGTGCTGGTGGTGGAGGATTCCGAGACGATCCGCGAGATGGTCAGCGAGGCGCTGGCCGATGCCGGCTATCTGACCGAAACCCAGCCCGACGGCCGCGGGCTCGAGGAGGTGCTGGACGGCTTCCGGCCGGATCTGGTGGTGCTCGACGTGATGTTGCCGGGCCGCGACGGGTTCGACCTGATGGAGGTGATCCTGCGCTGGGGTGAGGTCGGAGTGGTGCTGCTCACCGCTCGCGACGGACTGCCCGACCGGCTGCGCGGACTCGACAGCGGTGCCGACGACTACGTGGTCAAGCCGTTTGAGCTGGCCGAACTGGTGTCGCGGGTCGGTGCGGTGCTGCGCCGGCGGGGCCGGCTGCCGTCGGCCGTGCAGTTCGGCGATCTGATGGTCGATGTCGACGCCGGGGTGGCCTCCCGCTCGGGGACCCCGTTGGGCTTGACCGCGACGGAGCTGCGGGTGCTGGTCTACCTCGTGGAACAGCGTGGCCGCATCGTCAGCAGCGCACAGATCCTCAATGCGGTGTGGGGGTATGAGGCCTACGACCCCAACCTGGTCCAGGTCCACATCAGCGGGTTGCGACAGAAGCTGGAGACGCACGGGCCGCGGATCCTGCACACCGTGCGCGGGATCGGTTACCGACTGCAGCTGTCGGTCTCATGACCGCCACCCCGTCGTTGCGCCGGCGTTTGACGGTGATGGTGCTGGCGCTGCTGGCGGTGTTGATGCTGACCATGGGGCTGGTGATCAACACCACGCTCACCGCGCTGGAGAATCACAGCCTGCAGGAGCGGCTGGCGTTGGCCACGCAGCGCGCGGATTCCCTCGTCGCACTGGGTGTTTCCCGCGAACAACTGGCCGATCAACTCAACGGCGGCATCATCAGCGCACTCGTCGTCGACGCGGACGGGTCCAGCTACGGTGACCCCGCTATCGAGCCCGATGCGACCACCGGATCGCGAGTGGCGCCCCCGCCGCTGGAGCCCGACGAGACCTCGACGGTACTGGTGCACCCGCTGGCCGACGGCGGGCGGGTGATCCTGGTCGCCGACACCACCGAGGCCGCCGAGACGCTGAGCCGGCTGCGGCGCCTGATGGTCGGCGCCGGCCTGGGAATCCTGTTCATCGCGTCGATCCTGCTGGCCGGGGTGAGCCGGGCCATGCTCGCCCCGCTGGATCGGCTCACAGACCTGGCCCGTGACATCACCACCGGTGACCGCGGACGGCGGCTGCGTCCCGACCGGCCGCGAACCGAACTAGGCCGCGCGGCAAGCGCTTTCGATGACATGCTCGACGAACTGGAGGATTCCGAGAAGCGCGCGCAGCGGGCCGCCGAAGCTGCCCGGCGCGCCGAGGCCGCAGTCCGGCGATTCCTCGCCGACGCCGCCCACGAACTGCGCACCCCGATCGCCGGCATGCAGGCCGCCGCCGAGCAGATCGCCGGCAATGTCGGCCAGGATGTCGGGCCGGACGTCGGGCTGGACACCGTCGAGCC
The DNA here is from genome assembly GCF_003284925.1 of Mycolicibacter senuensis. Classification (GTDB taxonomy): domain Bacteria; phylum Actinomycetota; class Actinomycetes; order Mycobacteriales; family Mycobacteriaceae; genus Mycobacterium; species Mycobacterium algericum_A. The sequence goes on from NZ_QMEX01000053.1 coordinate 2,786, forward strand.
CGAAGTGCTCCGCCAGCACCGCCGCGCCACCCTGCTGCTCACCGAGGCGCGCCGCGCCACCCGGCTGGTCACCGACATGCTCGACCTGAGCTACATCGACGCCGGGCTGCCCCTGGAACTCAAGGACATCGATCTGGTCGGCATCGTCGACACCCAGCTGGACCGGGCGGCGCTGCTGGCGCCGCAACTGAACCTGGGCCGCACCGGTGTGGACACCCTGACCGTACGGGCCGATCCGACCCGGCTGGCCCAGATCCTGTCCAATCTGCTGGACAACTCCCGCCGTTACACCCCGCCGGGCGGGAGCATCACGGTTCATGTGGCGGGTCTCGGCGAGCGCGCTGAGGTAACCGTCGCCGACACCGGGATCGGCGTCCGCAGTGAGGACGCCGAGCGGATCTTCGACCGGTTGGTGCGCCTGGACAGTGCCCGCGGCCGGGATCACGGGGGAGCCGGTCTGGGCCTGCCGATCGCGCGGGCCCTTGCCGACGCACACGGCGGCCGGCTGAGCTGTATCCCGCAGGATGGTGGCGCCTGTTTCCAGCTGGTCTTGCCGCTGCGCGCAGATTCCGGTTGATAGCTGGCAGATTGCGGGCGGATTGGGTACAACGGTGCGATGGAAAGTTGGCCACAGATGTGGAGTCGCTCGCCGATGTTGCAGGAGGCGATGGCTCGGCGGCTGTATCGCAGGTCCGAGGCCACCGGGCGAATCAAGCTGCCGGCGGTTCCGGGCATGCTCGATGAGTATGTCCGGATGTGCGAGACGATGTTCGCAGCGCTGGGTACCCCGCTGGACGCCCAGCAACGGGATCACCTGCAAAAAGTCCTGCAATCAGAGACGGAAGCGGCGTTTGCGGGCTCGCCGCGGTCACACATCATCATCAGCTATGAGGTGCCGGTCGGCAGCGTCCTCAACTACTGGGTCCGTGCCGAATGGCAGTCGATCGAAGCGGGGTACGAGAGCTGGGTCGCCCTTCGCGAACCGCCGTTGTTCGGCACCGAGCCCGATGCCCGCGTCTGGGCGCTGGCCGGCGAGGCCACCGATCCCGCAAGCTGCCGGGTGCTCGACATCGGAGCAGGTACCGGACGCAACAGTCTGGCGCTGGCCCGGCGCGGACACCCGGTGGACGCGGTCGAGATGACGCCGCTGTTCGCCGACGGCATTCGCGCGGACGCGCAGCGCGACGGGCTCGGGGTCCGCGTGATTCAACGCGATGTCTTCACCGCCGGAGACGAACTGGGCAATGACTACCAGCTGATCGTGCTCTCGGAGGTCACGCCGGATTTCCGAAGCACCGGGCAGCTTCGCGACATGTTCGACCTGGCCGCTCGGCGGCTGGCCCCGGGCGGGCGGCTGGTGTTCAACGTGTTCTTGGCCCGGGACGGTTATCTGCCCGACGCGGCCGCCGTTGAACTGAGCCAGCAGTGCTACAACATGTTCTTCACCTGGGACCAGATGCACGATGCGGCAGCTGGGTTGGGCCTGCAGCTGGTCGCCGACGATTCGGTTCACGACTACGAGAAGGCCCATCTGCCCGAGGGTGCCTGGCCACCCACCGGTTGGTACACCGAGTGGACCCGGGGCCAAGACGTGTTCGACGTCGAACCGGACGCCTGCCCTATCGAGATGCGCTGGCTGGTTTATCGCAAGCCTGCCGGGGCCGACGAGGCTACGATGACGCGATGAGCGTCACCTTGACCGCCCGCGACGCGCAACGGCGCGACTTCTGGAGCGCACTGTGCCCCCAGCTGTCGATCGACGGCGACGCCGTGGCGGTACCCGCGGCGGTCGGACCGACCGACCCGCTGCTGGTGACCCTCAAACGCGAGGGCTATATCCGGGTGCCCGGTGCGCTGCCGGAAGCGGTGGTCGCGCCGATGCGCGACGCGGTGTCGACGCTGTTCGGGTTGGGCATTCCGCTGCCGTTCGTGTTCGTCTACGACCAGTTATGGCGGGCGTTCCAAGGGCTTTCGGAGTTCCTGACGGCGGTGCTCGGTGACGGCTATCGGGCGTTGCCCGACTTCTGGGTCTGGCATGTCAAGCCCGACGAGAGCGCGGCGGGCTGGGGTCCACACCGCGACCGGGTGATGCCGACGTTGGATGCCGACAACTCGCCGCACACGCTGACCGTGTGGCTGCCGCTCAGCGACGCCACCCCGCTCAACGGGTGCATGTACTTCCTGCCCGCCCACCTCGATGATCGGTTCCGGCAACGGCGTTGGGACGGCCCCGACAACACCCTGGTCCACAACCTGCAAGACATCCGCGCCGTGCCGGCCACCGCCGGCACCCTGATGGCCTGGAACCAGGCGGTGCTGCACTGGGGTGGGCGGGCCAGCAGCCTGGGTGAAGCCCCGCGGATCAGTGCGGCATTCGAGTTCCAGCGCGCCGACTCGCCGGCGTTCAACTCTCCGTTGCTCGACCCGGGCCGGCTGCCGACGTTCGGTGAACGACTCGGGCTGATCGGCAAGCAGGTGCTGCAGTATCGGCACATGTATCCACTCAGCGATGACGTCGCCGCCATCGCCACGTCATTGGTCGAGCGCTTCATGCCCGGTGTCGCGCCGATGGGGGATTCGCCGTCGGTGGGAACCGCGGTGTCGTTCTGACCGGATGTGCGCTACTGCTGCACATACCCCGGTGGGTTGACGGAGTCCACCCACAGGTCCACGCCCAGGTCGCTGCCGGGCACGCAGTCATACACCGATAGATCGGTGACACCCGATTCGACCAGCACGTCCTCGCACAGCAGCGTGTTCCCGGTGTATTCGGCCGCCGGTTTGGTCAGGACCGCGTAGGCGGCGTCGGCGTAGACCTCGGGGGTGCGGGCCCGGGCCATCGCCTCGTCACCGCCGAGCAGGTTTTGCACCGCGGCGGTGGCGATCAGGGTGCGCGGCCACAGCGTGTTGGATGCGATGCCGTGCGAGCGCAGCTCCTCCGCGATGCCCAGCGCACACAGCGTCATCCCGAATTTCGCCATCATGTAGGCGGTGGGCTTGAGCCACTTCGATTCCAGTCGTATCGGCGGGGACAGCGTGAGGATGTGCGGGTTCTCCCGACCGATCATGTGCGGGATGCAGGCCTGCGACACCGCGTAGGTGCCGCGCACCTGGATGCCGTTCATCAGGTCAAAGCGCTTCAGCGGAACCTCGAGGATGGACCCGAGGTTGATCGCCGAGGCGTTGTTGACGCAGATGTCGATGCCGCCGAACCGCTCGACGGTGGCCGCCACGGCACTGGTCACCGAGTCACCGTCGCGGATGTCGCCGACGATCGGCAGCGCCTGCCCGCCGGCCTCCTCGATCTCGGTGGCCGCGGTGTAGACGGTGCCGGACAACTTCGGGTGGGGTTCGGCGGTCTTGGCGATCAGCGCGATGTTGGCGCCGTCGCGCGCGGCCCGCTTGGCGATCGCCAGGCCGATGCCGCGGCTGGCACCCGAGATGAACATGGTCTTGCCGGAGAGCGGAGCTGGGTTGGCCATGGTGTCACCCTACATACCCCGGCGCCGGGGAGCGGCCCTGCACGGTGGCCTGCTCGGCCATCACATGGATCATCACCGCACCCACCGGCGCATCACCGGTGGCCGCGGGGCAGTCCGGCGAGCCGCACTCGCATGCCATCGTCGCCGACCCGGCGGTCAGCGCCCGCAACGCATCGGCGCGCCGCTGTGCTGTGGTGCGCGGATCGGCTTTGCACACCGTGGTGGCCAGTTCGGTGAGCCGCTGATCGAAGGCCAGCGCATCGGGGGTGCGAACGTCGCCGAAGATCTCTGCCAGGCCGGAATGTTGCGGCGCCACACCGATGTGGCGGGACTTCTCGAAGGCGCGGGCTTCGCGCACCGCAGCCGGCTCCAACACCTGCACCCAGTAGTCGACGGCTTCGGCGATACGGTGGCGCGACCAGCTGCCCCATCGGGGCGCATTGCGCTCCAACCACCGATCCATCCGCGGGATCGCAGCAGGATCGATCATCAAATCGGTGCGATGCACCACCGCGGCGACCACCTGGTAGTCCACCACACCGGCGGCGAACAGCGCTCCGAGTCTGGGCAGCCGCTCGGCCAGGGCCAGACCGATCCGCAACTGTCCCGCGGCGCGCCCGCGGCTGATGCCCTGGGCGGCCGCGATCTCAGCGGCCACCGCGTCCCACCCGTCAAGAGCCCAGATCTCCCGATCCGCCACGTCGCGCTGCGCCAGCCGACGCTGATACAGCTGCGCGCCCGCGGCGAACACCCGCGCCAGCGACGCCGACGCCAGCCGAGCCGCACTCTGCATGACATCGACCAGACCCGCGTCGCCGAGGCCGCCGATGGCGACCAGTGACGGCAACTCTGCGTCGAACATACGTTCGACTATACCCGCGTCGGCCGACACCCGCACTCGCCGGAGATGTCCAGTGACTCAGCCGACGCGATCCGCCGCACGGTCAGCCGGAGGCCGAGATATTGATAAAAACGATGTATTAATGAACGAAATAACAATATTTCAAAATATCAATACTGGTCACTACTGTTGAGAACGTGATCGGGTGTAGCGATGGCGCGCCGGCCGCGGTATTCGAGGCCGTGCGATGAGCGCCGTCGACGTGCACGCCGTGGTGACCGGACGCGATACCGGCCCGGTCGTGGTGCTGTCCAACTCGCTGGGCTCCACCCACCGGATGTGGGACGCCCAGATCGGCGCACTAGAGCAGCGATTTGCGGTGGTGCGCTACGACACGCGTGGTCACGGCGGCTCGCCGGTCCCCGACGGGCCGTACACCACCGACGACCTGGCCGATGACGTGATCGCCCTGCTCGACCGGCTCGGCGTCCAGCGCGCCCACCTGATCGGGCTGTCGCTGGGCGGGATGACCGGAATGCGACTCGCGGCCCGCAACCCCGAGCGCATCGACCGGCTCGTCGTGCTGTGCACTGCGGCGCACCTGCCACCGGAGACGGCATGGCGGGAACGGGCCGAGACGGTCCGCGCACAGGGCGCCGGCGCGGTCGCCGCCGCCGTCGTACAGCGATGGTTCACCCCGGACTACCTTGCCGCGCACCCGGATGTGCGCGCCGCGAGCGAGGCGATGGTCGCGGCGACACCGGCCGAGGGCTACGCCGGTTGCTGTGAGGCGATCGCCGGGCTGGACGTGCGTGGTGACCTGGCGGCCATCACCGCCCCGACGCTGGCCATCGCCGGCGCCGACGACCCGGCCACCCCACCTGCCAAACTCGATGAGATCGCCACCGGTGTCAAAGCCGGTCGGCTGCTGGTCGTTCCGCACGCCGCGCACCTGGCCAACGCCGAGCAACCCGACATCATCACCCCCGCCCTCATCGAACACCTGGAGCAACCATGAGACGCGCCGACGGCGATGCGGAGCGCAGCGACGAGGAGGAGAGGCGCAAATGGCACTGAACAAAGTGGTCGAATCGGCCGCCGCTGCGGTCGCCGACATCCCGGACGGCGCCAGCCTGGCCGTGGGCGGCTTCGGGCTGGCCGGCATCCCGTGGTTTCTCATCGAGGCACTGCTGCAGCAGGGCGCAACCGATCTGACCATCGTGTCCAACAACTGCGGGGTCGACGGCGCCGGGCTGGGCCTGCTGCTCGACGCGCGGCGCATCAGCCGGGTCATCGCCTCCTACGTCGGGGAGAACAAGGAATTCGCCCGCCAATACCTCTCCGGTGAACTGACCGTCGAGCTCACCCCGCAGGGCACCCTGGCCGAACGAATGCGTGCCGGCGGCAGCGGCATCGGCGCCTTCTTCACCCCCACCGGGGTCGGGACCGTCGTCGCCGACGGCGGCCTGCCCTGGCGGTATCACCCCGACGGCAGTATTGCCATCGCCTCGCCGCCCAAGGAGGTCCGCAACTTCCGGGGAACCGACATGGTGCTCGAAGAGGGCATCGTCACCGACTACGCATTGGTGCGCGCGGCGGTCGCCGACCGGGCGGGCAACTGCCGATTCCATGCGGCCGCGCGCAACTTCAACCCGCCGGCAGCGATGTCCGGTCAGATCACCATCGTCGAGGCCGAGCGGGTCGTCGAGGTAGGGGAACTGCACCCCGACGCAGTTCATCTGCCCGGGATTTTCGTCAAGCGGGTCCTGGAACTCACCCCGGAGCAGGCCGCCCGCAAAGACATCGAGAAACGCACCACCCGGCAGCAGGAGACGATCCGATGAGCTGGACCCGCGACCAGATGGCCGCCCGCGCGGCACAGGAACTGCACGACGGTGACTACGTCAACCTCGGCATCGGCCTGCCCACGCTGATTCCCGGCTACCTGCCCGAGGATTCGACCATCACGCTGCACGCGGAGAACGGCATCCTCGGTGTCGGGCCGTTCCCGTACGACGACGAGGTCGACCCGGACCTGATCAACGCCGGCAAGCAGACCGTCACCGTGCTGCCCGGCGCATCGTTCTTCGACTCGGCGACCAGCTTCGCGATGATCCGCGGCGGACACGTCGACACGGCCGTGCTGGGCGCCATGCAGGTCGCCGGCAACGGCGACCTGGCCAACTGGATGGTGCCCGGCGCCATGGTCAAGGGCATGGGCGGCGCGATGGATCTGGTCAGCGGAGTCGAGCGGGTGATCGTGCTCACCGATCACGTCACCAAAACCGGTGCCGCCAAGCTGGTTACGAGCTGCGACCTGCCGCTGACCGGCCGCGGTGTGGTAAGTCGGGTGATCACCGACCTCGGGGTGTTCGATGTGACCGGGGAAGGGTTCGAGGTGGTGGAACTGGCGCCGGGCGTGAGCTACGACGAGGTGGTGGCGGCAACCGGAGCGCCGGTCATCCCTGCGCGCAGCAGCGAGTTGAGCGTGTAGCGGGTCTGCAGGCCGATGTAGTCATCGAGGCTGTACAGCTCGCCGAAGTGCCAATGCTTGAGCGCCCAGCCATGGGCCAGCAGCATGATGTCGAACACCATCAGATCCACATCCACCTCGGCGAATGTTCCCGCGGCGATCCCGGCCTCGATCACGTCCCGCAGCGGTGTCGCACTGGCGATTTCGAGCTCTTTGATCTGGGACCGCCCAGCCGCGTCCAGGGTGCGGCTCTCCCGGTAGGTCAGCACGACGGCGTCGAGGTTCTCATCGACGATCTCGATGTAGCGCCGGATTCCGGCGGTCAACTGTGCGACCGGATCGGTACCGGCCGCCGCGATCACCGGGGCGAGCTGATCGCAGAAGGCATCCTGGATCCGGACGATCGTCGCCAGCAGCAGGTCCTCCTTGCCGCCGAAATACTTGTAGATCAGCCCGACGCTGACATTGGCCTCGGCCGCCAGATCCTGCATCGACATCTGGTGAAAGCCGGTCTGCTGCATGACTTTGACCGCGGCGTCCAGGATCTGCCGGCGCCGGGAATCGGTGCGGGCCGCCCGCACCGCCTCCTCGACGGGCAGCTGACCATAGTCGACGGCCATCAGATGCCCAGATCCTTGGCGATGATCGTCTTCATGATCTCGGTCGTGCCGCCGTAGATGGTCTGGATGCGGGCGTCGACGAACGCTCGCGCCACCGGGTATTCCCGCATGTAGCCGTAGCCGCCGAACAACTGCAGGCACCGGTCGGCGGTACGGACCTGCAGGTCGGTGGTCCACCACTTCAGCTTGGCGGCCCGCGCCGCGGTCAGCTCGCCGTCCAGGTGTGCCGCGATGCAGTCGTCGAGGAAGGTGCGGGCCACATCGAGTTCGGTGGCGATCTCGGCGAGCACGAACTGGGTGTTCTGGAAGCTCGCGATGGGGGAGCCGAACGCCTGGCGTGCCTTGACGTAGTCGAGGGTCTCGGCCAGCACGCCCTCGGCGGCGGCGACCGCACCCACCCCCAGCGACAGCCGCTCCTGGGGCAGGTTGCGCACCAGCTGATAGAAGCCCTGGCCTTCCTCGCCGAGCAGGTTGGCGGCCGGCACCCGCATGTCGGTGAAGGACAGCTCGGAGGTGTCCTGGGCGTGCAGTCCGATCTTCTCCAGGTTGCGCCCGCGGTGAAAGCCCGGGGTGTCGCCGGAGACCACCAGCAGTGACAGTCCCCGGTGTCGGTCTTCGCCGGTGCGCACCGCGACCACGAACAGATCACCGGTCTGGCCGTTGGAGATGAAGGTCTTCGCGCCGTTGACGACGTAGTCGTCGCCGTCCCGGCGGGCGGTGGTGCGGATACCGGCCAAGTCGCTGCCGGTGCCGGGTTCGGTCATCGCGATACCCAGCACGGTCTCGCCGGTCACCACCCCGGGCAGCCAACGGCGCTGCTGTTCGGGTGTGGCCAGATCGGTCAGATACGGCAGTACCACGTCGTTCTGCAATGAGAAGGCGACGGCCTCGGAGGCGGCTCCGGCCCGCTGCAGCTCCTCGATGACGATTGCGTGGTAGCGGTAGTCGTGTACGCCGGGCCCGCCGAGTTCTTCGGGGACCGGAAAGCCCAGCAGTCCAAGCTTGCCGGCCTCGGTGAACAGCGAGCGGTCCCACGCGCTGGCACGCTCCCAGTCCTCGTGGGCCGGGACGACGGTCCGTTGCACGAAGTCGGCAACCATCTCGCGGAACTGTTGATGCTCGGGGGTGTAAGTCAGACCCATCGCAGTTGCCCCTATTGAACGCAGAGTCAGTTGAATGCGGCAAGGCCGGTGAAGGCTTTGCCCAGGATCAGTTGGTGCATCTCCGGGGTGCCCTCGTAGGTGAGCACCGATTCCAGGTTGACCATGTGCCGGATCACCGGGTATTCCAGCGATATCCCGTTGCCGCCGAGGATGGTTCGTGCGGTGCGGCAGATTTTGATCGCCTCCCGGGTGTTGTTGAGCTTGCCGAAGCTGACCTGTTCGGGCCGCAGTCCGACGCCGTCTTTGAGCCGGCCCAACTGCAGCGAGAGCAGCTGACCCTTGTGCAGCTCCACGGCCATGTCGACGAGTTTTGCCTGGGTGAGCTGGAAGCCGGCGATCGGTTTGCCGAACTGGGTGCGCGCCATGGCGTAGTCACGGGCGGACTGCCAGGCGGAGCGGGCCGCACCCATTGCGCCCCAAACGATCCCGTAACGCGCCTCGGACAGGCATTCCAGCGGCCCTTTGACGCCGCGCGCCTGCGGCAACATCGCCTCGGCCGGCAGCCGCACGTCATCGAGCACCAGTTCGCTGGTGATCGAGGCCCGCAGCGACAGCTTGTGGTGAATGGTGTTCGCCGTGAACCCGGGTGTGTCGGTGGGCACGATGAAGCCGCGGATGCCGTCGTCGGTGGCAGCCCACACCACCGCGACGTCGGCAATGGACCCGTTGGTGATCCACATCTTGCGGCCATTGAGAACCCAGTCGGAGCCGTCGCGTCTGGCGCGGGTCTTCATGGCGGCCGGATCAGAGCCGACATCGGGCTCGATCAGCCCGAAGCAGCCGATCAGGTCCCCGGCGGCCATGCCCGGCAGCCACCGCTGTTTCTGCTCTTCGGAACCGTTGTGGTGGATGGCGAACATCGCCAGCGACCCCTGCACGCTCACCAGCGAGCGGATACCGGAGTCGGCGGCCTCGAGTTCGACGCAGGCCAGCCCGTAATGCACGGCCGAAGCGCCACCACAGCCGTAACCGTGCAGGTGCATCCCGAGCAGGCCGAGCTTGCCGAATTCCCGGGCCAGCTCGCGGGCGGGCAGATCCCCGATCTCGAACCACTCGGCGACGTGCGGCAGCACGTGCTCGGCGCAGAACTTCGCGACCGTGTCGCGCACCGCGATCTCGTCGTCGGACAGCAACGAATCCAGGCTCAGGGGGTCGAGCGCGTCGAAAGCGGGGGTGGTCATGGGTGCGTCCTTACTGTGGGGGTGGGCTGGTTGAATTCTTCCCCATCAGCCGGCCATGGTGAGGCCGCCGCTGACGCTGATCACCTGTCCGGTGATGAACGACGCGGCGTCCGAGGCGAAGAACAGCACCGGCGCGGCTACCTCCTCGGGCCGTGCCAGTCGCCGGAACGGGATCGCTTTGACCAGCGCCTCTTTCAGTTTCTCCGGCTGGGCGGCGAACAGCGGGGTGTCGGTGGGGCCGGGACAGACGCAATTGACGGTGATGTGATGGCGCGCCATCTCCCGGGCCAGCGATTTGGTCAGCGCGATGACACCGCCCTTGGCCCCGGCGTAGATCGTCTCGCCGGCGCTGCCGACCCGGCCGGCGTCGCTGGCCAGGTTCACGATCCGCCCGCCGCCGCCGGCTTCGATCAGCCCGGGCAGGAATGCACTGCACACGTGCACCGGGCCAAGATAGTTGATCGCCACCACCTTCTCGGCGAATTCGGGGGTGGCGTTGAGGAACTGGTCGGTTCGATCCCAGCCGGCGGCGTTGACCACGACGGTGGGCACACCGACCTCGGCGTGGGTGCGGTCACGCAGTTCGTCCACCCGGGCGCGGTCGGCGACGTCGACCGGCAGGGCAGTGATGAGGCCCGGGTGCTCTCCGGCGGTGGCCGCGGCCGCCGCCTGGTCGAGGTCGGCGGCGATCACCCGGTCACCTTGGGCGGCGAACGCCAGGGCGATGGCCTTGCCGATGCCCGATCCGGCGCCGGTCACCAGTGCGATCGTTGTGGTCATTCGGGTGCTCCTGTTCTCGACGTCAGGCGGTGACGAACTGGCCGAAGTCGGCGGGGCGCTTCTCGGCGAACGCCGCGGCGCCCTCTTTGCCCTCGTCGGTGTGCACGAAGATCTCCAGCGCGGACATCGCCATGTTGCTCAAGCCCGCCTGGTGGTCGGTGTCGGCGTTGAAGGACTGCTTGAGGAAGCGCAGCGCGGTGGGGCTCTTCTCGGCGATCTCGGTGGCCACCGCCTTGGCCTCGTCCAGGAGTCGCTCGCCCGGGACCACCCAGTTCACCAGACCCCAGCGTTCGGCGGTGGCGGCGTCGTACTGCCGGCACAGGTACCAGATCTCGCGCGCCCGCTTCTCTCCGACGACCCGGGCTAGAAACGCCGACCCGAAGCCGGCGTCGAACGACCCGACCCGGGGGCCGGCCTGGCCGAATTTGGCGTGTGCCGATGCGATCGAGAGGTCACAGAGCACGTGCAGCACGTGGCCGCCGCCGATCGCGACGCCGTTGACCGCGGCGATCACCGGCTTGGGCACGTCGCGGATCAGCTTGTGCAGGTAGCCGATCTCAAACATGCCGCTCTCGGTGGGGCCGTAGTCACCGGTCTCGGCGCGCTGCTTGACGTCACCTCCGGTGCAGAACGCCTTGTCGCCCGCGCCGGTGAGGATAATTGCCGCGACCCGGGTGTCGGCCCATGCGGCCCGGAAAGCCTTGATCATCTCCTCGACGGTCTGGCCGCGGAAGGCGTTGTAGCGGTGCGGCCGGTTGATGGTGATGACGGCGGCGGGCCCGTCGATCTCGTAGGTGATGTCTTCGTAGGCGGTCATGGCATCTCCGGGTGTCGGGGGCGGCGCCTCGGTAATGAGATCGCGTTCAATAGAAATGAATAATGATTCATTAGCTGTGAATTTAGGTTCGCTCGCCGGTGATGTCAAGGGGTGACGGGGTTAGAAGGCGTACTCGCAGGAGCTGCAGCGGTCCGGCAAGTGGCCGCACATCTGGCGGATTGTCGGGGAGTACTCCAACATCTCGATCTTTGATGTCGCCTCGAACGACGAGCTGCACGAACTGCTTTCGGGCCTACCGTTGTCGGCTACATGGACATCCGGGTGACGCCGCTGGCGACCCATCCCAGCGACGTGGCGGCGGCCGACCGCTGACCGAGGCGGCTGCCGGTCGAGGTCGATGCTTCCGGCGTCCCCGGCGCGCTTACGACGTAAACTAACGGTCGGTGCGCGACGTGGCTCCCCGACGATCGGCGCCACAGTCGTTGCCGAGTGAAATGGGTGGTCTGAGTGGATGCCGACGATCGCGGTGCGCAGCGGCCGGGGGACGCTGCGGGAGGCGACGTCGTCGATGGGATCCGGCCGCTGCCGCAGTTGAGCCGTGACGCGATTCTGGAGACGGCCATCGACTTCATCGATCGTCAGGGCCTGTCGAAGCTGACCATGCGCCGGCTGGGGACGGCCTGCGGAGTCGAGGCGATGGCGCTCTATCGCTATGTCCACAGTCGCGGCGACCTGCTGACCGGCGTCGTCGACCACATCGTCGACCGGCTCTACGCCGACCAGCTCGCCGCTCGGCGACAAGAGGACGGCTGGCAGGACTATCTGGTGCGGCTCGCACACGGCGTGCGCCGGATCGCCCTCGACCACCCGGAGGTTTTCCCGCTGGTGGCCACCCAGGCCCCGGAGGCTCCGTGGGTTCGCCCGCCGCTGCGCAGCCTGCGCTGGATGGAAAGCTTCCTCGACACGCTGATCTCCTACGGGTTCGACGACGGCGCCGCCGTGGCCGCCTACCGCTCCTACACCACGTTCCTGATCGGACACCTGCTGTTGGAGGTGTCTGCGCGCGGCGCGGAGCTGCACCCTGACGAGGCCATCCTCGAGGAGGGCGAGCGTCCCGCGCGCGACCTGACGAGCTACCCGAACCTGCAGCGGCTGCAGCCGATGTTGTCCGAAGATCACAGCGGCATCGAGTTCGAAGAGGCGCTGGAAGCCATGCTCGACCGGCTCGAACTGCTGCACTCGCGGGCCTGAGGCGCCCGCTCCCCAGTTACACCGGTTTACGTTGTAAACATCGTGGGTATGTTGCGTGGCGCAATGTCGGTACGAGTGCGGGAGGGGTTTCACCATGGGACTGGCGGACAAGGCGAAGAACGCAGCGGAGGATGTCGCGGGCAAGGCCAAGGAGGCGGTCGGCAACGTCACCGGCAGTGACGAGCTCAGGAACGAGGGCAAAGCCGACCAGGGCAAGTCCAGCCTGAAGAAGGCCGGCGAGAACATCAAGGACGCCTTCAAGGATTGAGCCAGTGAGAATGCGCGCCCCGCCCGACGGTGAATCCGGGCGGGGCGCGTCTCATGGTGGCGGCAGCGGCCTCGTGGTGGCGGCAGAAAGCAGGGGAGCGGGGATGACGGCGGTGCGACGATTGCTCTGGCCAGTGGTGCTGCTGGTCTTGCTCGCGGGCGCGGTTGTGCTGCTGGCGCCGGTGTCGGTCGCCGATGGTGACGGCGGCTCGATCGGCTGCGGCAATGCCGTCGCCGCGGATTTCTCCGCCGCGCTGGACGCCAACGCCGAAAGCGTGGCCACCGCTGTGATCGCCGGCCAGGTCGGCCCGCACACCAACTACGTGGCCGGATGCCGGTCTTCGGTGGCGACCCGCCGCGCCTGGGCCCTGGCGCTGGTGTTCATCGGTGCGATCGGCGCCGCGGTCGGGTTTACAACGTAAACAAACTGGCGTAACTTCATCCGCATGCTGTTCGGTTTACGCCGTAAACTCGGTCGCTGTTCGGCATGGCTCGGCTCGCTGGCCACGTCGGCGAACAACGGGGCCGGTGCGATCGCCACCGACACCGGTCTTCGGGTTCGGCTCGGCGAGGCGTTGACCTCCGTGGCGGCCCGTCCGGACTTGGAACTTCGTGTCGTCCTGGAGCGCAGCGGTCCAGCGCTGGTGGTCACCGCCAGTGGCAGCGTCGACGCCTCCAACGTGGAGGTCTGGCGGCGACTGGTCAACGAGGCCGCCGCCGTCACGCAAGGCCCTGGGCCGCTGGTCATTGACAGCAGCGGGCTCGAGTTCATGGGCGTCTGCGCGTTTGCCGTGCTGGTCGAGGAATCGGCCCGTTGTCGCCGACGCGGTGTCAGCCTCCGGTTGGTGAGCGGTCAACCCCTCGTGGCCCGGGTCGTGAACGCAGCGGGGCTGCACTGCGAGTTGGCGTTCTGCGCGACCATCGACGAGGCGCTCGGCGACACACCGCGGGAAGACCCGGGACCGGTCCGCGGATCCAGCGCCTAGCGCCGGGCCGGGTGGCCCGGGTTGGCGCGCGACTCACCGGGGGAGGATACGGCCGGAAATAGCGCCGTGACCGACGCTGTTGACCAAGGCAACGTCCGGTCACTGCGCATGGATATCGGTCACAGTCCTAGGATCGGGAAGGAGTCCGGGGTGTCAATGGCGATCGGTCTGCTGGAAATCGAGCCATCGGCTGGGCCGGTTGTGGGCACCGCGACAGAAGGGACTGCAGCGATCGAGATGGCTGACGGCGAAAGTGCGACCGAAACCGAGACGACGGCTCCCGTTCGTTCCGACGAGACCGACGAGCAGCTGACGGCGCGCTTCGAACGTGACGCGATCCCGATGCTCGATCAGCTCTACGGCGGTGCGCTGCGGATGACACGCAACCCGGCCGACGCGGAGGATCTGTTGCAAGAGACGATGGTCAAGGCCTACGCCGGGTTCCGGTCCTTCAGGGACGGCACCAACCTCAAAGCCTGGCTGTACCGCATCCTGACCAACACCTACATCAACGGCTACCGCAAGAAGCAGCGCCAGCCGGCCGAGTACCCGACCGACGAGATCACCGACTGGCAACTGGCGGCGACCGCTGAGCACTCGTCGACGGGCCTGCGCTCGGCTGAGGTCGAGGCCTTGGAGTCGCTGCCGGACACCGAGATCAAGGACGCGCTGCAGCAGCTCCCCGAAGAATTCCGGATGGCGGTGTACTACGCCGACGTCGAAGGGTTCCCCTACAAGGAGATCGCCGAGATCATGGATACGCCGATCGGCACGGTGATGTCGCGGCTGCACCGCGGCAGGCGCCAGTTGCGCAGTCTGTTGGCCGACGTCGCACGCGACCGGGGGTTCGTCCGTGGCGGCCAGTCGGAGGAGGTGTCGTCGTGACCGAGCAAACCAGCGGATGCACCACGCCGGGACCCGACGGGCCGGCTGCCGACTGCTCCGAGGTCATCGCCGAGGTATGGACGTTGCTCGACGGCGAATGCACCGCCGAGACCAGGGCGAAGCTACGCCGACACCTCGAGGAATGCCCGGGCTGCCTGCGGCATTACGGGGTCGAGGAACGGATCAAGGCGCTGATCGCCCGTAAATGCAGTGGCGATCGGGCGCCGCGGCAACTCTACGAACGGGTCCGGCTGGAGATCAGCCGCACCACGATCATCCACCGCGAGGGCTGAGGGAGGGGCCGCGCCCGGCGGGACGGCGTTTTAAGCGTTGGGGCGCTTGCCGTGGTTGGCCTTGCTGTGCTTGCGATCGCGCTTCTTGCGGCCACGCTTTGCCATGATCCACCCTCCTAGCAGGTATTCCGGCTGGAAAGTCTCTCATACGACCGGATGTGACGCGGTGGCGGGGCTTGCACCCCGCCACCGCATCGGACCGTCGGGCGCCCAACCGTGCCGGCGCCTCAGTGGAAGGTCCGCGCCCCCGCCAGGGTTTGCGGCACGGGTGCCACCGGCGCCGGCGGCGTTTCGAGTGCGGGCGCGCCGGGCATGGTGGCACCGGGCGGGGTCAGCGAACTGACGTCGCTGGGCATGATCGAGCCGACCCCGGGCACCACGCGGTTCAACATGCCGTTGAGCGCCTGCAGGAAGGAGTTGGCGGCGTTTACGCCTGCCGACGAGCCTCCCACCGCCGGCCCGGGCAGCGCCGGGGCGCCGATCGGGGCCGGAATCGGCATCGGGTCATCGACCAGCGCCGGGGCGGCTTTGGCCGAAGCGACGCCGAATCCGAGCGTGGCCAGCGTCATCGCGCCGGCGCAGATCAGTGGCAAGCGGATCCGGGGGTTGGAAAATCGGTTCACAATCAACGCGCTACTCCTCAAGTTCGACTTCGACTGTTGGCCGCGTCACGGCGAATACGTCACGCGTTCGAAACACTCGAGTAACGGTGCTATGCAAATGTCACAGGAGAAACACGACACGATCACGGATCGAACTCTCTAGGTCCTCTTAGTTGTCTTGGAGTTCGCTTACCCGTGCGCCCCGCGCAGGCCAGGCCGGGGGTTGTGGTTCCATAAGACGAGGATTTCGGGGACCAGGGGATCGTTGACTGGATGATGAACGAGGTGAAGATGGCCGAGGACGTTCGCGCGGAGATCGTGGCCAGCGTGCTCGAAGTCGTGGTCCACGAGGGCGAACAGATCAACGAGGGCGACACCGTGGTGTTGCTGGAGTCGATGAAGATGGAGATCCCGGTGCTGGCCGAGACCGGGGGCACCGTCAGCAAGGTCGCCGTGAAGGTCGGCGACGTCATCCAGGCCGGCGATCTCATCGCCGTGATCGGCTGATCGCAGCGTTCCACGGCGCGTCGTGACCGATGTCCACCCTCGGTGACCTGCTAGCCGAACACACCGTCTTGCCGGGCAATGCGGTGGATCACCTGCACGCCGTGGTCGGGGAGTGGCAACTGCTGGCGGACCTGTCGTTCGCCGACTACTTGATGTGGGTGCGCCGCGACGCCGACGCCGGCGGCGCGCTGGTGTGTGTGGCGCAATGCCGGCCCAACACCGCTCCCACGGTGCTGCTCAGCGACGCCGTCGGCACCGTGGCCGCCGCGGACTGGATGCCATTAGTGGCCGGGGCATTCGAGTCAGGCGCGATTGCCCGGGAAAGCATTGCGGGCCAACGCAATACGGAAGCCGTTCCGGTTCGGTACGACGACCGGGTGGTGGCGGTGCTGACCCACCAGACCGCGTTGCGGGCCGGGCGCGAATTCAGCCGGTTGGAGGCGGCCTACCTCGACTGCGCGGCTGATCTGGTGCACATGCTCTCCGAGGGCACCTTCCCCAACGTCGGTGACATCGCGGTGTCGCGCTCCAGCCCGCGCGTCGGTGACGGGTTCATCCGCCTCGGGGTTGACGGCACCGTCAGCTACGCCAGCCCGAACGCGGTGTCGGCCTATCACCGGATGGGCCTGGCCGCCGAGCTGGCCGGACACGACCTGGTGGCCGTCACTCGGCCGCTGATCTCGGACACCTTCGAGGCGGACGAGCTCGCCGAGCACATTGCCGACTCTCTCACCGGCGGATCGAGCATGCGGTTCGAGGTCGACGCGGCCGGCGCGGTGGTGCTGCTGCGAACCCTGCCGTTGATCGTGCACGGCCGGCCGGCGGGGGCCGCCGTGCTGGTTCGCGACGTCACCGAGGTCAAGCGCCGGGACCGTGCACTGTTGTCCAAGGACGCCACGATTCGCGAGATACATCACCGGGTGAAGAACAACCTGCAGACCGTGGCCGCGCTGCTGCGGCTGCAGGCGCGCCGCACAACCAGCAGCGAGGGGCGCGAGGCGCTGCTGGAATCGGTGCGGCGGGTGTCGTCGATCGCGGTGGTGCACGAGGCGCTGTCGATGTCGGTCGACGAGGTGGTGAACCTCGACGAGGTGATCGACCGGATCCTGCCGATGATGAACGACGTCGCCAGTGTCGAGATCCCAATCCATGTCGCCCGGACCGGAACCTTCGGGGCTCTCGATGCCGACCGGGCGACCGCGCTGACCATGGTGATCACCGAACTGGTGCAGAACGCCATCGAGCACGCCTTCGACGCCGACGCCGATCGACACGATGTGACGATCCGGGCCGAACGGTCGGCGCGCTGGCTGGACGTGGTGGTGCACGACGACGGCCACGGCCTGCCGGCCGGGTTCAGCCTGGAGACCGCCGACCGGCTCGGCCTGCAGATCGTCAACACCCTGGTCTCGGCGGAGCTCAACGGTTCCCTGACCGCACGCGACGCTCCGGGGGGCGGGACCGAGATGGTGCTCCGGATTCCGGTCGGAAGCCGGCGAACCCGCCAGGCGCTGTGAGGCGCCGGGCGCGCCCGGCGCAAAACGACGCGGCCCCGACCAGGTCGGAGCCGCGTCGAAGTTGTCTGCTTGGGTCAGACCCCGCTGCGCGCCCGCGTCCGGGCGTTGCGGCGCTTGAGCGCCCGCCGCTCGTCCTCGCTCATGCCGCCCCACACGCCGGCGTCCTGGCCGGTCTCAAGCGCCCAGGTAAGGCACTCGGTGACCACCGGACACCGGGCGCAGACCTGCTTCGCGGAAGCGATCTGAGCGAGCGCCGGCCCGCTGTTTCCCACCGGGAAGAACAGCTCCGGGTCCTCGTCGCGACAGACCGCCTTGTGGCGCCAATCCATAGGTCTCCAACTCCTCACTCTGAGCGCAGCACGGCGCGCAACGTTTGCTTTTCGACTGTTATAAGCGGCGGCAAGAAATGATTACGGCTTGCTTCCGATCGCTCGATCGTTTCACAGCCTGGACAGATGTCAAGAGTTTGCGTTATCACGTGGCCAACATCACGCTTGCAAGGGGCTGCTGACTGTCGGGTCGCGGCCGTGTACTACAGTGGGGTCAACTGTGTGCTCATCAACTGATGAAACTACTATCTGCGCAGGTCAGCAGTTCTTTTTGGCGGCGGCGCGATGACGTTGAGGGCGTCAGGAACCGCGCGGAACGTCATCTCACTTCGCAATCCGAGGTATTCGCCGTCGATCTGAGTGGCGATCGGTGTGTCGCCGGCATCGACGCGCAGCGCGGTCACATCGTCGTCGCGGATGAGTTGTTTGGCGCGCAGCTTCGGCCGCTTCGACAGCATCTGGCGGACCAGCCGCAGGGTGGGCAGCACCTTCATGCTGGTGGTCGCGAACACCCCCATCCCGCCCTCGAACGTGGTGTCCGGATTGGTCCACACACACCGCTCGTCGGCGTAGGTCCACGGAGCGCAGTTCGAGATGAAGACCAGGTGCACACCGGCGACCGGCGCAGCCCCGTCCAGTTGCAGCGTCAATGTCGGCGCGCGGCGGGTGGTGGCCAGCACGGCGGGCACCGCGGCGCGGACATAGCGCAGTGCGGTGACGGCGTGGCCCTTCTCACGTTCGGCTTCGACGGCGGCCACCACCTCGCCGTCGACACCCATACCGGCGTTGAGCACCGACCACCGCTCGCCGCAGTCGATCAGTCCGATCCGACGCCAGCTCGGTTGGCCGCCGGGGCCCTTGAGCAATCCGATCAGCTGGTTGGTGGCGACGGTCGGGTCGGCGGCGATCCCCAGCGAGCGGGCGAAGACGTTCGCCGAGCCGCCGGGCACCACTGCCACCGCGGGCAGGTGTTTCGGCGGCGCCGAACCGGGCGCCCCGAGTAGTCCGTTGACGACGCCGTGCACGGTGCCGTCGCCGCCGTGCGCGATGACCAGGTCGATCCCGTCGCGGGCAGCGGCCTGGCTGATCTCGATGGCGTGACCGCGGTAATCGGTGTGCACCACGCTCAGCTCAAGCCGGCTCTTGAGAGCGTGGGCCAACAGGTCACGGCCCGCCGGAGTCGTCGAGGTGGCATTGGGATTGACGATCAACACGGCACGCACGGGATATCAGTCTATGGGCAGCCGGGAAGTGCGACCGGGTGGCTAGGCTGGCGACGTGAATGCCGTCGCCGAACCACCCCGCGCCGTGCTCGCTGCGGGCCTGATCGTTGCGGTGCAGGGCGTGGCCTCGCTGGTGGTCGCGGTGGTGCTGGTGTGGCGGGCGGTGACCGGTGCCGATCAGCGGATGGCCAGCGGTTACGGCACCGCGGCGTGGTTCGCGCTGATGGGTGCCGCGGTGCTGGCCGCCGGCTGGGCGTTGCTGCGGGGCCGGCGGATCGGACGCGGCGTTGCGGTGTTCGCCAACCTGTCGCTGCTTCCGGTGGCCTGGTACATGGGGGTCGGCTCGCACCGGTGGGCCTACGGCGCGGTCGTCGGCATCGCCGCGGCGGCGGTGCTGGTGGCGCTGTTCAGCCCCGGGGCGCTGCGCTGGGCGGCGCAACGCCCAGCGCCGACAGGATAGTGCTGAACTTCGCCACGGTTTCGGCCAGTTCGTCATCGGGATCCGATCCGGCGACGATCCCGCCACCGGCGTGGGCCAGTGCGGATCGCCGGTCGGCGGACAGTTGCGCACAGCGGATCGACACCACCCACCGGCCGTCGCCGTTCGCGTCGCACCAGCCGGCCGCGCCGGCGTAGAAGCCGCGGTCGCCCTCCAGGTCCGCGATGAGATCGATCGCGGCCGCCGTCGGAACCCCGCCGACCGCCGCCGTGGGATGCAATGCCAACGCCAAATCCAGTGCAGTGGTGGCGGTATCGCGGAGCCGGCCGGTGATCGGGGTGTTCAGGTGCCAGACCGCGGCGGTGCCGGTCAGCTGTGGCTCCGGTGCGATGTCGAGTTCGCTGCACAGCGGCCCGAGTGCGGTACGCAACTGGTCGACGACCAGTTGATGCTCATGGCGGTTCTTGCCGGATTCGGCCAACGCGGCCCCGTTGGCGGCGTCGACGGCCGGGTCGGGCGAGCGCGGGGCCGAGCCCGCGAACGGCCGGCAGGTGATCCGGTCACCGTCGCGGGCCACCAGCAACTCCGGGCTGGCACCGACCAGGACAGCCCCGGCAAATGTGCCCCCGGCGGCGCTCAGGTCTACCAGATAGCCGTAGCCGCTCGGATCGGCGGCGGCCAACCGGCGCAGCACCGTGCCCGGGTGCAACGGCGCGTCGGCGGCCAGCCGCAGGCTGCGGGCCAACACCACTTTGTGCAGCACGCCGTCTGCTGCGTTCAACTCACGTAAGGCCCGGCGGATCCGGTCGCGGTGCTCGTCGGGCTTGGGCAGCTCCGCGGCGATACGCACCGCCGGCAGGGTCGTCACCGGCCCGGCCGGCAGCGCTTTTTCGCGGCGCACCCGGCCCGGCACGAACAGCGCGGTGGCGGCATCCGGCTGAAACGGCAACGCGCCCACCACGATCGGCGCCTGGCCGGTGGCCAGCGCGGTCCGCGCGGCGCCGACATCGCAGTAGCCGGCGGCCATCCCGTCGGCCACCAGCGTCCCGGCGGGCCCGGACAGCACGAACGTCGGTGCCGTCAAAGCCCCGCGGCCTTCGGCCCGGTCAGCCCGAGGGCGGTGAGCTGGCGCACCCCGTGCTCGAATCCGCACACCGCGAGCGACGCCGCGGGCATGCCGAACCGCGCACCGTCGGCCAACGGCAGCTCGAGCCAGCGGGTGATCACCGCCCGGGAGAAGTGGCCGTGTCCGACGAACACCACATCGCGGGAGACCAGCAGTCGCAATGCCGCCGCGACCGCCCGGTCGGCGCGATCGCTGACCTGTGCCACCGACTCGCCTCCCGCGCTGCCGTGCGTCCAGACCAGCCAGTCCGATTCCGATTCCCTGATCTGCGCGGTGGTCAGCCCCTCATAGCGGCCATAGTCCCATTCGGCGAGGTCGTCGGAGACTTCGTCGACGTGCAGCCCGGCGAGTTCGGCGGTCAGTTGGGCGCGGCGGCGCGGGCTGCAGACCACGAACGGGTTGTCCAACCGCAGTCTCGCCAGCGTTGCGCGGGCGGCGACCGCTTCGCGCCGGCCGGTCTCGGTCAGCTCCAATTCGGTGCGCCCGGTGTGCCGTCCACTTTTCGACCACTCGGTTTCGCCGTGGCGCAGCAGCAGCAGTCGGTGCTCCTCAATGCCCACGTCCGTCGATTCTGCCCGACGACGGACACCGACCAGCGTTTGGTGCTGCGGGGCCGCAAGCCGTGCCAGTATGGCCTGTGTGACGGGCATGCGAATCTTGGCGGTTGCCAACCAGAAGGGCGGCGTGGCCAAGACCACGACGGTGGCGTCGCTGGGCGCGGCGATGACAGAACTGGGCCGACGGGTGCTGCTGGTCGATCTCGATCCGCAGGGCTGCCTGACCTTCTCCCTGGGACACGATCCCGACAAGCTGCCGGTGTCGGTGCATGAGGTGCTGCTCGGTGAGGTGGAGCCCAACACGGCGCTGGTATCGACCGACGAGGGTATGACGTTGCTTCCGGCCAACATCGACCTGGCCGGCGCCGAGGCGATGCTGTTGATGCGGGCCGGCCGCGAGTACGCCCTGCAGCGGGCGCTGGCCAAGCTGGACGGCGAGTTCGACGTGGCCGTCATCGACTGCCCGCCGTCGCTGGGGGTGCTCACCCTCAACGGGCTCACCGCGGCCGGCGAGGTGATCGTGCCGTTGCAGTGCGAGACCCTGGCCCACCGCGGTGTCGGCCAGTTCCTGCGCACCGTCGCCGACGTCCAGCAGATCACCAACCCGAAACTGCGTCTGCTCGGTGCGTTGCCCACGTTGTACGACTCGCGCACCACCCACAGCCGCGACGTGCTGCTCGACATCGCCGACCGGTACGGGCTGGCGGTCCTGGGCCCGCCGATCCCGCGCACCGTGCGTTTCGCCGAGGCCAGCGCGTCGGGCGCATCGGTTATCGCGGCCCGCAAGAACAAAGGGGCCCAGGCTTACCGGGAGCTGGCCGAAGCGCTGCTCAAGTACTGGCAAAACGGCAAGGCACTGCCCACCTTCACCCCGGAGATCTAGCGCATTGTCGCGCGAGGGTGCGCGTCCCCGGTCGACACGCCGAGTGAATTCCCGGATTTGCGCACGCTCGCACCTCGCCGACACCGACATCAGCCCAGCGCGACCACCGTGTCGCCGCGCTGCTCCAGCACCGTCGGGCCCGACACCGCCGGGAACACCGCCGTCACGCCGGCGGGGCGGCTGACCGGGATGACACGTTCAGCGGCGCCGGTGCGCTGGTTGAAGACGCCGACGCCACCGGTCACCGGGATCAGCAGACGGTCGGCCATCATCGCCGCCGGTCCCAACGGAACCGCGGCCCCCGCCGCCGGGATGGTGTAGCGATACGTGAGGGTTCCCGAGTCGAAAACCATCACCGCGTCGCCGATCCACCAGCAGACCAACCCGGTGGGTCGCGACACCTGCAGCGCGGCGCTGGCGGGGCTGGGCTTGGCCGGCAGCATCGTCTTGGCGATCGTGGTGCCGGTCTGGTCGACCACTTCCACCCGCGGCTGCGGGGTGGGCAGATAGACAGCGGTGTTGACGCCGGAGTCGGAGTCGGTCACCGTGAGTACCCGGGCGCCGGAATCGGCGGCCACGCCTGGCAGCGGGACATGCTGGGTCTCCGGTTCGTCTTCTTCCTTGCCGGCGCGCAACAGCGTCAACTGCAGGTCATCCTGCCCGGGGCAGGCCTCGAGCACCGAGACCGCCGACGAGGCCGCCGCCGCCGACACCAGGGTGCAGCCCTGGCCGCGGCCGCGTGCCGTCGGCTTCACCCGGGCGTCGATCTCACCGTAGGACAGCACCCGGACCATGTCCGAGCGCCACAGTTCCAGCCGGGTGCTGCCGGCCGAGAGCACCGAGCTTCCCTCGGAGGTGACGTTCACGCTCCGGTCGGCGTAACTGGTCCGGGCCGGTCCTCGTCGGCCGGTCGCGGCGACGACCGTGCTGACCTGGCCGCAGCCGCGGGAGTCGGGATACACCGCGACGGCGTAGCGGTAGATCCAGGACACGCCGCACAGGTCGACGTCGCGGGCATAGCTCCAGCGTTCTTCGCCGGTCGCCGGGTCGCGCCCGGTCAGCTGCGGCCCCTCGCCGGTGATCACCGTCCCGGAGACGATCACCGGAGCGCGGGTGGCCGGGCTGGCCGCCGTCCACAGTTGGTTCAGGGCAGCCGGCACCATGGCGGCCGGCTGCGGAGTGGTCGCTTCATCCAGCGCAGGCCGGCTGACGGTCGCCCGGGCGTCACTGGTCCACCAGATGATGACGCCGGCGACGACGACCACGACCGCGATCACCACTGCGGCCAGCACGTCGCCGGCGGTGCGGCGCTCCGGTCGCACCATCTCAACGGGTCCGGTTCAGTTGCCGTTCACCGCGGCGGCGGTCTTGCTCG
>NZ_QMEX01000054.1 GCF_003284925.1 Mycolicibacter senuensis
ACCGGCCGGGTCGGCGGGGCGCCAATGGGCGCAAAGAGTCACCGTGGCGGGCAGGTCGGCGAGGCGACCGACGGAATCCGACGGTGCGGCCGGCGGCGCCTCCGGGATCGCGTTGAGCCACAATCCCGAGACTCGCCGCGGCCCGGCGGGATCCAGCATCGGGTCGGCGGGGTTGATCGGCATCCGCCGTCCCCGTAGCAACAGGTAGGTGATCGCCGACTCGGAGCTGACGGCTATCGCCTCGTCGTCGAGGCCGGCCATGGGCGCCGGGTCGGCACCGGCGACCAGCGTGGTGCCGGCCGGGTCCTCGCACAACGACCAGGCCGCCGTCGCCGCCAGGGCCTCCCCGAGCACTCCGGGGGCGCCCGGGATGCCCACCGGCGGGCCGCGCCGCGCCCGGCCGATCGCGTCCCCGGTCACCGGCCGCGGGTCGGTGGCTCCGGCGATCAGGCGAGCCGAGGCGAGGTTGAGCACCGGATGCACCACGTCGCCGACCCGGACATAGAGCGCGCCGGATGCGCGATCCAGCACGATGGGTGCGTCGCCGAGGCCCGGTTGCGGGCGCACCACCGCCGCCACCACGGCGCCGGCTACCGCGATCACGGTGAGCAGGCAACCCAGAACCAGCCCGGCGCGGCCCGGCGCGGGACCGCCCCCCAGCTGCCCGCAGCGCAGCGCACGTTCCAACCGCCGGGTCTGGTATCGGTGCGCACTGAGCTGCAGTTGTGTCGCCGATCGCCCCGCCATCCACCACTCCCTCGCGTGTGGCCGAGGCTAACCGCGGACCCGGTCGGGCCGTCGTCAGCCATGCACAGGGTGGTCGGCGCCCACAACCGGCTTCGGTACCATCCCGTTATGCGTTTTTCTCAGTTCAACAGCGTCTTTTCGGTGTTGTTGATGGCAGCCGCACTGCTGACCGTCCCGGCCGTGGCCCCGTCCACCCTCCCGTCGGCGGCCGCCTACGACTGCCCGGACGTCGAGGTCATCTTCGCCCGCGGCACCAGTGAGCCCCCCGGCGTCGGCCGGGTCGGCCGGGCGATGATCGACTCGCTGCGCCAGCAAACCTCCAAGAAGGTCGACGAGTACGGCGTCAACTACCCTGCCGGCCGGCTGCAGCTCGGTGGTGGCGACGGTGCCAACGACGTGATCCGGCGCGTCAAAGCCGCCGCCGACGTGTGCCCGGACACCCAGTTGGTGCTCGGCGGGTATTCGCAGGGCGCCTCGGTGATCGACATCGTCACCGGCACCCAGGTGGGCGGTATCAGCTGGGGCAACCAGCTGCCCGCCGAGTACGCCGACCAGGTGGTGGCCGTGGTGGCATTCGGCAACCCCGCCGTCCGCACCGGCGGGCCGATCAGCGCGCAGAGCGCCCTGTTCGGCGCCAAAGCCCTCGACCTGTGCAACCCGGGTGACCCGATCTGTCACGAGGGGCCGGGCAACGAGTGGACCGATCACACCGACGGCTACATCCCGGCGCTGACGAGCCAGGCGGCCAACTTCATCGCCGGCCGGCTGCGGGCGCCCGGTCCGGTACCGGATGTCGAGCCGCTGGTTCGCTGACCGGCGCTGACCTGCGACGACGTGGTTAGTTAGCTAATCAAGTCTTTATTTCGCTACTATCTCTGGCTGTGAAGGCATTCCGCATCCTGGCCGCGTCCGCCGCCGCTGCCGCGCTGCTGATCAGCCCCGTCCCGTCGTCGCCTGCTTTCGCCGACGGGTGCCCGGACGCCGAGGTGATCTTCGCCCGCGGCACCGGCGAACCACCGGGCCTGGGCCGGGTCGGTAACGCGTTCGTCGGCGCGCTGCGGAACCAGACCTCCCGGTCCATCGGCACCTACGCGGTGAACTATCCGGCCAGCTACGATTTCGGCCGGGCCGCCGACGGCGCCAACGACGCCAGCGGTCACATCATGTGGATGATGGAGAACTGCCCCGGCACCCGCCTGGTGCTCGGGGGATATTCACAGGGCGCGGCGATCATCGACATCATCGCAGCGGCACCGGTGCCCGGTTTCGGTTTCACCGCGCCGCTGCCGCCCGAGGCCGCAGACCACGTCGCGGCCATCGCGGTGTTCGGCAACCCCTCCAACAAGATCGGTCAGCCCCTGACGAACAGTCCGGTCTACGGGTTCAAGACCATCGACTTGTGCACCGACGGCGACCCGGTCTGTTCCCCCGGGCGGGTGTTCTCCGCGCACTCGGGCTACACCCCCGGCATGACCAATCAGGCCGCCTCGTTCGTCGCCGGCCTGCTGTAGTCCCCCTCGGCCGCGAGCGTGCGTGTTTGCCCGGCGACGCGCCGCTGCGAGCGTACAACTGTGCCCGCTCGCTCCGGACGGCTAGCGGGTACGCAGGTCCCGGGTGATGACGGTGCGCGCCGCCAACTGGTCGTCCGGCGGGTAGTCGACACCGACCAGGGTCAGCCCGCGCGCCGGCGCGGCGGTGAAGTCGCTGGAGCGGCGACTGGCACTCAGCAACCCCGCTAACCAGGCTGCATCACGCCGATGCTCGCCGACCGCCAGCACCGCCCCGACCAGCGAGCGCACCATCGACCAGCAGAACGCGTCGGCGCTGACCTGCGCGGTGACCAGATCACCGTCGCGCACCCAGTCCAGGCGCTGCAGGTCGCGAATGGTGGTCGCGCCTTCGCGGTGGCGGCAGAACGCCGCGAAATCGTGCAGTCCCAACAGGCTTCGTGACGCGGCCGCCATCGCCTCCACGTCCAGCGGGCGAGACCAGGCGGTGACGTAACGGGCCTGCTGGGGTGCCACGCCGTAGGGCGCGGTGGACAGCCGATAGGCGTAATGGCGCCGCAGCGCCGAGAACCGGGCATCAAAGCCAGGAGCAGCCCGGTCCACCCGCAGCACCCGGACATCAGCCGGCAGGAAACGCGCCAACCGTCGTGTCAGCGCTAAAAATTCCGGCTCGCCGCCCCGCCGGGTACGCGAATAGGCGTACTGCAACGCCGACTCGGGAACATCGACGTGGGCCACCTGCCCGGTGGCATGCACCCCGGTGTCGGTGCGTCCCGCCGCGAACAGCCGCACCGGGTTGCGGAATACCGTCGTCAGCGCCTCATCGAGGACACCGGCGACGGTGCGCTGCCCGGCCTGAACCGCCCAGCCGGCGAATTCCGTGCCGTCGTAGGCGATGTCGAACCGAAGCCGGACAGCCCCGGCGGTGCTGTCAGGACTCGTCGGTGCCCTCAGCGGTCTCGGCCTCAGCGGTCTCGTCGGCTTCGGTCGCTTCAGTCTCCTCGACCGCTTCGGCCGCTTCGGTCTCCTCGACCGCCGGCTCTTCGGCCTGCTCCGCCTCGGCAGGCTTCGCCGCGGCCTTCTCGGCCTTCGCGGCCTTGGCCCCCGCCCGTCGCGCCTTGTCGGCCTCGGAGGTCACCGTCTTCTCCCGGACCAGTTCGATCACGGCCATCGGGGCGTTGTCGCCTTGGCGCGCCTCGACCTTGATGATGCGGGTGTAGCCGCCGTTACGGTCGGCGAAGTGCGGGGCGATCTCGGCGAACAGCGAGTGCACCACGTCCTTGTCGCGGATCTTCTTGAGCACCTCACGCCGGTTGTGCAGCGTGCCCTTCTTGGCGTGGGTGATCAGCTTCTCGGCGTACGGCCGCAATGCCCGCGCCTTGGACTCGGTGGTCTTGATCCGGCCGTGGGTGAACAGCGAGGTGGCCAGGTTGGCCAGCAGCGCCTTCTGGTGCGAGGACGACCCGCCGAGACGGCGACCCTTGGTGGGCTTGGGCATTGGGGCTTCTCCTAAATGGGGCCGGCCCCCGTATCAGGTAGGGCCGGGACGGAATTCTGCTACAGCTGTTCGGTTTCGGCGTAGTCCTGCTCGTCGTAACCGGTGTCGGCCGACCAGGTGCCGGTGGCGGCGTCGTAGCCCGCCACCTGCGACGGGTCGAAGCTGGCCGGGCTGTCTTTGAGCGACAGACCGAGCTGGTGCAGCTTCACCTTGACCTCGTCGATGGACTTCTGCCCGAAGTTGCGGATGTCGAGCAGGTCGGACTCGGTGCGGGCGACCAGCTCCCCGACCGTGTGCACGCCTTCGCGCTTGAGGCAGTTGTAGGACCGCACCGTCAGATCCAGGTCGTCGATCGGCAGCGCGAACGACGCGATGTGGTCCGCCTCGGCCGGCGACGGCCCGATCTCGATGCCCTCGGCTTCGACGTTGAGTTCGCGTGCCAGGCCGAACAATTCGACCAGGGTTTTGCCGGCCGAGGCCAGCGCGTCCCGCGGGCTGATGGAGTTCTTGGTCTCCACATCCAGCACCAGCTTGTCGAAGTCGGTGCGCTGCTCGACACGGGTGGCCTCGACCTTGTAGGTCACCTTGAGCACCGGCGAGTAGATCGAGTCGACCGGGATGCGGCCGATCTCGGCACCGGAGACCTTGTTCTGCACGGCTGGGACGTAGCCGCGGCCCCGCTCGACGATCAACTCGACCTCGAGCTTGCCCTTGTCGTTGAGGGTCGCGATGTGCATGTCGGGGTTGTGCACCGTCACGCCCGCCGGCGGCACGATGTCACCGGCGGTGACGGCACCCGGGCCCTGCTTGCGCAGGTACATGGTGACCGGCTCGTCCTCGTCGGAGGAGACCACCAGACCCTTGAGGTTCAAGATGATGTCGGTGACATCCTCTTTGACGCCGGGGACCGTGGTGAACTCGTGCAGCACGCCGTCGATGCGGATGCTGGTGACCGCCGCGCCGGGGATCGACGACAGCAGCGTGCGGCGAAGCGAGTTGCCCAGGGTGTAACCGAATCCCGGCTCCAGCGGTTCGATGACGAACTGGGAGCGGTTGTCGGCCACGACCTCTTCGGACAGGGTGGGGCGCTGCGAGATCAGCATTGGTGTTCTTTCTCCTTCTGGCACCCGCTATTTGATGCCTTTTGGGGGTCCCGGGGGCGTTCCCCGAGTGTGGTGTTACTTCGAGTAGAACTCGACGATCAGCTGCTCGGCGAGCGGGACATCGATCTGTGCGCGCTCGGGCAGCTGGTGGACCAGGATGCGCTGCCGCTCCCCGACCACCTGCAGCCAGCCCGGGATGGGGCGGTCGCCCGCGGTCTCCCGGGAGATCTGGAACGGCACCGTGTTGATCGACTTGTCCTTGACGTCGATGATGTCGTACTGCGACACCTGATAGCTGGGCACGTCGACCTTCACACCGTTGACGGTGAAGTGGCCGTGGCTGACCAGCTGACGGGCCATCCGACGAGTGCGGGCCAGGCCCGCGCGATAGACCACGTTGTCCAGCCGGCTCTCCAGGATGCGCAGCAGTTCCTCGCCGGTCTTGCCGCCACGACGGACGGCTTCCTCGTAGTAGCGGCGGAACTGCTTCTCCATCACGCCGTAGGTGAAGCGAGCCTTCTGCTTCTCCTGCAGCTGCAGCCGGTATTCGCTTTCCTTGATCCGCGCGCGGCCGTGCTGGCCGGGCGGGTAGGGCCGCTTCTCGAATGCCTGGTCTCCGCCGACGAGGTCGACGCCCAACCGGCGGGACTTGCGGGTTGCGGGTCCGGTGTAACGAGCCATGTTGTTTCTCCTCCTCGAACCCGACTAGACCCGGCGACGCTTGGGCGGACGGCAACCGTTGTGAGGTTGCGGGGTGACATCGGAAATCGCACCGACCTCCAAGCCGGCAGCCTGCAGCGAGCGGATCGCGGTCTCGCGGCCCGAGCCCGGGCCCTTCACGAACACGTCGACCTTCTTCACACCGTGCTCCTGCGCCTTGCGGGCGGCGTTCTCGGCGGCCAGCTGCGCGGCGAACGGAGTGGACTTACGCGAGCCCTTGAACCCGACGTGACCCGACGACGCCCAGGCGATGACGTTGCCCTGCGGGTCGGTGATCGTCACGATCGTGTTGTTGAAGGTGCTCTTGATGTGCGCGGCACCATGCGGGACGTTCTTCTTTTCCCGGCGCCGGGTCTTCTGGCCCTTCTTGGGCCCGGTCGCTTTCTTCGTTGCCATGGGTCTTACCTGGCCTTCTTCTTACCGGCGATGGTGCGCTTGGGGCCCTTGCGGGTACGCGCGTTGGTCTTGGTCCGCTGGCCGCGGACGGGCAGGCCGCGGCGGTGCCGCAGACCCTGGTAGCAGCCGATCTCGATCTTGCGACGGATGTCGGCTTGCACCTCGCGGCGCAGGTCGCCCTCGACCTTGAGGTTGCCCTCGATGTAGTCGCGCAGCGCGGTCAGCTGCTCGTCGGTGAGGTCCTTGCTGCGCTGGTCCTTGTCGATACCGGTCGCGGCGAGAATTTCGTTGGAGCGGGTACGGCCGATGCCGTAGATGTAGGTCAGCGCGATCTCCATGCGCTTATCGCGCGGCAGGTCGACGCCCACAAGTCGTGCCATGGGTGGCATTCCCTCTTTCGTAGCGGAGGTGTCGGTCCCAGCCCGTTCCCGGCCGAAATAGCTCCGGGGCCCGGCCTCCGATCCGGGCGTTGCCGAACGGCCAATCCGTTCAGTGGTACTGGGAGGTCTGCATTCAGTTGTGTGGCGGGATGTCGGCTAGCCCTGACGCTGCTTGTGGCGCGGGTCTGAGCAGATCACCATGACCCGGCCGTGCCGACGGATCACCCTGCACTTGTCGCAGATCGGCTTGACACTGGGGTTCACCTTCACGGCTGCTGTGGTCCTGTTCTCATTCGCTGGTTGCTAAAGGTCTGCTGGCTGGGCGGCCGGGCGCTACTTGTACCGGTAGACGATGCGTCCCCGGGACAGGTCGTAAGGGGACAACTCCACGACCACCCGGTCCTCCGGCAAGATTCGGATGTAGTGCTGCCGCATCTTGCCGCTGATGTGAGCGAGCACCTTGTGACCGTTCTCCAGCTCAATGCGAAACATCGCATTGGGCAGGGGCTCGACCACTCGGCCCTCGACCTCGATGGCACCGTCTTTCTTGGCCATTACTCTCCGGCGATCCTCCGTGTCTGGCTTTCCTGTTGTATATGCATGCGCCCGCCATGGCGCAGCATCGACTACGACTACAGAACGTGGGCCGGTGGCAGGAAATTCCAGGCAGAAGGCCAAGAATCTCAGACTGGGCACGCAAGAGTCGACGCGAACGCCGCACCGTCGTCCCACGATACCCGCTGGAGAGCCGGGCGCCAAAATCGTCGGTGATGAGAGACTGACTCCAGACGGCAGCAGCCGCCGCCACGCAGCGATGGGATGCATATGACCGAGGCACTGTCACTCAAACCCGAGCTGGGCCGCTACGCGGTTTGGACTTTCGGATCCCCTTCTCCCGAGCAGGCCGCCGAGATCGAACGGTTGGGTTACGGCGCGATCTGGGTGGGCGGCTCGCCGGCCGCTGATCTGGCGTTTGCCGAGCCATTGCTGGCGGCGACCACGACGCTGCAGGTCGCCACCGGGATCGTCAACATCTGGTCGGCGCCGGCGCCGCAGGTCGCGGAGTCGTATCACCGGATCGAGGCCGCTCATCCCGGCCGGTTCCTGCTGGGCATCGGAGTCGGTCACAGCGAGGCCACTGCCGAGTACCGCAGTCCGTATCAGGCCCTGGTCGATTATCTCGACGCCCTGGACGCGGCCGGCGTGCCCACCAGCCGCCGGGTGCTGGCCGCGCTGGGCCCCAAGGTGCTGCGATTGGCGGCGGAGCGCAGCGCCGGGGGCCATCCCTACCTGACCACTCCCGAGCACACCGCGACCGCGCGCGGACTGATCGGGCCGTCGGTGTTCCTGGCGCCCGAGCACAAGGTGGTGCTCACCACCGATGCCGCCGCCGCCCGCGAGGCCGGGCGCGAGGCGGTCGGTTTCTATCTGCGGCTGTCGAACTACGTCAACAACTGGCGCAGGCTGGGCTTCACCGAGCGCGATGTACGCCCACCCGGCAGCGACCGGTTGATCGATGCGGTGGTGGCCCACGGCACCGCTGAGAAGGTCGCCGCCCGGTTGGGTGAGCACCTGGACGCCGGCGCGGATCAGGTGACGATCCAGGTGCTGGGCGGCTGGCAGGCACTGCTGCCGACACTGACGGAGCTGGCCGGCCCGCTGGGGTTGACGCCGCGCGACTGAGCGCCCAGAGCGGCACCCCCGACGGCGCCGCTTGGCGCGAGGCGGATTCTCACGACGCCCCCCGGCCGGCGCAACACGCTGACGTGGCGTCGTGGATTTCCCGCTCGCGGGCAGGGGGTGCCCCCGCCACCGATAGGGTTGCCGCATGCGGCTGCTGGTCACCGGCGGCGCCGGGTTCATCGGCGCCAACTTCGTGCACAGCACGCTGGCGCAGCGGCCCGGCACCGAGATCACCGTGCTCGACGCCCTGACCTACGCCGGCAGCCGCGAGTCACTGGCCGACGTCACCGCCGATATCCGGCTGGTGGAGGGCGACATCACCGACGCCGCGCTGGTGTCGCAGCTGGTCGCCGAATCCGACGCGGTGGTGCACTTCGCCGCCGAAACCCACGTGGACAACGCGCTGGCCGACCCCGAGCCGTTCCTGCGGTCCAACGTGGTCGGCACCTACACGGTGCTGGAGGCGGTACGCGCCCACCGGGTGCGGCTGCATCACGTCTCCACCGACGAGGTCTACGGCGAGCTGGCACTCGACGACCCGCGCCGGTTCACCGAGACGACGCCGTATCACCCGTCGAGCCCCTACTCGTCGACCAAGGCCGCCGCCGACCTGCTGGTGCGGTCCTGGGTGCGCTCCTACGGCACCCACGCGACGATCTCGAACTGCTCCAACAACTACGGGCCCTACCAGCACGTGGAGAAATTCATCCCGCGCCAGATCACCAACCTGCTGACCGGGCGCCGGGCCAAGCTGTACGGCAGCGGCGCCAACGTGCGGGACTGGATCCACGTCGACGACCACAACAGCGCGGTCTGGGCGATCATGACCGGCGGGCATCCCGGGCGCACCTACCTGATCGGCGCCGACGGCGAACGCGACAACCGCAGCGTGCTGCAGGCCATCCTGCGGCTGATGGACCACGACCCCGACGACTTCGACCACGTCGCCGACCGGCCCGGCCACGACCTGCGGTATGCGATCGACCCGTCGGCACTACGCGACGAGCTGGACTGGAAACCCGAGCACACCGACTTCGAGGCCGGGCTGCGCGCGACGATCGACTGGTACCGCAACAACGAATCCTGGTGGGCACCGCTGAAAGACGCCGCCGAAGCCCGCTACGCCGAGCTGGGACGCTGAGGTGGCGTTCCGCGAACTGGCCGTCCCGGGGGCCTTCGAGCTCACCCCGACTCAACACGCCGACGCGCGCGGCGTGTTCTTCGAATGGTTCACCGACCGCGAGTTCACCCGGTTCGCCGGTCACCGGTTCGACCTGCGGCAGGCCAACTGCTCGGTGTCGCGTGCCGGCGTGCTGCGCGGCCTGCACTTCGCCGAGGT
This sequence comes from Mycolicibacter senuensis, assembly GCF_003284925.1. Taxonomy (GTDB): domain Bacteria; phylum Actinomycetota; class Actinomycetes; order Mycobacteriales; family Mycobacteriaceae; genus Mycobacterium; species Mycobacterium algericum_A. The sequence continues at coordinate 9,375 of NZ_QMEX01000054.1, forward strand.
GCCGCCCGGGCAGGCCAAGTACGTCACCTGCGTGTCGGGGGCGGTGTTCGACGTCGTCGTCGACGTCCGGGTCGGTTCGCCGACCTACGGCCGCTGGGATGCGGTGCTGCTGGACGACCGCGACCGCCGATCGGTGTACCTCGCCGCCGGCTTGGCGCACGGATTCCTTGCGCTGCAAGACGATTCGACAGTGATGTATCTGTGCTCCGCCGAATACGACCCGCAGCGCGAGCACACCATCAGCGCCACCGACCCCGCGATCGGCATCGCCTGGCCCGCCGATCACCCGCTGGTCTCCGAGCGCGACCGCGACGCACCGACGCTGGCCGAGGTGCGGGCCGCCGGGCTGCTACCGACCTGGGATTAACCGCAACGAGCACGCACCCTCGGCACGGCGGACCCCTCGCATTTACTAGGATGTCCAAGTATTCTTCCGATAGGGCCGACCCGGCTCGCCCACGACTTCACGGGGATGACGCATGAGCACTCAGATTCCACACTTCATCGACGGCCGCCGCACCGCCGGCGGCTCAAAACGCAGCACCGACGTCTTCGATCCCAACACCGGCGCGGTCCAGGCGACCCTGCCGCTGGCCAACACCGCCGACGTCGACGCCGCGGTCGCCTCGGCCGCCGAGGCCCAGCGCGGCTGGGCCGCCCAGAACCCGCAGCGCCGCGCCCGGGTGCTGATGCGCTTCATCGACCTGGTCAACGCCAACGCCGACGAGCTGGCCGAGTTACTCTCCCGCGAGCACGGCAAGACCCTCGACGACGCCCGCGGCGACATCCAGCGAGGCATCGAGGTGATCGAGTTCTGCGTCGGCATCCCGCACCTGCTCAAGGGCGAGCACACCGAGGGCGCCGGGCCGGGCATCGACGTCTTCTCGCTGCGCCAGCCGCTGGGTGTGGTCGCCGGGATCACCCCGTTCAACTTCCCGGCGATGATCCCGTTGTGGAAAGCGGGCCCGGCACTGGCCTGCGGCAACGCCTTCATCCTCAAGCCCTCCGAGCGCGATCCCTCGGTGCCGGTGCGCCTGGCCGAGCTGTTCGTCGAGGCCGGGCTACCGCCAGGGGTGTTTCAGGTGGTCCACGGCGACAAAGAGGCCGTCGACGCGCTGCTGCACCACCCCGACGTCGCCGCGATCGGCTTCGTCGGCAGCTCCGACATCGCGCAGTACATCTACTCGACGGCCACCGCCAACGGCAAGCGCGCCCAGTGCTTCGGTGGGGCGAAGAACCACATGATCGTGATGCCCGACGCCGACCTGGACCAGGCCGTCGACGCGTTGATCGGCGCCGGCTACGGCAGCGCCGGCGAGCGCTGCATGGCGATCTCGGTGGCGGTGCCGGTCGGCGAGCAGACCGCGGAGCGGTTACGCGGCCGGCTGGTGGAGCGGATCAACAACCTGCGGGTGGGCCACAGCCTCGACCCCAAGGCCGACTACGGCCCGCTGGTGACCCGCGCCGCTCTCGAGCGGGTCAACGACTACATCGGTCAGGGTGTGGCCGCCGGCGCCGAACTGGTGATCGACGGCCGGGAACGGGCCAGCGACGACACCCAGTTCGGTGACGCGGACCTGTCCGGCGGCTTCTTCGCCGGGCCGACGCTGTTCGACCACGTGACCACTGAGATGTCGATCTACACCGACGAGATCTTCGGGCCGGTGCTGTGCATGGTGCGCGCAGCGGACTACGAAGAGGCGTTGCGGCTGCCTAGTGAACACGAGTACGGCAACGGGGTCGCGATCTTCACCCGCGACGGCGACACCGCCCGCGACTTCACCTCCCGGGTGCAGGTCGGCATGGTCGGGGTCAACGTGCCGATCCCGGTTCCGGTGGCCTACCACACCTTCGGCGGCTGGAAGCGGTCCGGCTTCGGTGACCTCAACCAGCACGGCACGGCGTCGATCACCTTCTACACCAAGGTCAAGACCGTCACTCAGCGCTGGCCCTCGGGGATCAAGGACGGCGCCGAATTCCACATCCCCACCATGCAATAGGGGCTTGGGCACATGAAAACCGTGCTGGATGACGAAGAACGGGTAATCGTCGAGACCGCCGCGGCGTTCGCCGAAAAACGGCTCGCCCCGCACGCCCTGGAATGGGATGAGTCCCACCACTTTCCGGTCGATGTGATGCGGGAGGCGGCCGAGTTGGGGATGGCGGCGATCTACTGCCGCGACGACGTCGGCGGGTCCGGGCTGCGCCGGCTGGACGGGGTGCGCATCTTCGAGCAGTTGGCGATCGCCGACCCGGTGATCGCCGCCTACCTGTCGATCCACAACATGTGCGCCTGGATGATCGACAGCTACGGCACCGAAGAGCAGCGCAAGAACTGGGTGCCGCGACTGGCGCCGATGACCGCGGTCGCCAGCTACTGCCTCACCGAACCGGGGGCGGGATCCGACGCCAGCGCGTTGAGCACCCGCGCGGTGCGCCACGGTGACGACTACGTGCTCGACGGCGTCAAGCAGTTCATCTCCGGCGCCGGCGTCTCGGATGTGTATGTGGTGATGGCGCGCACCGGCGCTGACGGCCCTCGCGGCATCTCGGCGTTCATCATCGAAAAGGACACTCCCGGACTGAGTTTCGGAGCCGCCGAGCAGAAGATGGGCTGGAACGCCCAACCGACCGCACAGGTCATCCTGGAGGGGGCACGGGTGCCCGCCGAGGCGATGCTGGGCGGACCCGAGGGCGAGGGCAACGGGTTCAACATCGCGATGAACGGCCTCAACGGTGGCCGGATCAACATCGCGGCCTGCTCGCTGGGCGGCGGCCAGGCCGCGTTCGACAAGACCGGCGGCTACCTGGCCGACCGGTCGGCGTTCGGCAAGGCGCTGCTCGACGAGCCGACGATCCGGTTCACGCTGGCCGACATGGCTACCGCACTGGAGACCTCCCGGCTGCTGCTGTGGCGGGCGGCGACCGCGCTCGACGACAACTCGCCCGACAAGGTCGAGCTGTGCGCGATGGCCAAGCGCTACGTCACCGACGCCTGCTTCACCGTGGCCGATCAGGCACTGCAGCTGCACGGCGGCTATGGGTATCTGCGCGAGTACGGTCTGGAGAAAATCGTCCGGGATCTGCGGGTGCACCGCATCCTGGAGGGCACCAACGAGATCATGCGGATGGTCGTCGGCCGAGCCGAGGCCGCTCGGGTCCGGACCGGCAGCTAGGAGCTTCGATGCAGACCGTCGCATTTCTGGGACTGGGACACATGGGCGGGCCGATGTCGGCGAACCTGGTGGCCGCCGGGTACGCCGTGCGCGGCTTCGACCCGGTGCCGGCGGCGGCCACGGCCGCCGAGCAGCGCGGCGTGAGCGTCCAGCCGTCGGCCTCCGAAGCGGTCGCCGGCGCCGACGTGGTGATCACCATGCTGCCGCACGGCGACGCGGTGAAACGCTGCTACGCCGACATTCTGCCGGCGGCCCAACCGGGCGCCCTGTTCATCGACAGCTCCACCATCTCGGTCGCCGACGCACGTGAGGTCCACGCGCTGGCCGGCTCACACGGGTTCGCCCAACTCGACGCGCCGGTGTCCGGCGGGGTCACCGGCGCGGTCGCGGGGCGGTTGGCCTTCATGGTTGGCGGGGAGCAGGACGCGGTACAGCGCGCAACACCGGTGCTGGAGCCGATGGCCGCCAAGGTCACCCACTGCGGCGCGGCCGGCGCCGGTCAGGCCGCCAAGATCTGCAACAACATGGTGCTGGCCGTCCAGCAGGTTGCCGTCGCCGAGGCGTTCGTGCTGGCCGACAAGCTCGGCCTGGCCGACCAGGCGCTGTTCGACGTGATGACCGGTGCCACCGGAAACTGCTGGGCACTGCACACCAACTGCCCGGTTCCCGGCCCGGTGCCCACCTCGCCGGCGAACCGGAACTTCGAGCCGGGTTTCGCCACCGCGCTGATGAACAAGGACCTGCACCTGGCGATGGACGCGGTGAGCTCAACCGGGGCCAACGCCCCACTGGGCTGCCACGCCGCGGCGATCTACGCCGAGTTCGCCGCCGAGCACGCCGCCGAGGACTTCAGCGCGGTGATCAACCTGCTGCGCGGGAACTGAGCCGCGGGCGGCCGGGTCAGCCAGATACCCGGCGCCACACCGCGATTGACGCCCCCCGGGGCAGGATCAGGAGTCGCCGGGCCTGGGCTCCGGGGCGGTCGCCTCGCCGGGCTCGGCCGGTGGCCCAGCGGTATCGGCGGCCGACCCGCCCAAGTCGATCAGCGCCGTCCCGGCCAGGGGGCCGGTGGACGGCAGGCCGTGCAGGTTGCCCGGTAGCCCCGGGCCGAGTCCCGTCGACGCCTCCAGGTGAGGGTCGCCGAGCGGCGAAGGCTCCATCACGGGCGGGAGTTCGACCGGCACCACACCCCCGGCATAGGCTGCCGCCCAGCCCAGCACGCTGCGGGCGTACGCGGTCGAATGGTTGTAGCGCAGCACCGCGGACAACGCCCGTCCCGGCTCGCGCAGATCCTGGCCGCCCGCGCACAGGTATCGGGCGGCGGCCAGCGCGGAGTCGTACAGGTTCTGGGGGTCCGCCACGCCGTCGCCGTCGCCGTCGGAGGAGTACCGCGCCCAGGTGCTCGGCAGGAATTGCATCGGTCCCACTGCCCGCACGTAGCCGGCCTCACCATCGGAGCCGTTGTCGACGATGACCTCGTTTCCGGGCAAGGTGCCGTCGAGTGCCGGACCGTAGATCGGCTGGACGGCGGTGCCGCGGATGTCGGTCGAGCCAAAATTAGCATGCAGCGACTCGATACGTCCGATCCCGGCCAACAGGTTCCAGCCAAGGCCGCAGCCCGGGTCGATGGCCGTCATCGCCTGCTCGGCATTTCGATAGGCCGACAACGCTATGTCCGGGATACCCGATGCGCCAACGTGGTTCACGGTCACCACTTCGGGCGGCGACGAAGGCGGGTGCGGACCTGCGGTACGCAGCACCTGCGGCGGACGCTCGACTGCAACCACGACCGGGCCGGCCGCGTCACGGCCGGTGACCGTCACTGCCGCCGCCGGGGCGACGTTGTTGCCCGACACCGACACCGGCACCGACGCGCGTGGCGCGGCACCGGCGGCGACGGCCAAGACCAGCGGTGCCGTCACAACGATGCCGAAACAGTCGCGTGACCAGCAGCTCACCACGGCCGACGACCGGGTACCCGGCCGTGATCGGTGACGTGCCATGTTGATCAGCCCCCGTCCCTCGATCGCCTTGTGTTAGACGGGGATCGACGCGGTGGGCGCGTCGTCGTCGGCCGGGAAGTCGTGCACAGCGTACTTGTGGGTGCCCTCGAGGTCATCGCGGATGGCCGCCTGAGCGTTGGGGGGCAGGGTGTGCAGGATCTCACGCACCCGAGCCTGCCGGCGACCCACCGCCTTGCGCTCGGGCATGCCGGGGCTGGCCACGATCTGCGGCGGCACCCCCTCCACCTCGTCGACCCCGCCGTCGGCGTGACCGGCATCGATGGCAGCCTGCTCGGCCGCCGCGGTGGCCTGGTCCTTCTCCTCGGACATGCCGATCGGCCCGATCCGCCGGCCGTTGAGGAACTGCTTGACCGCCGGCTCATCACTGGTCAGCAGCACCTCACGCGGCCCGAACATGACCAGCTTCTTGCGGTACAACATGCCGATGTTGTCCGGCACGGTACGCACCACGTTGATGTTGTGCGTGACGATCAGGATGGTCGCGTCGATCTGGGCGTTGATGTCGATCAACAGCTGACTCAGATACGCGGTGCGCACCGGGTCCAGACCCGAGTCCGGCTCATCGACCAGGATGATCTTCGGGTCCAACACGAGCGCGCGGGCCAGACCGGCACGCTTGCGCATACCACCGGAGATCTCACCCGGAAACTTGTAACCATCATTGGGCATACCCACCATGTCGAGCTTCTCCATGACGATGTCACGGATCTGGCTCTCGGACTTCTTGGTGTGCTCACGCAACGGGAACGCGGTGTTGTCATAGATGTTCATCGACCCGAACAGGGCACCGTCCTGAAACAGCACCCCGAACAACGTCCGGATCTCGTAGAGCTCCTTGGCCGAACACTGCAGAATGTCGGTGCCGTCGATGACGATCGAGCCGCGCTCCGGGCGCAGCAGGCCGATCAGGGACTTCAAAAACACCGACTTGCCGGTACCCGACGGGCCCAGCATGACGCTCACTTCCCCCTCGGGAATGGTCAAGGAGACGTCTTCCCAGATCCGGGCCGATCCAAAGGACTTCGTCAGCCCATTTACCTCGATGGCGACACCCACAGAGAGTCCTTCCAGTTGCGCTGCCACGGCTGAGGTCAACCGGGCATGACGAATTACGTTGCCAGGGTGAGTATCTCGCGCTGCCCCGGCCGGTTGGATCGGCCTCGGAGGCCCCGCGATCGGGTCGGTGTCCGCACAGCTGCGGGCGTGGCCCGGCGGATGTAGTCCCCGATCTCTCGTAGCGACCGGTCCGCCTCGGGCACCAGCGGCGCGACGACCTGGAAGTCGTGCACCTGCCCGGGCCACACCCGCACCTGGGTGGGTACCCCGGCCATCACCAGCTTTTGCACGGCCAGTTGTGCGTCGTGCAGCAGTACCTCGGAGCCCGAGACATGGATCAACGTCGGCGGCAGGCCCGGTTCCACGTGATCCAGCGGTTCATACAACGGTGCGCCCGCCCGGCCGGATGTATCGGCACGCGCGGCCCGGGTGATCAACGCGACCAACGCATCAAACGCATTCGGCGGGAACATCGCATCGGTTCTCATATTCGGGTGAGCCCGCTTGGGACCGGCCGCCAGCTGCAGCGACGGTGAGATCCCGACCAGCGCCGCCGGCGCCTCGGCGGCCTGGCGCAGCAGCCGCTGCGCGAGCGACATCGCCAGATAACCGCCGGCCGAATCGCCGGCCAGCACGATCTGTTCCGGCCGGTAACCGCGATCGCGCAGCCAACGATAGGCGTCGTGACAGTCATCGAGGGCCATCGTGACGGAGTGTTTGGGCAGCAGCCGGTAGTTCACCACCAACACGGGAGAATCGGCGAACTTCGACAACGAGTGAACCAGTCTGCTGTGCGAGTTGGGCCCGCAGGCCACGAACGCGCCGCCTTGCAGATAGAGCACCACCCGGCCATTGCCGTCCGCGGGCGGCACCCAGGCGGCACGCACCAGCCGCGCGGTGGCCGTGGGTAACCCGATCGTGATCGCCGCAGGACCCGGGGCGGTAGGCAGTGCCCGCGCAGCGAAGTCGATCATCGACCAGGGCCACGGCAGATGGGGAACGTAGCTGCCCACCGCCAGGGCGCGACGCACCGTCAGCCGGGACGTCAGCGCCAGCATTCGGGCCGCTGCACTGGGAGTCAATCCGCTCATCGCGAAAGGCAGCGCAGCACCGTCGCCGCGGTGCCGCCCCGCGAGCACCCGTAGTGTTTTCGGACTCGAAGAACTGTCCGGCCTGGCTTGTTCGGAGGCAGAGGGCTCCATGACGACGCCTGTTCCTTGTGGAATGCTCGGCAACGGAAAACCTTGCGGCCCAGCGTGTGAGCATCTCCGGCTTGTGGATGACTATCATCATGGCCGATTGCGCGCCGGCCCCGCTTCCCCCAGAAGAGCACAGCTTGTTCCCCCTTCGGGGTAGCCTGCTGCGGCCGGGGCGCCGGCCCGCCGGCGTCCTCCCGAGCCGGTATCGCGACACGGCACGCGCCCATCCCCCGAAAGGATGCAATTGGCCCTCCACCGGGGGGACGCATAACGGACCGGCCTGTCGTTTCTCGGTCTCTCACGCCTTCCGAACGGTTATACCCTTTGCCCCGAACATCTTTCGTAGCTAGTCTCGCTGGTGGAGTGAGCCTTCGACAGGTCTCACCGCCGCATGGGTGCGGGGATTCCGCGGATCGGCGGCACAGGGGTATCGCCCGGGTGCCGCAGGCCCGCGATCCATCGTGAAGGTGAAAGGACTATCTGGTGAGTGCATTGCCCACGCAAGTCAAAATCCGCGAAGTGGGTCCGCGCGACGGGTTTCAGAACGAACCCGAAACCATCGCCACCGCCGACAAGATCGATCTGATCAACCGGCTCGCCCGCACCGGACTGCGCCGCATCGAGGTGGCCAGCTTCGTGCGGCCCGACGTCATCCCCCAACTCTCCGACGGAGTGGAGGTGCTGCAGGGTGTCGACGTGAGCGACGACGTCGACCTGATGGTTCTGGCGCCCAACAGCAAAGGCCTGGACAACGCCCTCAAGGTACGCGAGACCTTCTCTGAGGTAGCGATTTTCGTCTCCGCCTCCGAGACGCACAACAAGAAGAACGTCAACCGGACGGTCGCCGAGTCGATGGCCGACAACGCCGTGAACGCCAAGCGGATCGTGAGCGAGGGCCTGCATTGCGCCGCGGTGATCGCCACCTCCTACGGGTGCCCCTATGAGGGCAAGGTGCCGCTGACCCGGGTCCTCGACCTCGCCGAACAGTTCGCAGCCGCCGGCGCCACCGAGATCGGCTTCGGTGACACCACCGGAATGGCCAACCCCGCCTACGTCGGGGAGTTCTTCACCGCCGCCATCGAACGGTTACCGGGGGTCGAGGTCACCGCGCACTTCCACAACACCCGCGGCCAAGGTCTGGCCAACGCCTACGCCGCCCTGCAGGCCGGCTGCACCAGCTTCGAGTCCAGCTTCGGCGAACTCGGCGGCTGCCCGGTACCGGCCGGCTCCACCGGCAACATCGCCACCGAAGACCTCATCAGCATGTTCGAAGAGATGGGAGTCTCCACCGGGGTGTCACTGCCCGCGCTCATCGACGCCGCCCGCACCGCCCAGGACGTGCTCGGCCGCAAACTCACCAGCCACTCCATCGTCGCCGGACCGATCGAGTGGAGCCGCAACACCGACGCCCGCTCCTGCCGCTAACCGCTGCGGCGGGCCTCGTACAGCACCACGTCGCCACCAATCCCCTTCAGCTGACGTATTTCGGCGAACGCCCATACGATTCCTGCCGCATCGCCGATTGCGGCGCGCGCGGATTCGGTCACCCGGACCGTGCCCGCCGGTGCCGCGTCGGTCACCCGGCTGGCCAGGTTCACCGGGCTGCCGTACCAGTCACCCGAGCGGCAGACAGCGGGGCCGGTCGCGAGTCCCACCCGAAGGCGGGGGAAACCGGCCGCGGCGGCGGCCTGCACTAGGTCCAACGCCGTGGTCAGCAGTTTGAGCGGGTCGGCACAGACCAGCATCACCGCGTCGCCGATGGTCTTGACGAACTGGACGGGGCTCGTGACGACGTCACGGGCCAGGTCGGCGAATCGGCCGGCGATCAGCCCCAAGTCCTCCGGTGGCAGCTGCTCGCCCAGCCGGGTGAACCCCACGAGGTCGGCGAACGCGATCCCGACTTCCCGCGCACCCGGCAAGGTGCCGGCGGCCCGCTCGACCGCGTTGATCGCCTCCGTCTCGAATGAGTGCCGCAGCGCCAGCCGCATCAGGTCCGAGGCCATCGGGCCGAAGAGCGGCTCCGCCGTTCGCGCCAGCTCTTCGCATGCCTGTGCCAGGTCGAGTTCACGGGCGCCGGGGCGCAGCAACGCCTGCAGCGCCGCCTGACGCATCGCCATGGCGGCGCCGCTGAGTCCTTCCATCAATAACCGCACCGTCAGGACCACCTGCCCGGCGTCGAAGCCGAGGTCGACCAAACGTGCAGCCGACAGGACTGATTCGGCGTCCGCGCGCGATTGGCATGGCGCATCGGGGTCGTCCACCCGAACCAGCCCCACCGCACGATGCAGTTGTTGCAGCAATTCCAGGTTTACCCCGGTGGATTCCGAGACTTCCCGTACCGATACCACGGAGCCGTCTTCACCGATGACACGGTTGGCCGGCAGCAGCATCGGGCTGTAGGCGCTGCGGATCTGGTCGGTATCGAATCCGTGAGCCAGCAGCCAGGAGATCAGCTCGGCCCGCTCGTCACGCGCGGCGCCCTCGAGGTCCCCGAGCAGTGCCTCGACGTCCACCCCATCAGGCTGCACCGTCACCATGTCACCCAACAGCTCGGTGCGTTGTCTAGTGGGTTCGTGCACCGGCGGCCTCGCCGGCACATCCGCGCGTTGTCAACACGCGACCTTGATCGCGAACGGCCGCACGGTGCGCTCGAACGAGGTCGCAGTGTATCCCTGGGCGACACCGGTGATGTCGTAGGTGGACTCGATCATGGTCACCTCGGCATCACCGTCCAGGCCGCGGTTGTAGTTGCCGGTGAACTCGCCGAGGGCACGGATCAGGACGGATTCGACGGTGAGCTGCCCGGTTTTTGACACCGTCACCGTGGCGCCAGACGCATCGTCGCCGATGGTGATCGTGGTCAACCATTCGTCGGACGCACACTGCACCTTTTCCGGCGCCGCCAGATCACGGTGGTCGACGGCGAGTTGTACTGTGCCCGGGGCCAATACCCCGGTGCCGGGCCGGGTGGCCGTATGTCGTGGCGAGCACGCGACCCCACCACCTGCCAGCACCATGCCCACTACGGCGACGACGGCGACATGAGTGATCGCCGCGCCGGAATCTGCGGGAGCGCTCATCTAAATCTCCTTCCGCCCTGGGCGTTATCGCGGCGGGTTGGCCGGCGGCGGGTAGACACCGCGCAGGATCCAGGGCAGCCAGTTGAAGAAGTACTCCACCTCGTCGGTTCCGTCGTAGTCGGGGCTGGGACTGAGCGGGGCGTTCACCGGTTCAGCCGCACTGAGCGGCGGGCGCCCTCCGGCGCCGGGGGCGTTGGCCGGCTGTTGCGGCGACTGACCGTAGACCGCGACGACGACGGTGCGGTCCGGGCTGTTCTCCGACCACACGCCGATCTGGTTGTTGCTGCAGTTGGACATGATCGCGAAAGAGGCCGGGTTGTGGTACCAGTGGTTGATCAGGTCGACTCCGGTGATGGCAATCGCGGGGTGGATCGCCACGGTCTCGGCGACCGGGCCGGAGAAACCGGCGGCCTCGGCACGGCTTTGCACGGTGGAGCCATCCGAGCCGATATCGCCGTCGAGGTCGCGGTTGTTGAGCACATCATTGGTGTGCCGTTGGGCGGCCGCCTGCAATTGCGGGTTGATCGAGACGTCATTGGTGCAGCCGGCCTGATGCTGCACGGTGTAGACGTTGGCGACGACCGACTCGTTGAGCCGGCGGTTGTCGGCGTGCCCGACCACCGGGTCCAGCACGGCACCGGCCAGCAGGATTGTGGCGGCGGGGAACAGTACGCGGTAACGCATCTCGGTCTCCTCATCAGGTGGCGCCCGGGGGAGGGCGGTAGTGGGCTGCGGAGTTGCGCAGTTGCCAGATCTGGGCTGGACACAGTTCGTTGACCGCCTGGCCGATCAGGTAGGAAGCATGGAATTCATCGTCGGTGGCGAAGTCGGCCTTGACGTCACCGACCAGCTGCGCGTAGGGCCGTCCGCCGGAGACCTTGTCGCAGATGCCGTATCCGTAACCCAACGCGTCCTGGGCGCTGGCGAAGTGATAGCCCGGCCGGACCGTCACGTTGACCAGATACGCTGTGGCATCAGCACTTACGCACGGCGTCAATGCCAGCGGCGCGCAGCCGAGGGCGCAGGCCCCCAGCGCCGCCGCCGACCGGCGACGGACCACGGATCGGTACCGGCGCATCATCAGACCGGCTCGAACCCGGAGATCAGCCATCGGCCGTCGACGTGGTCGAGGGTGACCCGGACACTGGAGGCGGTGTTGCTCGGCGCATCTTTTCCGACGGCCACGGACTGATTGACGAACAGCAGCACCACCGCGTGACTTCCGCTCATCGACACCGGGGCGCCGGCCGGCACGGTGGCCACCGCACTGATCTGCTGCTGCTTGGCCCCCGGGATCACCACATCACGGGTGAGCGAGGTGTAGGCATCCAGGAACTGGCCGGTCAGCCTGCCGCGGGCCGACTCGAGATCCTGTTCGACGGTGTCGGGCTTGTAGGACAACAGCGCGATCGTGCCGTCGGTGGCGGCCTGCATCGACGCGGCACGCGCCGCCGGGGCCTCCCGCACCGAAGCGTCCTGCCATTTCAGGAAACCGGCGGCCATCGCCAACAGCAACGCCACCGCTGGCAGCAGGGCGTAGGCCAGCAGCTGCGGCCACGAGCGGGCACGGTGGCCGGGCTCGGCCACGGGTTCGGCCGTATCGGCCACTGCGGCAATGGCTTCGTCGTCGGCTTCGATCTCGGTCAGCATCACCTCGGGCTCCTTCAGTGCGGTCGCCGCGCGACTTGGGGCGGTCATGCCACGAACTCGACGTTGGAGACCTTGGCGCCGTCGTCGACCTTCTGCACGCCGATCCGCATCCGCCACAATCGCGGTTGTTGGTCAGCCGTACGGGGATCGGACGTCTGTACCGACACCGCGACGAGCACCTGGGCATGATCGCTGTCGAACGATTCCAGCCCGGCCTCGGTGACGGTGCCCTCACTGGTGGTCTGGGCGCGTTTGACGACTTCCATGAACGGCCCTGAGCGTTGCTGGAAGTCGTCGTGGAACTCGCCGGTCGCCGAATCGAGGATGCGGTCGATGTCGGCGTCGACGTCGGTGTAGCGGATCGTGGTCAGGTTCAACGCAGCTTGGCGACCCACCTGGAGGAACACGTTTCGCTGGTGTTGCTCCTGGTGCGACTGGTAGGTACGCACCCCGAGCCATCCGGCCACCCCGGCCAGGGCGATCACCGCCGCCGAACCGGCGATCAACGCCGTCCGCACCGCGGTGCGCGGTCTGGCCGAGACCTGCTGATCGCCCGGTGTGGCGCCGGCAGCGGCGGTGTCCTGGGCCGTCGCCTGGTCAGCGGCGTCCCGGTCGGCTGCTTCGACGCTCAGTTGCCGGTCGGCGGTGTCAACATCGACTGCCATGTCTTCTCCTTCGGCGCGGTTTGGCCCAGTTCGGCTTGCGGGAATGTGACCGGTCCCGCGGTGGGGATCGGTGGGACGGACCCACCGGCCGGCGGTGAGCCGGGCGGCAGCTGCGGGATGTCCTGGCCGGTGATCGTGGCGTTGGGGTCGCCCTTCCAGTTCCAGCCGTCGTTGAGCGGCACGTACTGCTCGTCGCTCTCACACATCGCCACCGTCGGCGCGCGTTTGCCGGGCACCGTCTCGCACGGGGCGTTGCGGACACCACGGACACTGAACGGGAAGTCCTGCGGGACACGGCAGTACAGGTCACCGGGCGCGCGATCCGGGTAGTCCTCGAAGCTGGCCACCCGGCGCTGCTGGGCCGGCAAGAACCCGGTGTTGCATGGCGGCGGCAGGTTCAGGTTCAGGTTGAAGCTCAGATATGCCCCGCGGTAGTCCTGCTTGGTGTTGTGGTTGGCCACCAGGGTGGCCGACATCAGCGAGATGCCTTCGGGCAACACCACCAAGAGCTCTTCGAGGTTGTCGTGATAGTCGATGCCGACCCGGCCGAGGCTGGTCAGGTTCGCCATCATGCTCGGCAGGGTGGGTTGCAGCCGCTCGAAGAGCCGGCCGGCCTCCCCGAACGCCGGGCCGCCGTTGTCCAGCAGCGCGGCGACATCCTGGTCGTGGGTTTGCAGTTCGCTGGTCACGGTGGCCACGTGCGACGCCCAGGCCGTAATGGCCTGCGAGGTGTGGTTCTGCGAGTCGGCCACCGGCTGCCACTTGTCGATCAGGGTGATCAGCGGGTCGAGGTTCTCGCGGGCCTCGATCGCCAGGTCTGCGGAGCCCTTCACCAGGCGGGCCAGTTCGGGTCCCAATCCGCCGACCGCGACGTAGGACTCGTCGACCACGGTCTTGAGGTTGTCGTGGGGCACCGCCCGCAGGGCCGTGGTGGCGGCGCCGAGCAGGGCGTTGATGTCCGGTGGCACCGAGGTGTCCTCGAGCCGGATCACGTCGCCGTTCTTCAGCGGGGCCGCGGTGCCGCTGCGCGGCCGCAGGTCGACGTACTGCTCACCGACCGCCGATTGGCTGTGCACTTCGGCTTTCAGATCCGACGGGATGTCGATGCCGGATTTCAGCGACAGCTGCGCCTCCACACCGGTGGCGGTCAGGTGCACCGACTTGACCCGGCCCACCTCGGTGCCGCGGTAGGTGACGTTGCCGCTCTCGTAGAGACCGCCGGTCTCGGGCAGTTCCACCGTGACGGTGTACCGGCCGACGCCGAACAGCATGGCCGGCAACTTGATGAAGTGCAGCGCCATGAACGTCACCGCGAAAAGCCCGATCACGCTGAGGATGGCGAGTTGGATCTTGATCCTTCGGTGCAGAAACATCTACGGCCCCTGATCCCAGCGGTACGGATAGGTCAACGGATTGCCGGCGTTGTGCGGCCCGCCGGCGGTGCACGGGCTGGGGAGCTGGCCGATGGTGCGGCCCCATTGCAGCTCCAGCTCGGTCAGGTCGCATTCCCACCTGGTGCCGGTGAATATGCCTTGATCGAAGCGGCTCAACGTCAGGTCGACGATGGCCTGCAGGTTGGCGTAGTCGCCGCGCTGCCACTTCTCGATCTCCTCGTTCGGGAACGGGAAGGTGGAGATCTCGCTGAGCCCGCGGGTCATGGCGGGGCCCGCGTTGGCGAACGCCTCCAGCACTGGTCCGATCTGGTGGAATTCCTTGACCAGGTTCTCTTTTGTCTGGTTGACCGCGTCGGCGGTCAGGGCGCTGAACTTGCCGAGCTGAGCGACCGCCTCGGTGAGGTCGCCCCGTTCCTCGTTGAGCACCGCCAACGCATCCGGGATGGTCTTGAGGGCCCGGTCCAGAACCGGTTGCTGCGCGGAGAACTTGCCGACCAGCTTGTTCAGGCTCTCGGTGGCGGTGATGATGTCCTCGGTTTGGCCGTTGAGGTTCGCGGTGAAGGTGTCCAGCTGCCCGATCAGACTGCGCACATCCTGGGAGCGGCCGCGGAACGCGGTGGAGAACGCCTCGACGATGTCCTGCAGTTGGCCGAGTCCACCGCCGTTGAGCACCATGGACAGCGCCGCCAGCGTCTGCTCGGTGCTCGGGTAGCTGCCGGCATTCGACAGCGGGATGAGCGCGCCGCCGCGCAGCTTGCCTTCCGGCCGGACGTCGCTCGGTGGCGCCAGTTCGATGTGCAGCGAACCCAGCAGGCTGGTGGTGCCGACCTTGGCGGTGACGTTGGCGGGCAGGTCGACGTCGCGGTCGAGACGCATGGTCACCAACGCGTGCCAGCCCTGGCGTTCGATCTTGGTCACGGTGCCGACCGTCACGTCGGCGACGCGCACCCGCGAGTTGGCCTGGATGTTGTTGACGTCGGGCATCTGCGCCTGGATCACGAACGAGCCGGGACCCTTGCCCTGGGTTCCGGGCAGCGGCAACGAGTTCAGCCCGTGCCAGTCGCAGCCGGTCACGGCGGCCACCATCACGGCCAGCACCAGGCTCAGCGCCACGCGCGGCCAGTCAGCCGGTTTCACGCGCCACCTCCGGGGGAATCATCATGCCGGGCAGCCCGGCGGCGGGGTCGGTGCTGACCGCCGCCGGGGCCGCCGGTGCCGGGGCCGCGGCCGGCGCCGCCGGCGGGACGTAATCGGGCCGCAGCCAGTCTTCGGTGTAGGTGACCTCGTTCGGCCGGGCTGTCGGGCCGACGAACAGGTTCTCCCCCAACGGGGGGAAGTTGTACTGCCGGTTCTTGACGATCGGCGCCAGGTATTGCACGCACAGCTTCGCCGCTTTGTCCATGTTCAGCCGGCTGGCGGCCTGGATTGCGCCGCACAGGAATTGGATCGGGTCGGCGAAATTGTTGACGGCCAGGGCGCCGGTCATGGCGCCGTTGGACGGCTCGTAGATGTTGTTGAAATTCGACAGCGTGGTAGGCGCGACGTGCAGGGTCTGCTTGATGTCGTCGAGGCTGTCGACCAGCGCGGTGCTGATCGAGGTCAACTTGTCCGACGCGGTGCCGATGGTCTCGCGGTTGTCGGCGGCGAAGTTGCGCAGATCCACGACGACGGCGTTGAGATCTTCGGCCGCCCGACCCACCTTGTTGGGGTCGTCGGCCAACGCGTTCGTCACCGCGGCCAGGTTGTGGTTCAACTGCTCGAGCAGACCGGTGCTGTCGTGCAGCGCCGACACCACCGTCGACAGGTTCTTCAACGTGCCGAAGATGTCTTTGCGGTGATCGCCGAGCGCCGACACCGCCTGTGACAGCGTGACGATGCTGTCCCTGATGATGCCGCCCTGCCCGCGCAGGTTGCCGGCCGCGGTGTTGATCAGCGCGCCGAGCGTGCTCACGCCACCGGGCTCGGTGGGCTTGAGCAGTTCGGTCAGCCGCTCGAGTTGGCCGCGCAGTTCGTCCCATTCGACCGGCACCGCGGTGCGGTCCTGGGGAATGACCGCACCGTTGCCCATCGTGGGCCCACCGGTGTAGGGCGGTGTCAACTGGATGGCCCGGCCGGTGACCAGTTGTGGTGACAGGATCGCGGCTTTGGCCTCGGCCGGCACCTGGTACTTGCTGTCGAACCAGAAGGTGATCTTGGCGCGCTGCGGCTGCGGTTCGATCTTTTCGACCTTGCCCACGGGCACCCCGCGAATACGCACGTCGTCACCGGGAAACAGACCGGTGCTGTTGTCGAAGTACCCGATCACCGTCGTTCGGCCGATCCGCGCGTAGCCGCGTACCGCCGCGAATCCCCCGGCGATGAGCACCAGGCTCAGGATCGCGGCCAGCACCGTTCGCACCCTTGTTGTCACGATTGCCCCCCGGAATGGTCTTGCGGCGCAATCTCTCCGGGCGCCGGAACGTA
>NZ_QMEX01000055.1 GCF_003284925.1 Mycolicibacter senuensis
CCGTCGCGGTGGCAGCGGCAGCAGGTGCCGGCGCCTCCTTCGGCGCCGTCTTGACGGTCGCAGCGGCCGCCGCCGCAGCGGTGCCCTTCTCCGGCAACGTCACCCCGGACATGTCCAGCGAGTCCAGCAGCAGCTGGGCGATGTCACGGACGTCCACGCCGGAACGCCCGGAGGCCTCGATCCGGTCGTCGAGGCCGTCACTGATCATCACCCGGCAGAACGGGCAGGCGGTGGCGATGGTCGTGGCGCCGGTGGCCAGCGCCTCGTCCACGCGGTCGTGGTTCACCCGCTTGCCGATGTGCTCTTCCATCCACATCCGGGCGCCGCCGGCGCCGCAACAGAACGAGCGATCGCGGTTACGCGGCATCTCGACCAGATTGGCTCCCGCGGCGGTGACGAGCTCGCGCGGCGGCTCGTACACCTTGTTGTGACGGCCCAGGAAGCATGGGTCGTGGTAGGTGACATCACGCGACATCGGCGTGACCGGTATCAGCCTCTGGTCCCGGACCAGCCGGTTGAGCACCTGGCTGTGGTGCAGCACCGTGTACTCGCTGCCCAACTGCGGGTATTCCCGCGAGATCGTGTTGAAGCAGTGCGGACAGCTGGCGATGATCTTGCGGTCTGGTTTCTCCAGGCCGTCGAACAACTCGTTGAGCGTCTCGACGTTCTGGGTTGCCAACTGCTGGAACAGGAACTCGTTGCCGGATCGCCGCGCCGGGTCACCGGTGCAGGTCTCGCCGGTGCCCAGCACCAGGAACTTCACCCCGGCGGCCGCCAGCAGTTCGGCGGTGGCCTTGGTGGTCTTCTTGGCGCGGTCCTCATAGGCGCCCGCGCAGCCCACCCAGAACAGGTACTCGAAGCCGTCGAAACTGTCGACGTCCTGGCCGTAAACCGGGATGTCGAAGTTGAGTTCGTCGATCCAGGCGGTGCGCTCGCTGGCGTTCTGCCCCCAGGGGTTGCCCTTGTTCTCCAGGTTCTTGAACAGCACGGCCAGCTCGGACGGGAACTCCGACTCCACCAACACCTGGTAGCGGCGCATGTCCAGGATGTGGTCGATGTGCTCGATGTCCACCGGGCACTGCTCGACGCAGGCGCCGCAGTTGGTGCACGACCACAACACGTCCGGGTCGATCACGCCGCCCTGTTCGGCGGTGCCGACCAGCGGGCGGGTGGCCTGCTCCGGGCCGGAGCCACCGATGCGCTCGAAGCCCTTCTCCGGCACATGGTGACCGGCCAGCGGTTTGGCGTCGGCCAGGTCGATGTCCATGTCCGGCGCGTCCTTGGTGCCGAGCAGGTAGGGCGCCTTGGCCATCCAGTGATCACGCAGGTCCATGATCAACAACTTGGGGCTCAGCGGCTTACCGGTGTTCCACGCCGGGCACTGCGACTGGCAGCGGCCACACTCGGTACAGGTGGCGAAGTCGAGCATGCCCTTCCAGGAGAAGTCCTCGATCTTGCCGCGGCCGAAGACCGCGTCTTCGGGCGGGTCGTCGAAGTTCAGCGCCTCGCCCTCGTACTCGATCGGCAGTAGCGGGCCCAGCCCGTCGGGCAACCGCTTGAAGGTGACGTTGATCGGGGCCAGGAAGATGTGCAGGTGCTTGGAGTGCAGCACGATGATCAAGAACGCCAGCGCCACACCGATGTGCAGCAGCAGCGAGACGGTCTCGATGGTCTCGTTCGCGGCGAGCCCCAACGGCTCCATGATCTTGCCCATCAGCTGCGACAGGTAGGCGCCGTTGCCGTAGGGCAGGCTGCCGGTGTTGACCGCGGCGCCGCGCAGCAGCAGGAAGGTCCACACCACGTTGAGGATCATGACCAGGATCAGCCAGGCGCCACCGTTGTGCGAGCCGTAGAACCTCGATTCCCGGCCCATCTCGCGCGGATTGCGGATGATGCGGATGATCATGAACGCGAAGATCGACAGCGTGACCGCGGTGATGAAGAAGTCCTGCAGGAAGCCCAGCGCATCCCACTGGCCGATGACCGGGATGGCGAAGTCGTGCTTGAACAGCTGACCGTAGGCCTCGATGTAGACGGTCAGCAGCACGATGAACGCCCACATGGTGAAGAAGTGCGCGATGCCCGGAATCGACCACTTCAGCAGCTTGGCCTGGCCGGCGACCTCACGGACCTGGGTCCACACCCGGGCACCGACGTCGGACACCCGTTCGGCGCCGACCTTCTGGCCGGACATGACCAGCTTGTACAGCCAGAACACCCGGCGTACGGCGAGAACTGCGACGAGCGCTGTCATGGACAGCCCGACGACCAGCCTGATCATCATCTGGACATTCTCGGTCACGGAGCGCCTCTCTCATCCAGAAGTTACCAGCCAGTAGCTTAGCTGAAGTTACTGATGGGTAACTTACCGTCTATCTTGCGCAATACCTGCTCAAGCGCTGCTTGATGCTCGCCCATAGTGCCACCCCGTTCTCGTGCAGCGCGACGCAGGCTGGCCTAACTGTATCGGTTTGCGACTGTTCGGAAGGGTTTTCGCGGCGTGGCAGCGCTATTGACCATCCGCCCCGGCAGTGGTGGTCGGCGGCGCTGCGGTCGTGGTCGGGGGCTGGGTGGTGGTGGGCTGGGTGGTCGTCGGCGCAGTCGTGGTCGGCGCAGTCGTCGTGGGTTCGGTGGTCGTGCTCGGGGGTTCGGTGGTGCTGGTAGCCGGCGGTTCGGTGGTGGTGGTGGTAGCCGGTGGCGGTGCCTTTTCCTGACCGGTGGGCGCCGGGGCGATCGGATTCGGGGCGGTCGGCTCGCCCGGGGGTGCCACGGTGGAGGTGACCGACGTCGTCGCCGGCGTGGTGTCGCCGGAGTCCTTGTTCACCAGCCGGACCATGCTCCACACCAGCGTGGCGATCAGCAGGGCGGTGAGCACACCCCAACCGATGAGCGCGAGCGGCCTCAGGTACCAGGGGGCCGGCGGCGGTTCGGGCCAGCCGGGCTGCGCTCCGGTGGGGTCACGGTACTCGCTGTAGTAGCCGGCCGGCTCGTCATATCTGTCGGCCCCGCGATAGTCGTAGTCGGCCATCCGGGTCGGTTCGTCGTTGGGGTCGTCCGGCGTTCGTTCCACGCACACCGATGGTAGGTGCTGCTGCTGACGAAACCCCGCGCCGGCGGCTGACGACTCGCTGTGCCGTCTACCGGGTGGCGCGGCGTCGCGCGACGAGCTCGAACACCGCCCGCCAGCCGAGTAGGAACACGGCGGTCACCGTCGACGCGACCGCGACGAATGACCATGCCACGCCCGTAGCGGTCGCCGCCCGCAACGCCATGCCGACCAGCACCGTCGAAACCCAGACGATCACCCCGGTCGGGACGACGGCGGTGGGCCTGCGCCAGCCGCGCGACAGCAGCCAGCCCAGCACCGTACCGCTCAGAAACGGCCAGGCCGTGGTTGCCAGGCCGCTGATATCGAGGCCCTCGTCGTGACTGCGGCGCCCCAGCGCGCAGAACACCAGGACGGCCACCACGTCGATGCCGAGCCAGGCCGGATCACGCTGCGGTCGCATGCGGCGAGAGTACCGAGCCGGCCTACCGGTACGGCGGGATGGTGATCACCGTCGGCAGCTCGGGAACTTTCGGCACCGGCGGGATGGTGATCACCGACGGCAGCGACGGCAGGCGCGGCCGGTGGCGATGCGTCTCGCTGGGCGCCGGGGGTTGCCGCGGCGGGGATTGTTGGGGTGGTGCCTGCCGAGGCGGGGGCGGCGCGGCGGTGGTGCTCGACGCGCTCGGCGGGGTGCTGGTCGGACTGGTCGTGCTGGTCGGACTGGTCGTGCCGGCGGTGGTGCTCGAGGAGCTGCTCGCCGGCGCGGTACCGCCGTCCCCCGGTCCGCGGCTGGTCAGCTGGACGATGCCCCAGATCACCAGCGCGAGCATCAGCAGAATGAGTCCGAACCAGGCGGTCAGCACCGAGCGTCGGCGAAACCAGGGGGTGGGCGCCGACGCGGCGAAGTCCTCGGTGTCTGGATCGCCGGGACGTTGCTGTTCGATCGGGTGGTAGGCGGGGTTGTACTGGGTCGGCGCATTGCCGGGCGGGAATCCCGGGTCGCCGGGGTGGTGCCTGGGGCCGGCGGGACCGAACGGCGCCGGCTGGGGCCCGGGCGGCTGCGGCCCGCGTTGCCCATACTGGGTGGATCGGGTTGGGTCGTCCCCGGGTGTGCCGGAGCCGTGTGAAGATCCGAAGCGCGCCATTCCAGCGATCGTAACGGAAAGCGGTTGCTGCTGAGCTGGGCCAGAGCTCAGAACGTCTCGACGTTGTCGATGCTGACGAACATGCCGTGACCGGTGCGGTCGTTGGTGAATCGGGTGCCCTCGACGTCGGCGTCGATCTTCCAGCCCTCGGCGTGGTAGGTCAGGTAGTCGATGGTGACGACCGGGATGTCGCCGAGGTTGCCGAGCACCCACTGCACGGTGCCGTCGGAACTGACGCTGACACCGTTGGCATGCTCACCGCTCTTGAGCGGGCTGTTGGTGAACTCGGCTTCGCAGTCGACCTGCCGTGTCGAGATCTGGCATCTGGTCCGTCCGGACTTCGTCTCGATGAAGACGTAACCGTTCTCGTCCGGCGGTAGGGCGATGGCGTCGCCGGGCTTGCCCGGGCTGCTCGACGACGGCGGCGCGGTGGGCGTCGAGGTGCTCGGCGGGGCGGTGGTTGGGCGGGGTGTCCGCAACGACGGCTCCGGGGGCCCGCTGCCGCCGGGCGCCGCGGTCGGGTTGCCGTCGACGGTGGTACTACAGCCGGCCAGCAGTAGCGCGGCCGTCAGCGCCAGTTGCCGGCTGAACGCCTTGGTTCTCGCCTGATCCGGTACCTGCACGCAGTCCCCCGCCGACATCGATTGGGCCACAGCCTACGCACCCTGTGACGTGAGTGGCTGCAGTGACGCGCGGTTCCGGGCGTCGGGCACCAACCGGTCGGCGGCTGCGAGAAATCCGGCTGCGAGAAATCCGATTACGAGAAATCCCGGAATGCCAACACGCCCCCGGCGACCGCCGTGACTGCGGCGAGCGCGTAGCCGAGCACCGACCACCAGCCCGCATGCAGGTAGGCGGTGATGGCGACGATCGCGATGGCGCAGAACACCAGCACCATCCCGTACAGCGGAGGCTTGGCTGCGTACCGGTTGCCGGGCATGGGGTTTCGGCCTCCTAACTCGTCCTACTCGTCCGTTTCGGCTTGCGCGGCCACCGTGGGCGGTTGCTCGCCGGTGTCCGTGGCGGGCACGGCCGCGGCCCTCACCCGGTTACGCACCAGGTACCAGCCGGCGACCAGGCCTGGTCCGCCGACCAGCACCGCGGTGCGGATCCAGACGCCGTATTCGGGGTCGAACATCATCAGCACCACCACGGCGGCCAGGAACGCCAGGGTGACGTAGCCGCTGTAGGGCGCCAGTGGCATCCGGAAGGCCGGCCGCTGCAACTCGCTTCGCTTGGTCAACGACAAGAACCGCAGCTGGCAGGCGACGATGGTCGCCCATGCCGTGATCACGCCCAAGGCGGCGATGTTGAGCACGATCTCGAAGGCGTGCTCCGGGACGACGGCGTTCAGCGCGACCCCGAACAGGCCGATCGCGCCGGTCAGCAGGATGCCGCCGTAAGGCACACCGTTTCCAGACAGCGGTGCGGTGAACTTCGGACCGCTGCCGTTGACCGCCATCGACCGCAGAATCCGCCCGGTGGAATACAGGCCCGCGTTGAGGCTGGAGAACGCCGCGGTGAGCACCACCAGGTTCATCAGGCCGCCGGCACCGTTGAACCCGATCTTGGCGAAGAACGTCACGAACGGGCTCTCGCCGTGCTTGTAGGCGGTGTAGGGCAGCAGCAGCGCCAGCAGTACCACCGAGCCGACGTAGAAGATCGCGATCCGGGCCACCACCGAGTTGATCGCCCGCGGCATGATCTTCTCCGGCTCGGCGGTCTCACCGGCGGCGGTGCCGACCAGTTCGACCGCGGCATAGGAGAACACCACACCCGAGGTGACCAGCACCACAGGGAGTAGTCCGGTCGGCAGGAAGCCGCCGTTGTCGACCCACAGGTGCAGGCCGGTGGACTCGCCGTCGACCTGAAAGCGGCCGCCCAGAAAGACGGTCCCGACGATCAGGAAGGTCACCAGAGCCACCACCTTGATCAGCGCGGCCCAGAACTCCAGTTCGCCGAAGAGCTTCACCGAGATCAGGTTCATCGACACCACCGACACCAGTGCGATCAGTGCCAGCACCCACTGCGGAACGACGTGGAACACGCCCCAGTAGTGGAAGTACGTCGCGATCGCGGTGGTATCGACGATCCCGGTCATCGACCAGTTGAGGAAGTACAGCCAGCCCGCGACGAATGCCGTTTTCTCCCCGAAGAACTCGCGGGCATACGACACGAACGACCCCGAGGTGGGGCGGTGCACCACCAATTCGCCGAGCGCCCGCAGGATGAAGAACACGAAGATGCCGCAGATCCCATAGACCAGGAACAGGGCGGGGCCCGCCTCATGCAGGCGCCGGCCGGCCCCCAGGAACAGCCCGGTGCCGATCGCCCCGCCGATGGCGATCATCTGCACCTGACGAGGATGGAGATCCTTGTGATAGCCCTCGTCTTCGCGGGCCAGCGCGGCCGGCGGGGCCAGGTGAGGGTCGGGGACCGTAGACATCGGTGCGAGGGTAACCCACCGGGCTGGTCGTGGGGGGCCGCCGAGCAACGGTCCCGAAGGCGGTGTCAGCGCGCCGATCACCGCCGGTGTGCTCCGGCGGGTCGCGTGCCGGCTCAGTAGGCTCTGGTTGTCTGACGGGCCAAGCGGTGACCCCGAGCGGCGGGAGGTCGGTCATGCGACCAGTTCTGTGGGGCCGGTGGGCGTTGCTGCACGGGCTTCCGCGGACGTTCCTGGCGGTGCAGGCGCGCCGCGGCGAACCCCTGGCACGGCTACTCGCCGGCCCGATGCGCGGCGGTGAGCCCGAGCCGTTGATCGAGCAGATTCGTGCGGCCGGAAGCCTGACTCGCACGCCGTTCGTCTCGGTCACCGCCGACCACGAGCTGTGCCGGACCATTTTGCGCGATGACCGGTTCGGAGTGAGCAACCCCGCCAACATGAACCTGCCCCGACCGGTTCGTTGGTTGATCAGCCGAACGGATCCGCAGTTGCCGAATCCGGCTGAACCGCCCTCGATGCTCATGGTCGATCCGCCCGATCACACGCGCTACCGGCGCGCCGTCGTGCGCGCGTTCACGCCTCGTGCGATCGAAAAACTGCGCGCCCGGGTCGTGGAGATCACCGACGACCTGCTTGACCGTTTGGAATCCGCACCGCAGCCGGACCTGATCGCCGACTTCGCGGGTCCATTGCCGGCGCGGATCATCGCCGAGATACTCGGCATCCCCGAGGAAATGCGGGCGCCGATGCTGGACCGGGGTGAACTCGGAGCGCCGTTGCTCGATATCGGCGTGTCCTGGAAGACATTTCGGAGCGCGATGCAGTCGCTGCGGGACAGCGACCGTGATTTCGGCGACCACATCGAACGGTTGCGTGACGGTCCCGGCGACGACATCTTCAGCCAGGTGATCCGCGACGGTGATCTTGACCGGCGTGAACTGGGCGTGACGGCGTTGTTGGTCGTCGGCGCGGGATTCGAGACCACCGTCAATCTCATCGGCAACGCGATCGTGCAGTTGCTGCGTCACCGAGACCAGTTGGCGATGCTGCGCGAGGATCCCGAGTTGTGGCCGGGCGCGATCGAGGAGGTGTTGCGCTTCGACAGCCCGGTGCAGATGACGTCACGCAATCCGCTCTGCGACCTGGAGCTCGACGGACACCGCCTCGCCGCCGGCGAGACGGTTGCGCTGCTGCTGGGCGGTGCCAACCACGACCCCGACGTGTTCGAAGACCCCGGCCGGTTCGACATCACCAGGTTCAACGCCAAAGAACACCTGTCCTTCAGCAGCGGAATCCACGCCTGCCTCGGGGCCAATCTGGCCCGCATGGAAGCCGCCATCGCGCTGCGCGCGCTGTTCGAGCGATTTCCCGACCTGGCGCTCGCCGGCACCCCGACACCGCGGGGGTTGGCCACCTTGCACGGTTTCCGGTGCATACCGGCGACGACGGGTGCCTCGGCGGGCCCGACGAGTACCTAAGTCGCGTCCCCTGCACCGGTCAGGGCGTGGCGGCTTTCCGCTTGACCAACCGGGCGCCCAACTCGCCGGGCTCGACGCGGTGACCTTCGGCGCAGCGGATCTCCACCGACGCATCGGCGCCGCAGCCCAGATGGGTCAGCCCTATCCGGCTGCGGTTGGGCAGGTGCCGTTGCCCCCACTGGAACATGGCCCAGACCACCGGCATGAAGTCGCTTCCGGCCTCGGTCAGCACGTATTCGTCGCGGCTGCGCTGGCCCGGCTCACGATACGGCCGCCGGGCCAGTAATCCGAGGTCGACGAGTTCGGCCAGCCGGGTGGCGGTCGCGGCTTTGGTGATGCCCACCCGCTGGGCGAAGTCGTCGAAGCGGGTGGTGCCGTAATAGGCCTCCCGCATGACCAGCATCGCGGACTTGGTGCCGACGACGGCCATGGTCTTTTCGACCGGGCACTCGCCGATCGCCGACCAGGAATCGCGGTCGGCGAGCGACCCCTGCAGAAAAGTCATCTCGATCACCTCCACTCCTGAGTTGACTCTACTATACCTAGGGTGTATACCTGGGTATAGAGGACCATACTCAGCGGGCAGGAGAATTCGCGATGACCGGATATCGAGGACGCGACGCCGTCATCGTCGGCGCCGTACGCACCCCCATCGGCAAGGGCAAGCCCGATGGCGCCCTGCACGGTGTCCTGCCCGCCGACCTGCTGGCGCACAGCCTGCGGGAGTTGGTGCGGCGCACCGGCGTCGATCCGGCCCAAGTCGACGACGTCATCGCCGGTGCCGTCACCCAGGTGGGCGATCAGGCCGTCAACATCGGCCGCAACGCCCTATTGGGAGCGGGTTTTCCCGAATCGGTTCCCGGCACCACGATCGACCGACAATGCGGCAGCAGTCAGCAGGCGATCAGCTTCGCGGCCCAGGGTGTCCTGGCAGGCGCATACGACATGGTCATCGCAGCCGGGGTGGAGTCGATGAGCCGTGTCCCGATGGGCAGCTCGGTGCTGCCGGGCAGTAATCCCTTCGGCGAGGACATGACGCGCCGGTATCCCGAAGGGCTGGTGCCGCAGGGCATCAGCGCCGAGCTGATCGCCGCCCGGTGGGGTTTGTCCCGGACCGAACTCGACGAGTTCTCCGCAACCAGTCACGAGAAGGCGGCGCGGGCCACCAAAGAGGGGCTCTTCGACGACGAGCTGGCTCCGGTCGCCGGCCTGACCGCCGACGAGATCGTCCGGCCCGGCACCACCGTCCAGTCGTTGTCGGCGTTGCGTCCGGCCTTCTACGACGAAGCGGTGAAAAGACGCTTCCCGCAGATCAATTGGGAGATCACCGCCGGTAACTCCTCGCCGCTGTCCGACGGCAGTGCAGCACTGCTGATCACCAGCGGAGAAGCCGCCAAGAAGCTGGGCCTGCGGCCACTCGCGCGGGTCCACACCACCACCGTCGTCGGGTCCGATCCGCTCTACATGCTCACCGGGGTGATACCGGCCACCGAGAAGGTGTTGCGGCGTGCCGGGTTGACCCTGGCCGATATCGACCTGTTCGAGGTCAATGAGGCGTTCGCCCCGGTGGTGTTGGCCTGGGCGAAAGAAACCGGCGCGGATCTGGCCAAGACCAACGTCAACGGCGGCGCCATCGCGATCGGGCATCCGCTCGGTGCCAGCGGCGCGCGACTGATGACAACACTGGTAAACGCGTTGCAGCACAGTGGAAAACGCTACGGACTGCAGACGATGTGCGAGGGCGGCGGCATGGCCAACGCCACCATCATCGAGCGGATCGAGGGGTGACGGCCATGAACGCGATCCGAGCCGCCGCCGTGCAGGTCAGCCCGGTGCTCTACAGCCGGGAAGGAACCGTCGAACGGGTGGTCGCCAAGATTGAGCAGTTGTCGCGCCGCGGTGTGCAATTCGCGGTCTTTCCCGAAACGGTGATCCCGTACTACCCGTACTTCGCGTTCGTGCAGCGTCCGTTCGAGATGCGCCCGCAACACCTCAGACTGATGGAGCAGGCCGTGACGATCCCATCGCCGGAGATCGATGCGATCGGCGCCGCGGCCAGAGCAGCCGCAATGGTGGTTTCCATCGGTGTGACCGAGCGCGACGGCGGGTCGCTGTACAACACCCAGCTGTTGTTCGATGCGGACGGCAGCCTGCTGCAGCGCCGGCGCAAGATCATGCCGACCTATCACGAGCGGATGATCTGGGGGCAGGGCGACGGCACCGGGCTGCGGGCCGTCGACAGCGCGGTCGGACGGATCGGGCAGCTGGCCTGCTGGGAGCACTACATCCCGTTGGCCCGGTATGCCTTGATCGCCGACGGCGAGCAGATCCACGCGGGCATGTGGCCGGGCTCGTTCGCCGGCGAGTTGTTCGCGCAACAGGCCGAGATCAGCGTGCGCAATCACGCACTCGAATCGGGTGCCTTCGTCGTGAACTCCACCGCCTGGCTGGATGCCGACCAGCAGGCCCGGATCATGGCCGACACGGGGTGCCCGATCGGTCCCATCTCGGGCGGCTGCTTCAGCGCGATCATCAGCCCGCACGGGGAGCTGGTGGATGAGCCACTGCTTTTCGGTGAGGGCGAGGTGATCGCCGACCTGGACTTCTCACTGATCGATGCCCGTAAGTCGCAGATGGATTCGCGCGGCCACTACAGCCGCCCGGACCTGCTGAGCCTGCGGGTGGATCGCACCCCGCGCGCCCGCGTCCAGGAGCGTTTCGAAGAACCCGCGGCTGCCGATGTCGAGGAGGTGGATCGTGTCGCCGTCTGATCCGCGCGAGACCCGGTTGTCCGGAGTTCGGGTGCGCTATGAGAGCACGAAGAGCTACGACGAGCTGGTGGCCGCATTGTTCGCCGATGTCGGCGATCGTCCGGTTCCGATCGAGGACATTGCGAAGGATTTCGTCAGCTGGGACTCGTATCGCAATGAGGTCCAAACCCATGTCGGTCCAAGCGGATTCATGCTGTTCACGATCTTCGATCATGGCGGCTGGATCACCAAGGCCGGTATCAACCGAAAAGTGTTGCGGGTCATCATCGGCAACCCGCTGATCGCGATCACGATGTTGCGCCACGACGTGACGGCGGGGCTGTTCGCGCCGGTGGAGTTGCTGATCGTCGGCGAGGCGCACGGCACCAGCAGTCTGACCTACCTCAAGCCCTCATCACTGATGGTCGTAGAACCCAACCCCGCGCTGCTGGCGGCCGCCGAAGGGCTCGACGCCAAGTTGGCCGCCCTGGCCGCGAAGCTCGCGGGATGAGCGCTGCCGAAGGCGGCAGGCGGATCTTCTTCGCGGGCGCCTCGGGTGTGATCGGCAGGCGGCTCGTCCCGATGCTGGTGCAGGCCGGCCACACCGTCGGGGCGATGACGCGGTCAGCCGCGAAGGCCGACGGGCTGGCCTTCCTGGGTGCCCAACCGATCATCTGCGACGTCTTCGACCGTCCGGGTCTGACCAGCGCCGTCCGCGTCTTCTCACCCCAGGCAGAACTCCCTCCGAACCCCCGGGTGCACATCGACACCGCCGCCGCGCGAACCCTGCAAGCCCTCGAGTCACCGTCAGGGATCGTGACCGTGGTGAGCGCCTGACCGCTCCGCTGGGAACAAAGCGGGTACCCCACCCGTTGACCCCATCGATAAGTTGAGTCAATACCACTCAAGTCTGAGTTGACAGCGGGGCGGCGGCAAGCGCATCCTTGAGCGCAGTCCGCTCAGACTACGGAATCGTCTATAGGGAGGAACCACAATGGCTCGTGCGGTCGGAATCGACCTCGGGACCACCAACTCTTGCGTCTCGGTGCTGGAGGGCGGCGATCCTGTCGTCGTAGCAAACTCGGAGGGCTCGCGCACCACCCCGTCGGTGGTCGCGTTCGCCCGCAACGGTGAGGTGCTGGTCGGCCAGCCCGCCAAGAACCAGGCGGTCACCAACGTCGACCGCACCATCCGCTCGGTCAAGCGCCACATGGGCACCGACTGGAAAGTCGAGATCGACGGCAAGGACTACACCGCGCAGGAGATCAGCGCGCGGGTGTTGATGAAACTCAAGCGCGACGCGGAGGCCTACCTCGGTGAGGACATCACCGACGCGGTCATCACCGTGCCCGCCTACTTCAACGACGCCCAGCGCCAGTCCACCAAGGAAGCCGGCCAGATCGCCGGCCTGAACGTACTGCGCATCGTCAACGAGCCCACCGCGGCCGCGCTGGCCTACGGCCTCGACAAGGGCCAGAAGGAACAGACCATCCTGGTCTTCGACCTCGGTGGCGGTACCTTCGACGTTTCGCTGCTGGAGATCGGCGAGGGCGTGGTCGAGGTGCGGGCCACCTCCGGCGACAACCACCTCGGTGGCGACGACTGGGACGACCGCGTCGTGGAGTGGCTGGTCGACAAGTTCAAGGCCACGTCGGGTATCGACCTGACCAAGGACAAGATGGCGATGCAGCGGCTGCGGGAGGCGGCCGAGAAGGCCAAGATCGAGCTGTCGAGCTCACAGAGCACCTCGATCAACCTGCCCTACATCACCGTCGACGCCGACAAGAACCCGCTGTTCCTCGACGAGCAGCTCACCCGCTCGGAGTTCCAGAAGATCACCCAGGATCTGCTGGACCGTGCCCGCAAGCCGTTCCAGTCGGTGATCAAGGACGCCGGTATCTCGGTGTCGGAGATCGACCACGTGGTGCTGGTGGGTGGTTCCACCCGGATGCCCGCGGTGACCGACCTGGTCAAGGAGCTGACCGGCGGCCAGGAGCCCAACAAGGGCGTCAACCCCGACGAGGTTGTAGCGGTCGGAGCCGCACTTCAAGCGGGTGTCTTGAAGGGTGAGGTGAAAGACGTTCTGCTGCTTGACGTCACCCCGCTGTCGCTCGGTATCGAGACCAAGGGCGGCGTGATGACCAAGCTGATCGAGCGCAACACCACGATCCCGACCAAGCGGAGCGAGACCTTCACCACCGCCGACGACAACCAGCCGTCGGTGCAGATCCAGGTCTTCCAGGGTGAGCGCGAGATCGCCTCGCACAACAAGCTGCTCGGCTCCTTCGAGCTGACCGGTATCCCGCCGGCCCCGCGCGGTGTCCCGCAGATCGAGGTCACCTTCGACATCGACGCCAACGGCATCGTGCACGTCACCGCCAAGGACAAGGGCACCGGCAAGGAGAACACGATCAAGATCCAGGAGGGCTCCGGCCTGTCCCAGGAGGAGATCGACCGGATGATCAAGGATGCCGAGGCGCACGCCGACGAGGACCGTAAGCGTCGCGAAGAGGCCGACGTGCGCAACCAGGCCGAGTCGCTGGTCTACCAGACGGAGAAGTTCGTCACCGAGCAGCGCGACGCCGAGGGTGGTTCGAAGGTTCCCGAGGACACCCTGGCTAAGGTCGACGCGGCCATCGGCGAGGCGAAGAAGGCGCTGGAGGGCACCGACATCGGCGCCATCAAGTCGGCGATGGAGAAGTTGGGCGTCGAATCGCAGGCGCTCGGCCAGGCGATCTACGAGGCCACCCAGGCCGAGCAGGCCGCCTCCGATGCCGCGGGCGGTGCGTCCGCCGGCGCTGATGACGTCGTGGACGCCGAAGTGGTCGATGATGGAGACACCAAGTGAGCGAAGGTAATCCACGCGAACCATCTCCGGAAACGATCACCGTCACCGACAAGCGCCGCATAGACCCGGAAACCGGTGAGGTGCGGGCGGGTGCTGCCGGGCCGGCTCCAAGCGAGCCGGCACCGGCGGCGCCGGTCGCCGATACCGGCGAAGTCGACCAGGTCGCGGAGCTGACCGCCGACCTGCAGCGGGTACAAGCCGACTTCGCGAACTACCGCAAGCGGGCGCTGCGCGACCAGCAGGGCGTCGCGGACCGGGCCAAGGCCTCGGTGGTGACCGAGCTGCTGCCGATCCTCGACGACCTGGACCGCGCCCGCAGCCACGGCGACCTCGAGTCGGGGCCACTGAAGGCATTGGCCGACAAGCTGACCAGCGTGCTCGACGGGCTGGGATTGGCAGCGTTCGGCGTCGAGGGCGACGAGTTCGATCCGCTGCTGCACGAGGCCGTCCAGCATGAGGGCGACGGAAGCCATTCGGTGATCGGCACCGTGCTGCGGCAGGGTTACAAACTCGGTGACCAGGTGCTGCGCCACGCCATGGTCGGCGTGGTGGACACTGTTCCGGACGGTGACCAGGGCAGCGGTGGGGACGAAGCCGGCGCCGACGACGAAGATGCCGGCGACGAGAATTGATCCAGGTGAGGAGGTGACGCGGCATGGCTCAACGTGAATGGGTCGAGAAGGACTTCTACAAAGAGCTGGGCGTCTCCTCCGACGCCAGCGCCGAGGAGATCAAACGGGCGGCCCGCCGGTTGCTCGCCGAGAATCACCCGGACCGCAACCCCGGTAACAAGGCGGCCGAGGACCGCTACAAGGCGGTGTCGGAGGCCAAAGAAGTGCTCACCGATTCGGCCAAGCGCAAGGAATATGACGAGACCCGTCGGCTGTTCGCCGGCGGCGGGTTCGGCCGGCGCTTCAACGGCGGTGGCGGTTTCGGCGGCGGCAACTTCGATCGGTTCAGCACCGGCGGCGACGGCGGCGAGTTCAACCTCAACGACCTGTTCGGTGCCGCCGGTCAGACCGGCGGCGCCAACATCGGTGATCTGTTCGGCGGGCTGTTCGGCCGCGGTGCACAGCAGCGGCCCAGCCGACCGCGGCGCGGCAACGACCTGGAGACCGACTCCGAGCTGAGCTTTTTGGAGGCCACCAAGGGCGTCGAGATGCCGTTGCGGCTGACCAGCGCGGCACCGTGCACCAACTGTCACGGCAGTGGCGCGCGGCCGGGCACCAGTCCACGAGTGTGCTCGTCCTGCAACGGCTCCGGCGTGATCAGCAGCAACCAGGGCGCGTTCGGATTCTCCGAGCCGTGTACCGACTGCCGTGGCAGCGGGTCGATCATCGAACATCCGTGTTCGGAGTGCAAGGGCACCGGGCGGGCGGCCCGCACCCGCACCATCAACGTGCGTATTCCGCCGGGTGTCGAAGACGGCCAACGGATTCGGCTGGCCGGCCAGGGCGAGGCGGGGCTGCGCGGTGCGCCGTCCGGCGACCTGTATGTGACGGTGCGGGTGCGTCCGGACAAGGTTTTCGGACGCGACGGCGACGACCTGACGGTCACCATCCCGGTCAGCTTCTCCGAACTCGCCCTGGGCACCACGTTGTCGGTGCCGACGCTGGACGGCAAGGTCGGCGTGCGGGTGCCGAAGGGCACCGCCGACGGCCGGATCCTGCGGGTTCGCGGACGCGGCGTCCCCAAGCGCGGCGGCGGTAACGGCGACCTGCTGGTCACCGTGAAGGTCGCGGTCCCGCCGAACCTGGAGGGCCACGCCCAGGAAGCTTTGGAGGCGTACGCGGCAGCGGAGCGGTCCAGCGGGTTCGACCCGCGGGCGGGATGGGCGGGTAACCGACCATGAGTAAATCCGAGAAGAACTCCCGCACCTTCCTGATCTCGGTGGCCGCCGAGCTCGCCGGCATGCACGCGCAGACGCTGCGGACCTATGACCGGATCGGTCTGGTCAGTCCGCGCCGCAGCGCCGGCGGCGGGCGGCGCTACTCCGAGCGCGATGTCGATCTGCTGCGTGAGGTGCAGCGGCTCTCGCACGACGAGGGTGTCAACCTGGCCGGTATCAAGCGGATCATCGAGTTGACCAACCAGGTCGAGGCGCTGCAGTCCCGGATCAAGGAGATGTCGGCTGAGCTGGAGATGTTGCGTGGCAACCAGCGCCGCGAGATCGCGGTGATGCCCAAGAGCACCGCCGTGGTGGTGTGGAAGCCGCGTAGTTGATTCCCGCCCATTGAGACTGTAGTCACGGCGTTCGCTACTCGAACTTTTCCGCCATGGGTGCAGCGTCAACGGACCCGAATGCTGAATTGCGCCACCCCGGGCTCGTCCGGGCGCGCCATCCGGTAGCCGCCGCGGCGCAGCGCGTCGGTCGGTGCGGCCATCGGTTCGAAGCAGATCACGTCCTCGGTGGCCGGCGCGTAGATCTGTGCCGCCGGATAGCCCGCGTCGAACTGCACTTCGATACGTCGGCCGCCGCCGGACAGCGCGAACACCGCGCCGGGGGTCACGTCGTCGAAGCCGTCATCAAACACCTTCTCGCCCAACACCTCGGTCGCCGACGGGTAGGGCGCAGTCGCTCCGGTGGGGATGCCG
The DNA here is from genome assembly GCF_003284925.1 of Mycolicibacter senuensis. Classification (GTDB taxonomy): domain Bacteria; phylum Actinomycetota; class Actinomycetes; order Mycobacteriales; family Mycobacteriaceae; genus Mycobacterium; species Mycobacterium algericum_A. The sequence goes on from NZ_QMEX01000055.1 coordinate 16,309, forward strand.
CGGGTATCGACCATCCGCGAGCGCATCGGCGGTGTTTCGATGCGCCACTGCTGCCGGGGCACGCCGGGCAGCTGTAGATACGGGTGGAACCCGAAGCACAGCGGCACCGCCGCCTCGCTGGTGGCAGTGATAGTCGTGCGCACCGTCAGCGTGCGGTCGGCGATCCAGACAGCCGACCGCAGCAGATGCGGAAACGGGAAGGACGCCAACAGGTCAGGCCGCGAACCGAAGTCGAGCTCGGCGGTCAGCGTGGATGCCGACTGTTCGGTAACCCGCCAGCCGGGGTCGCCGGCGAGCGTGCCGTGGATCGGGGCGCCATGGGCGTCGGTGTGTACTCCGCCAGACCCCGGGGTGAGCGTGACCTCGGTGTCGCCGACACGGTAGCTGTTGCCGCTCAAGCGGTTTGCCCACGGATATAACAGCGGAATGCCCATGGTCTTGTAATCGGAAACGTAAGCCTGCAGGCCCCGGCGTAGCCCGAGTAGCTCCACACCGCCGTCGGACAGTGAGGTGCCGATCATGCCGGCGCTCGGGACGAATGTCGCCGTGAGCTCCGACGACGGATCACGAAGGGTGCAGGCCGGAAACCGGGACACATTCACTCCGATAACGGGTCGTGTTGAATATGGTGCGCAGGCGCACCTTTGGCGATCAGCGCGGCCGCGGTGGCTCGGGTCATCTGCGAGCCGCCGCAGATCAGGATCTGGCGATCGCTCCAGCTGCCGTAGCGGGTGACCACATCGGCCAGCCGTCCGGTCTGCCGCACATGCAGGCCCCGCGGCGGGGTCGCGTCGGGGTAGTCGGCGGCCCAGCCGGGGTCGCGCGCGTACTCCGACACCGGGGTCACCGACAGCCACGGGTTGTGCGCAGCGATCTGCCACAGCGTGGGCAGGTCGTAGAGCTCGCACGGGTACCGCCCACCGAAGAACAGATGCACCCGCGGATTGACGCCCCACCGGGTCAGGTCCATGATGATCGCCCGCAGCGGTGCCAGACCGGTGCTGCCGGCGATCATCAGCACGTCACCCGCATCCCGGTCGACGTGCAGGCCGCCGTGCGGGCTGGACAGCCGCCAACGGTCACCGGGCCGGGTCTCGTTGACGATCGCGGGGCTGACCAGGCCGCCGGGGACCCCGCGCACGTGGAATTCGATCGCACCGGCCTCGTCGGCCGGGACGGCGGGCGAGAGGTAGCGCCACGAGCGCGGGCACTGCGGTACCTCGACTTTGACGTACTGGCCGGGATGGTAGGGCAGCGGGCGGTCCAGCTGGATCCGGACGACGGCCAGGTCCCGCGAGACCCGCAGCTGTTCGACGACGGTGCCGTCCCACCAGGCCGGACCGTCCTCGGCGTCGGCGGCACCGCCCATCACCCCGATGATCAGATTCAGTGACTCGCGGGCGGCGTCGTCGACAGCGGGAACCCAGGCGGTTGCCAGCTCGTCACGGAGGGCGGCGTACAGGGCTTGGCCCATGGCGGCGTAGTGGCGTTGTGTCACACCATATTTACGGTGATCTCGGCCGAGTTGCGCCAGAAATGCGACCGGCTCCTGGGCGCGCTGGGCGACGAGTTCGCCGTACACCCAGCTCATCGCCTGGGCGAAGGCGACGCGGATGGCGGTCAGGTCGGCAGGGAAGAGGTCTCGAGCCGACGGGTCGGTGCCGAACCAGCGGATGAACAGGCGGCCGACGAAGCTGTCGCCGCCGCCATCGGCGCCGGCGAACGCGTTGCGCAGCACCTGCAGTGCGTCACGGTCGTCTAGGCCCACGGCCGCGATCTTATGCGGACCAGCGGTGATAACGGCTAGAGCGCGTGAATTCCGTTGTAGGTCACCATCGCACCGATGAGGATCAGGATGACCGCGAGTAGTGCGGCGTGTTGCTGCTCCATCCAGTCTTTGAGCCGGTTGAGCGCCGGATCGAACCGGTCGCTGGCTACCAGGTAGCCCGCGATCGGGACCACGACCGTGGATGCGGCAACGGCCACGAAGAGCACGGCCGCCTGCCAGTTGCCCGTGGCCGTCAGTCCGGCGCTGCCGATGGCCAGGCCGGCAGCAGCGCACATGAACAGCACCTCGGGCCGGATCACGGCCAGTGCCACGGCCGTCAGGCCGGCCCGGGGCGCGGTCATGGAGGTGAATCTGCGCATCCAACCCGGCATTTCGCCGTGCCGGTGCCGGGTCGCCCAGCGGTAGCCGCCGAAGGCGATCAGCGCCACGCCGACCACGATCCGCAGCCACGACGCCCAGGTCGGCGGTGTGTCAGTCAGGCCGCCCAGCAGGCCGGATGCGGCGACGAAGGCCGCGGTGAGGGCGGCCAGCCCGGCCAGCCAGCCGATGAGGAACGACAGCCCGGTCTCGCGCGGGCGAGCGGTGTGCAGCACCAGCACCGCGGGGATGACGGTGATCGGGGAGAGCGCCACCACCAGGGCGAGCGGAATCAACGTGGTCAACAACGAACCCAGGCCGGACGTCATGGCAGCACCGTAGCCGTTCGGGCGGCGGGCATCGCCGATGACGGCGCCGAACCGCCCGTCACTTGCCATATACCCCTACCGGGTATAGGTTCGCAGCAATGTTTCGACGGAAGGCGGATATGCCACCCAGGCCGCAATGTCCGGATCAGCGTCGGCCCGGCTCGGCGACGAGTCGCCGGTTCGGGGTGGCGGGCGTCATCGCCGCATTGGCCTGCACGCTGGGCTGCTGCCTGCCGGCGATCCTGGTGGCACTCGGGGTCGGCGCATCCGGGGTCGCAGGGATGGGCCATGCGGGACACAGCGCCGGCGAGTCCCGGGGTGCCCTGCTCGACCTGTTGCACCGGGTCAGCCCGGCGCTGCTGATCGCGTCGATCGCGCTGGTCGCCGGCGCATTTGCGATGAGGCGTCGCGCGGCGGTGCTGCCCGCGCTGTTGGCCGGGGTGGTGCTGTACCTCAGCGTTCACGGTCAGACCGACCCCGCCGTGATGTATGCCGGTATGGCCATCGGCTACAGCGTCTGGATCGGCCTCTATTTCTGGACGCGCCGGTCAGCGCAGGCCTGCGAGCCCCAGGCGGGTGGCGTAGGCGCCGAGGTCGGCGCGACTCACCGGGAGCCGCCCGTCGGCCCAGTCCAGGACCAGGGCGGTGAGCGCTCCTGACAGGGCGCTGGCGTGCAGGGCGCGGGTGGTGTCCGACACCGGATCGGTGACGCCTGAGACGCTGTTCGATCTACTCGATGCCACGCAGTCGGCCGGTGTGCTGCCCTCGGACCACAGTTGGCTGTTCCGGGCGTTGCTGGGAGCCTCGAAGCCGGCCCCGGCTGGCGCAGAACGCCGGCCGGGCACTGCGGCTGTCCTGAGTGCCGCCGCCGAAACCGGATAATTGGGGTTGAGCGGAACAGACTCAACCTTGACGACGTTGGACAACACGACAAGCATTTTTGGCGAGCCCTCCCGGGCCCGCTCTGACCCCGAATGGAGGTGTCGTGGACTCGTTCAACCCGACCACCAAGACGCAGGCGGCCCTGACCGCGGCCCTGCAGGCGGCGACCGCTGCCGGAAACCCCGAAATCCGGCCGGCGCACCTGCTGCAGGCCCTGCTGACCCAGAATGAGGGGATCGCCGTGCCGCTGCTGGAGGCGGTCGGGGTGAACCCCGCGACGATCCGCACCGAGAACCAGCATCTGCTCGACCGGCTGCCGCAGGCCAGCGGCGCCAGCGCGCAACCGCAGCTGTCCCGCGAATCCCTGGCCGCGATCACCGTCGGTCAGCAGCTGGCCACCGAGATGGACGACGAGTACGTCTCCACCGAGCACCTGATGGTGGGTCTGGCCACGGGCGACTCCGACGTCGCCAAGCTGCTCACCGGTCACGGCGCTTCACCGGAGGCGCTGCGGGAGGCGTTCACCAAGGTGCGCGGCAGCGCCCGGGTCACCAACCCCGACCCCGAGGCCAGCTACCAGGCGCTGGAGAAGTACTCCACCGACCTGACCGCCCGCGCCCGCGAAGGCAAGCTCGACCCGGTGATCGGGCGCGACACCGAGATCCGCCGGGTGGTGCAAGTACTGTCCCGACGCACCAAGAACAACCCCGTGCTCATCGGTGAGCCCGGCGTCGGCAAGACCGCGATCGTGGAGGGCCTGGCCCAGCGCATCGTGGCCGGTGACGTCCCGGAGAGCCTGCGCGACAAGACCGTTGTCTCGCTGGACCTGGGCTCGATGGTGGCCGGCGCGAAGTATCGCGGTGAGTTCGAAGAGCGCCTCAAGGCCGTCCTCGACGAGATCAAGAACGCCGCCGGGCAGATCATCACCTTCATCGACGAGCTGCACACCATCGTCGGCGCGGGCGCCACCGGTGAGGGTGCGATGGACGCCGGCAACATGATCAAGCCGATGCTGGCCCGCGGTGAGCTGAGGATGGTCGGTGCGACCACGCTGGAGGAGTACCGCAAGTACATTGAGAAGGACGCCGCGCTGGAGCGCCGCTTCCAGCAGGTCTACGTCGGCGAACCGTCGGCCGAGGACACCATCGGCATCCTGCGTGGCCTCAAGGAGCGCTACGAGGTGCACCACGGTGTGCGGATCACCGACTCGGCGCTGGTCGCCGCGGCCACTCTCTCCGACCGCTACATCACTGCCCGTTTCCTGCCGGACAAGGCCATCGACCTGGTCGACGAGGCCGCGTCCCGGCTGCGGATGGAGATCGACTCCCGGCCCGTCGAGATCGACGAGGTCGAACGGCTGGTGCGTCGGCTGGAAATCGAAGAGATGGCGCTGAGCAAGGAAGAGGACGAGGCCTCCAAGGACCGGCTGGAGAAGCTGCGTGCCGAATTGGCGGACTACAAGGAGAAGCTGGCCGAGCTGACCACCAGGTGGCACAACGAGAAGAACGCCATCGACGTCGTCCGCGAACTCAAGGAGCAGCTGGAAACCCTGCGCGGGGAGTCCGACCGCGCCGAACGCGACGGCGACTTGGCCAAGGCCGCCGAACTGCGATACGGGCGTATCCCCGAGGTGGAGAAGAAGCTCGAGGCGGCGCTGCCCAAGGCCGAGGCCCGTGAGCAGGTGATGCTCAAGGAGGAAGTCGGTCCCGACGACATCGCCGACGTGGTGAGCGCCTGGACCGGTATCCCGGCCGGGCGGTTGCTGGAAGGCGAGACCGCCAAGCTGCTGCGGATGGAAGACGAGCTCGCCAAGCGGGTCGTCGGACAGCGCAAGCCGGTGCAAGCGGTCTCCGACGCGGTGCGGCGCAGCCGGGCCGGGGTCGCCGACCCCAACCGGCCGACCGGTTCGTTCCTGTTCCTCGGCCCCACCGGCGTCGGCAAGACCGAGCTGGCCAAGGCGCTGGCGGACTTCCTGTTCGACGACGAGCGGGCGATGGTGCGCATCGACATGAGCGAGTACGGCGAGAAGCACTCGGTGGCACGGCTGGTCGGGGCGCCCCCCGGCTACATCGGCTACGACCAGGGCGGTCAGCTGACCGAGGCGGTGCGCCGCCGGCCCTACACCGTGGTGCTTTTCGACGAGGTGGAGAAGGCCCATCCGGACGTGTTCGACGTGCTGCTGCAGGTGCTCGACGAGGGCCGGCTCACCGACGGCCAGGGCCGCACCGTCGACTTCCGCAACACCATCCTGATCCTGACCTCCAACCTGGGATCGGGGGGCACCGACGAGCAGGTGATGGCCGCGGTGCGGTCCGCGTTCAAGCCCGAGTTCATCAACCGGCTCGACGACGTGCTGATCTTCGAAGGCCTCAACCCCGAAGAGCTGGTGCAGATCGTCGACATCCAGCTGGAGCAGCTGTCCAAGCGGCTGGCGCAGCGCCGGCTGCAACTGGAGGTCTCCCTCGAGGCCAAGAGGTGGCTGGCGCACCGCGGGTTCGACCCGGTCTACGGGGCGCGTCCGCTGCGCCGGCTGATCCAGCAGGCCATCGGCGACCAGCTGGCCAAGATGCTGCTGGCCGGGGAGGTGCACGACGGCGACATCGTGCCGGTCAATGTCGGCGTGGATAACGAGTCGCTGATCCTGGGCTGACGCTCGCCCGATCAGGTCCCCCGCCGCCCGGCGGGGGACCTCTTCATTGCCTGCTTGCGGATGCGATGACGAAGCTGATCGGTTACTCTAACGACGCTGAGAAAGTCCGGGTTTTTACAATTTCGTCGTTAATTCAGAGGGGGCAGGCCATGTCAGGTCGTCGTCATCGCCTGGTCGGCGCCGTCAGTGCGGCGGGGGCGTTCCTTGCGCTGAGCGCGCCCGCGCCGGCGGCCCACGCCGACTGGGACGACCTGTTCCAGCCCATCCTCGACGCCTTCAGCATGGTCGACCCGGGCATTGCCGCCGACACCGACCCGGGCAGCGCGTTGGCCTCGTTGGACACCCTGTTCGACGGCTGGTACCAGGACCTCGTCTACACCCCGCTCAACAGCATCGCGCCGTGGCTGTTCGGTTCGGATCTGCCGGGCAGCGCGGTTGCGTACGGCCCGGACACCCCGGTTGCGGACCTCCCGTCGAGCTTCACCGTCCCGATGGATGTCAATCTGACGACCCAGCCGGTGATCAACGTCTCGATCGGCGGCGGCGCACAGACAGAGGTGCTGGTCGACACCGGCGCGGCCGGGCTGGTCGTGCCGATCTGGAACATCAACCCCTTCGGCATCACCGGCCTGCCCACCGGCTTCAACATCGGCCAGTTCGGCGGTGCGCTGAACTACTTCTATCTGGAACTGCCCACCACGGTCACCTTCACCGGCGTGGGAGGCGACACCGTCACCGCCGACACCACGGTGGATGCCGTGCTCTTCGCGTTCCCGGCGGACCTGAACCCCTTCGGTTCCTGGTCCATCTACGACTACCTGGCGGGCAGCTCCACCGGCATCTTGGGTATCGGGCCCAACGCGCTCGGACCCACTCCCGACCACATTCCGACCGCTGATCTGCCGGGTGCTCTCGGCAACGGCGTGCTGATCGACCAGCCCAACGGCCAGCTGATCTTCGGCGACAACCCGTACGAGGGCGGCACCGTGATTGCCGGGTCACCCTGGGCGGAGCTGAAGGTGCAGCTCAACGACGGGCCGCTTACCAACGTCAACGCGGTGATCGACTCCGGCGGGGTCTACGGCACCATGCCGTCCTCGGCGCTCGGCAATGTCACCCCGACCGCCGCCGGAACCCTGCCCAACGGCACCGACATCTCGGTCTACACCAAGGACGGCACGCTGCTGTACTCCTACACGGTGGGCTCGCAGGCGGGCGAGGTGCGCAGCCCGGTCGTGGTCGGCCCCAACAGCGGCATGAACACCGGCAACTGGCTGTTCGGCCAGCAACCCGTCTACATCTCCTATAGTCCTGACGGCGTCGGAAAGACCATCGTCGGCGGCACGCTGATCCAGGCCGGAAGCTGACCGCCCGACAGGTCCGTTTTTTTGGCTCTTTCTTGGGTGAATCCCCTGGTGCTCTAGGCCCCTGCCGGGGTTAACGTAACCGCTGTTGGTCGCGGCTGTCCGTGACCGGGGGAGGTTGCGGGTATGTCGGCAGCTCATCGGCGCCAGGTGATCGGTGCGACCGCGACGGCCGGGGCGTTCCTGGCGTTCGCGGCTGCCCCGGCGGCGAACGCCGACTTCGACGATCTGTTCCAGCCGATCATCGACGCGCTCAGTGCGGTCGACCCGGGCATCGCCGCCGACACCGACCCCGGTTCGGCGCTGGCCTCGCCCGACAGCCTGTTCGACGGCTGGTACCAGAATCTGGTCGCCACCCCGATCAACGATCTCGAGCAGCGGATTTTCGGTGGGGCCGCCGACGCGAGCACGGCCGGCAGCGCCGCCGCATCCGGCGCGGACGCCGCCGTCCCGGACAGCTTCACCGTCCCGTTGCAGGTCAACGCCACCACCGAGCCCGTGGTGGACGTCTCGGTGGGCGGCGGCGCGGCGGCACCCGTCCTGGTCGACACCGGCGCGGCCGGCCTCGTCATGCCGATCTGGGATATCAACCCCTTCGGCATCACCGGTCTGCCCACCGGTTTCAACATCGGCCAGTTCGGCGGCTCGCTGGACTACTTCTACGTCGAGCTGCCCACCACGGTCACCTTCACCGACGCCGCCGGCGACCACGTGACCGCCGACAGCACCGTGGATGCCGTGCTGTTCGCGTTCCCGGCGAACTTCAACCTGTTCGGCCCGTGGTCCATCCAGGACTACCTGGGCCCGGCCAACGTCGTCGGCGTGCTGGGGGTCGGGCCGAACGCGCTCGGGCCGACACCGGACAGCATTCCGACGGCGGCGCTGCCCGGAGCTCTCGGTCAGGGCCTGCTGATCGACCAGGCGAACAAGGAGTTGGTCTTCGGCGCCAACCCGTTGACCGACGGAACCTCGGTCGCCGGGGCGCCTTATGCCCAACTGGATCTCAGCATCAACGGCGGTACCCACCAGGCCGTCCAAGCGGTGGTCGACTCCGGCGGGGTGTACGGCACCATGCCCTCCTCGGTGCTCAACGGCGTCACACCGGACAGCAACGGCGGCCTGCCCGACGGGACGACCATTGCGGTTTACCAGCACGGCACCGACAACCTGCTGTACGAGTACACGGTGCACAACTCGAACACGGCGTTCAACTCCCCGACCGTGACCACCGGCGACACCATGAACACCGGCAACTTCCCGTTCGCCCAGCAGCCGGTCTATATCTCCTACAGCCCGACCGGCACCGGGACCACCATTTTCGGCGGCTCCAACGCCCTCGAATTGTGATGTTGACCTCTTGGAATCGTGGTGATACGCGGTTGTAACCGGCAAGCGTTCTCGCTTCCGGGCCGACAACAGATACGCTAGGCGTAATGGTCCCGCTCTGGTTCACGCTGTCCGCGCTGTGCTTCGTCGGCGCGGGCGTCTTGCTGTACGTGGACCTCGACCAGCGCCGCGGCCGCAGCCGGCGCCGTAGATCCTGGGCGCGCTCGCAAGGCTTCGACTTCGAACCGGAGTCCACCGAGATCCTGCGACGCTGGAAGCGCGGCGTGATGTCGACGGCGGGCGATGCGCCCGTCCGCAACGTGGTGCTCGGTCAGATCCGCGGCGAGGCGGTCTACATCTTCGACCTCGACGAAGTCGCCACGGTGATCGCACTGCACCGCAAGGTCAGCACCAACGTCGTCGTCGACGTGCGGCTCAAGGGTCTCAAGGAGCCACGCGAGAACGACATCTGGCTGCTCGGGGCGATCGGTCCGCGGATGGTCTACTCCACCAACCTCGACGCGGCCCGCCGGGCGTGTGACCGGCGGATGGTCACCTTCGCCCATACCGCCCCGGACTGCGCGGAGATCATGTGGAACGAGGCGAACTGGACCCTGGTGAGCATGCCGATCACCAGCACCCGCGCCCAGTGGGATGAGGGACTGCGCTGCGTGCGCCAGTTCAACGATCTGCTGCGGGTACTGCCGCCGATGCCGCGCCGTCAGCCGGTCGAAGCGGCGACCGGGTCGGCCAAGCCGGCGAGCCGACGCAACGGACAGCCCGGCCGCCC
>NZ_QMEX01000056.1 GCF_003284925.1 Mycolicibacter senuensis
GGGCCGGTGGGTGCGCGCCGAGGTGCTCACCACCGGCGATCTGCACGTCGGCGGGCAGACTGTGCCCGGTGAGGGCGCTAACGCCCGGGCGGTTCAGCAGGCGCTGTTGTCCGGCGCCGAGCCGGTGACGCTCGGCGTGTACGGGGTGGGCTGGGTGGTCGTCGAATCCGGCACTGACGGTGAAATGGGTGCTGCGGCAAAGACACTGTCGCGGCTACCGGTCTCCTACCGCGATTCCGACTTCACCGTGTACCGGGTCGGCGGCCGTGCGCCGAAGGGACCCGCCGGCGCGCGCCGGGCCGTGGTGGCCGCTCATCTGGGGTGGCTGGCGATGCTGGTGGTGGGAGCCGCAGGGCTGGCCGCAGCGGGGATCAGGCAGCGGCGAAGTAGAAACCGAACAGCAGCCCGAACAGCGCCAGCAGCCAACCGTTCGTCGTCAGCTTGAGCCACCTGGGCGCCCGCCCGACCTCCATGAAGTGCCAGATCACCAGCTGCGTCTTGATCGCGGCGATCAGCAGCACGACGACGGTGACCGTGGCACTCAACTGGTGCGCCTCGCCGCCGTCGCGAGCGGTCAGCCACGACGCGATGGTCACCGCCGTCAGTAGCGCCCACACGAAGATCAGCTGGTTACGCCGATACCCGGTCATCGCCGATCACCTCATCAAGTAGAGCAACGCGAACAGGATCAGCCACAACACGTCGACCATGTGCCAGTAGGTCGCGCCGGTCTCCACGAACGAGATCCGCGGTGTCGTCGGTCCGCGCAATGCGCGGATGACGAAGCAGAGAATCACCAGTCCCAGCAGCACATGGCACAGGTGCATCCCCGTCATCACGAAGTAGTACATGAAGAACAGGTTGGTGCCCGGTGTCATCCCGGCGGTGATCTCCGGGATGTATTCGCACATCTTGAGCAGGGGGAAAGCCGCCCCGCACACCAGCGCGGCGCAGAACCACCGGCGTGCCTCGACCGTCCTTCCGACCCGCGCGGCCGAGGTGCCCAGCGCCACGAACAGCGAACTGGTCAGCAACACAACGGTGTTGACGATGCCGATGCTCAGGCTGACCTGTGCCTGGCTCTGCAGGAACACCGCATGGTCTTGGCCGCGGTAGTACATATAGGACACGAAGTAGGCGGCGAAGATGAGCAGGTCACCGATGACGAAGAACCACATGCTGGTTTCACCCGGAAGGTGCCCGCGCGGCTGGACGGTTCGCGGTGTCTCGGCGGTGTCGACGCCGAGTCCGACGGTGACCCCGGTCATGCGCCGGCCCCCGCCGGCGACGTCGCGGCTCGCGCGTCGAGCCAGTGGTTCTCGAGTTCCTCGTCGGGTTGGTTCTTGATCGCCCGGAAGATGCAGGTGTAGACGATGAACTGCCATGACACGTACAGCGTCATCGCCAGCCAGAACGTCATCAGCCCGTTCCAGGCGAACGGTCCCGACTTGGCGATCCAAACGGGTGCGGCCATCAGCTCGGTGACGTATTGCCAGACGGTGTAGTAGCCCAGCCATTTCGGCAGGATGTTGTTCTGGTCGAGGATGATCGCCAGCCCGAAGGCCATCCACATGATGCAGAAGCATCCCAGCGAGCCGATGAAGGCCAGGTAGCCGAAGTCGTAGAGCATCGCCAGGATCGCCGGATCGTAGCCCGGCCGGAACGCGCCCAGCCCGAAACAGAACATCGGGAACAACATGCCGACCATGGCGCCGCAGGTCGCCCCCATCATGACGCAGTAGCCGAACACCGGGCTGACCGACATCCGCTTGATCTGGATGAGGTAGCAGGCGTTCGACACCGGCGCCAGGCCGAACACCAACGTCAGTACGGCACAAGCGATCAGCAGGTTGTGCGACTGCATGAACTCGATGATCTGCGGCTGCGGGCCGCTCGGCGATCGGGGCGGCATCATCCAGCTCAGCGGGACGAAGACCAGCCCGAAGAGTGCGAAGAAGACCGGGACGGACCAGAAGGCGATCCACTGGTCGAGCTTGTTGTTCCTACCCGGCGAGGGGGATCGCCCGACGGCGGGCGCGGCCACGCTCCTGGTCATGCCATGGCCTCGTGATCGTCGCTCTGGCGATTGACGATGCCGAGCAGCACGACGAACATCACGACGAGATAGACGGCGAATACGCTGAGCCGCAGCGTGAACGACACCGCACCGTCGAAGGCCAGCGGCCCGGACTTGTGCAGCAGTGAGAATGCGCTGGGGACCAGCAGCACGGCTGCCGCGACGTTGAAGTGCGCCACCCAGCGGGGAAAGACCGGCTCGGGTCGCGCGTCCAGGTAGATGCTGAGGGCCAGGCAGATGTTCTGCACGATGATCGTGCCGACGGGCGCGATGAAGAAGAACCAGGCCATGTCGTTGAGCAGGCTGATGAGTTGCGGGTCGCGCTCGGGCCGGAACGCTGCCATCGCCCAGCAGTAGTCGGCGAGGATGAACGCCGTGAGGCCCACTCCGACGCAGAGCAGGTAGGCGTAGGTGAAGACACTGCTCGACGTCGCGGTCCGCGATATCTGCACCGCGGTGACCGCGAACAGCGGAACCAGTGAGCAGGCGATGAGATTGCACAAGATGGCCACGCCCAGGATGCCGGTGACGTTCTGGGCGAAGAAGGCAGCGACCTGTTCGGGCGTCAGCGTCGGTGACAGCGGCGGGGAGAACACCGGGAACAGCAAATAGGCCAGCGCGAACAACCCGGCCGCCGGCGGCACCGTCCACAACAGGATGCGCTGGCCCCGGGTATTCGGCACCGTAGATGTGGCCATCGACCCGCTCGCCCCCTAGCCCGGCGCTGCCGCCGCCCGCTCTCGGTCGCCCCTAGGTCTAACACACTGGCTGACAGATGACAACGAGAAGATCGCAGTTCGGTTGTTGTGCCCGACGCCGATGGTGGCCACACCTGACCATCTAGCTGCGGTGATATTGATCAGGCGGCCCTGATTCGCCGGATGCGCCCTCGGCTCGCCACCCGGTCTTTTCGGTGACATTGGTCAGCCAATGAGCGCGACTACGGCACAATGGGCGCGTGACCGACAGTGCGACCCAGCGTGAAGCCCAGCGCCGTAGAACGCGTGCTCGCGTTCTCGACGCCGCCATCGTGGAGTTTCAGCGGGCCGGCACCAATGCGGCCGACATCAACGCGATCGCCAAAGCCGCCGGGGTGGCGCGCAGTACCTTCTACTTCCACTTCCCCACCAAGGAACACGTCCTTCTCGAGCTGATCCGGCGCGACGAGCTGCGCCTCGCCGATGAGCTCGGTCGATTCCTCGACACTCGCCGGGACCTGGCGGCGGTGTTGAAAACGATCGTCGAATTGGTCGTGGCTCTCGAAAGCCGTTGGGGCTCAGCGTTGTTCCGCGACGTCCTGAGTCTCTACTTCTCACCCAACCGGCCTGAGCCGGAACAGTGGACCAGTCATCCGACCTTCGTGCTGCTGGCCGCCGAGGTCGAACGCGCACGCCTTCGCGGTGAGCTCTACGACGACGTGGACGCCTACCACAGTGCGGCGTTCTTCCTGCTGGGTGTCTACGCGCTACTCACCACGGTCGGGGAATCCCAGGCGGAACGCGATGTGGCACTGAAGAAGTTCGTGACCAGCACCCTGCGCAGCATGGTTCCGCAGCACTGACGGCAGCGCCATCCCGAACGACTCGATTCGGACAATCAGTCGCCGATCCACTGGAACCGGAGGCAAGGAACTGATGCTTCCACTTCGTCATCGTCACCGTCGTGACACCGCAACGGCGCGCTGCCTCAGCACAGGTCATCTCCCCGGCCAACACGGCAAGGACCAAGCGGGCCCTCTCCTCGGCAGCGACCTTGGCACGTCGCGATCGAGCCATCTCCACAACCTTCCAGCCATGGCAGCAGTTATCCACAACCCGCGGCCCTGCCCAATAGGTTGAGTCAGTAGCGGGGGTACAATCGAAAATATGTTCGAACCGACCGGTCTGCCCGGCCCCGAGGCTCTCGCCGGGCTGGACGAGGCAGCGCTGGTGGCGGCGATCGGCGGATGGGCCCAAGCGGAGGCCGTCGCGGCCGCCCGCCGCCTGGCGGCGATCGCCGAGCTGGTAGGCCGCAAACTGTACGACGACCCAGCGCATTCGAAATGGGCCTGTGACGGCTGGGACGCGGTGGCCGCCGAAGTCGGTGCCGCCTGCGATATCAGCCACGGGAAAGCATCCGGGCAGATGTATTTGGCCTCGGCGCTGCGCGAACGCCTGCCCAAGGTGGCGGCACTGTTCGCCGCCGGACAGCTCAACGCCGCTCTGGTGGCCACCATCTCCTGGCACACCACCTTGATCGAAGACCGTCGGGCGCTGGCCGCGGTCGATACCGCCCTGGCCGCCGATGCGCTGCACTACGGGCCACTGTCGGCGTTCAAGACCGGGCAGGCCATCGACGCGATCGTCGAGGCGCACGACCCGCAGGCCCTGCGCCGCAGCCGGCAACATGCCCGCTCCCGCGACCTGGTGGTCGACAAACGCAACACTGACCATGCCACCACCCCGCTGTGGGGGCGGCTGCACGCCCACGACGCCGAAGCCCTCGACCGGCGGCTGCTGGCCATGGCGCACAGCGTCTGCGACGACGATCCGCGCACCATCGCCCAACGCCGTGCCGACGCCCTCGGCGCGCTGGCCGCCGGCGGGCAGACGCTGGCCTGCGGGTGCGGCAACCAGGACTGCCCCGCCAGCCAGGACCGTCCAGCAAGTTCGATGCTGATCCACGTGGTCGCCAGCATCGAAAGCGTGGGCACCGGCGTCGACGCGCACCGCAACGGTGAAGACCCACCGCCGCCGCCGATCGACCGTCGGAACCTGTTTGCGCCAGTAGAGCGCACCGCCGAGCCCGACCCGCCCCCCAAAGCCCCGCCGGCGCTGCTGCTGGGCGGACCGCTGATCCCCGCACCGATGCTGGCCGAACTGATCGCCGCCGGCGCCACCGTCAAGCCGGTGCGACACCCTGGACCCGATAGTGCCCCCGAGCCGAGGTACCGGCCCTCGACCGCATTAGATGAGTTTGTGCGCTGCCGGGACATGACGTGCCGGTGGCCCGGTTGTGACCGGCCGGCGGAATTCTGTGACCTCGACCATGCGATCGCCTACGTCCTCGGCGGGCCGACACATCCGTCGAACCTGCGTTGCCTGTGTCGAAAGCATCACTTACTCAAGACGTTTCACGGGTGGCGCGACCGACAACACCCCGACGGCACCATCGACTGGCTCAGCCCGGCCGGCCAGACCTACACCACCCGCCCCGGCAGTCGGTTGCTGTTCCCCGCCCTCTGTGAACCGACGGGACGTCTAACCGCACCGACTGACCGACAATCGGATTCGGCCGGTCGAACCCTGATGATGCCCACCCGACGGCGGACCCGGGCCCAGAACCGCGCCCGAGCGATCATCGCCGAACGCGCCCTCAACAGCCGACCCCCGCCACCCTGAGCCCACCGGCACCGCCCCTGCGAGACCCGGCGGCCCATCACTCCTGCCTCAAACCAGGAACCGAGTGCGCACTTCCGGCGCCGGCAGCGGGCAGGTGTCATACCTTCCGCCAACCCGGTAGCGCACGGCGGCGAAGCGATCGTAGAGCCGGTCACGCAGCCCCGCGGGAATGATGCGGGCGGCCAGGAATAACCGGAACGGCCCGCCCAGATAGCGCACCACCTTCAGCGCCGCCGCCGATCGAACGCTGACACGCTCGCCGGGTTGACCGGGATCATCGATAAACACCATGGAATCGATGTCCTGAAGATCTGGATGGCGCTCGATGACCGCGCGGGCGAAGTCACTGTCCAGCGCGGCGAACCGCAGAGTGCCGTGCCGGTCGTGGCGAAGGATGGTCTGGACCGATCGGTTGCACACCCCGCAGACCCCGTCATAGAGCAGCACGGGAGCGGCGTCGTGGTCTGTCATCTATGCACCTCGGCGTCGCTCAGACCACGCCACTGACGTAGCGGCGCTCACAGACCGCCTCCAGCACCTCGCGCAGCCCGTCAGCGCTTTGCCGCCAAGAGAATTCGGCGCTGCGGTCCTGCGCCTTGCCGCCGAGCTGTTCGCGAAGCACCGCATCAGCCAACAGTCGATGGAGCTGCTCGACAAGCTCGTCACGGTCGTCGACCAGCAGCCCGGTCACGCCGTCGACGATCGAATCGGACAGCCCGCCGGCGGCCCGGTAGCCGATCGTGGGCACCCCGTGTTGGCCCGCCTCGATGACGGCCAGCCCCCAGCCCTCCTTGCGGGACGGCAGCACATGCACCCAAGCCCGTTGCACCAGCTGGTGTTTGGTGGTCTCGTCGACATGGCCGTGGAACGTCACCGCATCGCTGATGCCCAGCGCTGCGGCGTGCTGCACCAACCGGTCGCCCCACCAGCCGCCGCCGATGACGTCGAGGTGCAGGCCCGGCACCCTGCTGCGCAGTGCCGCCACAGCGTCCAGGGCGTCCTCGATCTGCTTGTGCGGCACCAGCCGCGACAACACCACCACCCGCGGCGTTTCGGCCCGGGGCGCCGCCAGCGTCGGCGCCGGAGCCTCGTCGAGACCGTTGCGCACCACCGCGATGCGTTCGGCGCCGACCCCCAGTTCGATCAGATCGCGCGCCGAGGGCAGCGACACCGTCAGGTATTGGTTGCGCCGGTTGAGCCACGGCGACAGCCTCGACTCCACCAGCCAGCCGATCCGGCTCAGCACCGGGCCGGCCACCGGCCACTGCTCACGGTGGCAGTGGTGCACCAGCATCGCCACCCGCCGACCGTAGATCAACCGAGCCAGGAACGGCAGGCCGTTCTGGGTGTCGATCACCACATCCGGACGGACCCGCCGCAGCGGGCCGAGTCCGACCCGCGCCGCGGCCATCACCGCCAGCGCCCACAGATACACGGTGTAGGGGCCGCCGCGCCGACTGATGCTTACCCCGTCGATGACCTCGTGTTCGGGTGAACCCGGATAGCGGGCGGTGCGCAGTGTGACCGTCATCCCGGCGGCGGCCAACTCCGCGCCGATGCGCTGCAGGTAGGTCTCGCTGCCCCCGCCCTGCGGGTGCCCGGTATCACGCCAGCACAGCAGCAGGACGGAGCGCACGGCGGACACAGGACTACAGGGTAGTCCCGCAGACTGGGCCTAGTCTTGGACCGGTGGCTGCCACCGAGGAGTTCGCCCGACGCGCGACGCTGGGCCGCTCGCTGCGCCTGCTGAGCCGGTTCCGCTACGAGCAGCGCGATCCGGCCCGGTTCTACGGCGCACTAGCCGGTGACACCGCGAACCTGGTCACCGACCTGTGGCGGGGCCTGCGCGGCGACGATCCGGCGGGCAGGACGGTGCTCGACGTCGGTGGCGGGCCGGGGTACTTCGCCACCGCGTTCGCCGAGGCCGGCCTGCGCTATATCGGGGTCGAGCCGGACCCCCGAGAAGTACACGCGATGCACGCGATGCAGGCGGCCAGGTCCGTGACGTCGTCCGGCACGTTCGTGCGGGCCTCGGGGATGGCGTTGCCGCTCGCCGACGACAGCGTCGACATCTGCCTGTCCTCCAACGTGGCCGAGCATGTGCCGCGGCCCTGGCGGCTCGGTGCGGAGATGCTGCGGGTCACCCGGCCCGGCGGGCTGGTGGTGCTGTCTTACACGGTGTGGCTGGGTCCGTTCGGCGGCCATGAGATGGGCTTGAGCCACTATCTGGGCGGGCACCGGGCCGCCCGGCGCTACACCCGCCGCCACGGCCACCCGCCCAAGAACAACTACGGTTCGTCGCTGTTCGCGGTGTCGGCCGCCGATGGCCTGGACTGGGCCCGCCACACCGGCGCGCTCGTCGCGGCTTTCCCCCGCTATCACCCCCGATGGGCGTGGCCGATTACCGCGGTGCCCGGTGTTCGCGAGTTCGGAGTGAGCAACCTGGTGCTGGTATTGCAGCCCCGCTGACCCCATTGACTGCAACGTGTTCTAATCCGCCCGTCGGCTAGGTAGGGTGGCGCCATGACCGTGAGCACCGCGACCGAATACGACACCCTGTTCATCGGCGGCAAGTGGACCGCCCCGGCCACCGACCAGGTGATCGAAGTCCACTCGCCGGCCACCGGCGAGTACGTCGGCAAGGTGCCGCTGGCCACCAAGGACGACGTTGATAACGCAGTTGCGGCGGCCCGTCGGGCGTTCGACTCCGGGCCGTGGCCGTCCACGCCGCCGGCCGAGCGGGCCGCGGTCATCGCCGCCGCGATCAAGCTGATGGAGGAGCGCAAGGAGCTGTTCACCAGCCTGTTGGCCGCCGAGACGGGGCAGCCGCCGACGGGCGTGGAGACCATGCACTGGCTGAGCTCCATTGGGGCACTGAACTTCTTCGCCGGCCCCGCAGTCGACGAGGTCAGCTGGGAAGAGGTCCGCACCGGCGCCTACGGGCAGACCATCGTGCGCCGGGAGCCGCTGGGTGTGGTCGGTGCGATCGTCGCCTGGAACGTGCCGCTGTTCCTGGCGGTCAACAAGCTGGGCCCGGCGCTGCTGGCCGGCTGCACGGTGGTGCTCAAGCCGGCCGCCGAGACACCGTTGAGTGCCAACGCGCTGGCGCAGGTGTTCGCCGACGCGGGCTTGCCGGAGGGGGTGTTGTCGGTGGTGCCGGGCGGGGCCGAGACCGGCCAGGCGTTGACCTCCAACCCGGATGTGGACATCTTCTCCTTCACCGGCAGCTCGGCCGTCGGCAAGGAGATCGGTAAGCGCGCCGCGGAGCTGCTCAAGCCGTGCACGCTGGAACTCGGCGGCAAGTCGGCAGCGATCGTGCTGCCCGACGTCGACCTGGCGTCGGCGATCCCGATGCTGGTGTTCTCCGGGATCATGAACACCGGGCAGGCCTGCGTGGCCCAGACCCGCATCCTGGCGCCGCGGTCGCGCTACGAGGAGATCGTGGAGGCGATCAAGAACTTCGTCACCGCCTTGCCGGTCGGGCTGCCGGATGACCCGGCCGCTCAGATCGGTGCGCTGATCACCGAGAAGCAACGGCAGCGGGTCGAGTCCTACATCGCCAAGGGCATCGAAGAGGGCGCGCGACTAGTGTGCGGCGGCGGCCGCCCCGAAGGGCTGGACGGCGGCTTCTTCGTCGAGCCGACCGTGTTCGCCGACGTGGACAACTCGATGACCATCGCCCAGGAGGAGATCTTCGGGCCGGTGCTGTCCATCATCGGCTACGACACCGAGGAGGAGGCGATCGCGATCGCCAACGACTCGGTGTACGGGCTGGCCGGCAGCGTGTGGACGACTGATGTGCCGCACGGGATCGAGGTCGCGAGCAAGATCCGCACCGGGACCTACGGCATCAACTGGTACGCCTTCGACCCGTGCTGCCCGTTCGGCGGCTACAAGAACTCCGGGATCGGCCGGGAGAACGGCAAGGAGGGCGTCGAGCACTTCACGCAGCAGAAGAGCGTGCTGATGCCGATGGGATACACGCTGGAGAGCTGATCTCGGCTCCCGTTGAGGCAACGGTAAGCCCCTATACTGCCGTCGTGGGAGTTCTGGTCTGGTTCGCGCCCTGGGCGGTGTACTGGGTGCTGGCGGGAAATGCGCCGCTGTCGATCGCGGCGTTGGTGGCGCTGGCCGTTGCGGTCGCGGTCATGGTGGGCGACCGCGGGTCGTCGGCCCGGCCACTGGGCGTGGGGGCGGTAGCGACCTTCGCGGTGCTGGCGGTGCTGCCGCTGGCGAGTTGGGCGCAGCGGTGGGCGCTGCCGCTGAGTTTCGCCGCCCTGTTCGCGGTGTTGCTGACCAGCACGCTGCTGGGCAAGTCGGTGGTGGCGGACGTCGCGAAGGCGGAGCTGCCCGAGGCGGCGGTGCAGACGGAGCTGTTCGCCCCGGTGGTCAACCGGCTGACGTGGATCTGGCTGGCCGCGACCGCGGCGATGGCGGTATCGGCGGCGATCCCCCCGGTCGTGGTGTCCGACGCCACGCTGCACCACCCGGGTTCCCCGCTGACCTACCTGTGCTCCTGGGTGATTCCGTTCGCGATCCTGGCCGCGGTGGCGGTCGGCTCGCGCATCCTGGTGGATCGCATGACCGCCGGTTTCGGCGACGCGGTGCGCAAGACCAGCTTCGTCGCCTTCGTCGACATGGAGATCGATCAGCTCTACTACCTGGCCACCGAGCACGCCAACCGTGAGGTCGGCCCGGGGCAGGAGGCCTACAACGTCACCGTCGGCGCAAAGGGAACGGCGCTGCTGGGCGACGACACCCGGGTGTCATGGCCGTCCACGTACAAGGTTCGGCAGCGGCGCGGCTGAGGCGTCAGCTCCGGTTCATCCGCTGTGCGCGGCGGTGTGTGATGCAACGTCCCACCTCAGCGCGGTAGAAGTCCTCGTCGCGGCCGCCGGCGGTGTACAGCCGGGCTCCGAGCCGGTCCCGGAGCTCTGGAAGGTTCACTTCACCGGTGGTCGCGTGCGCCAGCACCCAGTCGACGGCGGCCTCACTGCCCTGTTCCCGGCAGATCCGGTCGACCCGTCGGGCGGCGGCCCCTTTGTGGAACCGGGCGAACCCGGCTCTGCTCCACGACCGGACCTCCCGGGCCTCCAAGTCGAGCAGTTCGCGCAGCACCGACAGCGGGCCATCCGGCACGGTTTTGAACGGGGCGGCGTCGGCGAATGTCAGCGCACCGCCGGGCCGCCGGATCGCCTCGATGTCGGGTTCTACCGCCACCGCTCCGCGGCCCTTGGCCAGCTCGTGCGCCCACCGGACGATGGTGTAGCCGTGGTCGGGCAGCCGGTACTTGCGGGTGTGGGTGTCCACAGCAGTCGAGGGTAGTGCGCCAGGTCCGCGCGTGATCAGAACGCGTCCTCGCTCAGATCCATCACCGCCAGGTCGTCGTTTTCGACGATGCGTCGCTCCGCGCCGAGCCGGGGCAACACCGTGCCGGCAAAAAACGTTGCCGCGGTGATCTTGCCGGCGTAGAAGTCCCGGTCACTATCGGTGACGTCACCTTCGAGCGCGCCGAGCGCGGTCTCGGCCTGGCGCAGCAACAGCCAGCCGATCACCAGGTCACCGACGGACAGCAGGAACCGCACCGATTCCAGCCCCACTCGGTAGAGTTCGCGGGGCTCTTCTTGTGACCCCATCAGGAATCCGGTCATGGTGGTGACCATCGCCCGCACGTCGTCGAGCGCGGCGGCCAGCAGCTTGCGGGCGTCGGCCAGCTCCGAACGCGCGTCACCGCTGTCGAGGAACCCTTCGATCTGGCCGACCAGGTGCCCCAATGCCGCACCGCGGTCACGGGCGATCTTGCGGAAGAAGAAGTCCTGCGCCTGAATGGCGGTGGTGCCCTCGTAGAGGCTGTCGATCTTGGCGTCGCGGATGTACTGCTCAATCGGATAGTCCTGCAGGAAGCCGGATCCGCCGAAGGTCTGCAGCGCGTCGGTCAGGTACTGATACGCCCGTTCCGAGCCGACGCCCTTGACGATCGGCAGCAACAGATCGTTGACCCGCTCGGCCATCTCGGCGTCGGCGCCCGACACCTGCATGGCAACCTGGGAGTCCTGGTGGGCTGCTGTGTAGAAGTACAACGCCCGCATCCCCTCGGCGTACATCTTCTGCATCATCAAGGCGCGCCGCACATCCGGATGGTGGATGATGGTGACCCGCGGCGCGGTCTTGTCGGTCATCTGGGTCATGTCGGCACCCTGGATACGGGTCTTGGCATACTCCAGCGCGTTGAGATACCCGGTGGACAATGTGGCGATCGCTTTGGTGCCCACCATCATTCGGGCGTACTCGATGACGTGGAACATCTGGGCGATACCGTTTCTGGCGTCGCCCACCAGCCAGCCCTTCGCCGGAACGCCGTGCTGGCCGAAGGTCAGTTCGCAGGTGGTCGAGACCTTCAGTCCCATCTTGTGTTCCAGACCGGTGACGAACACCCCGTTGCGCTCGCCCGGTTCGCCGGTCTCGGGATCGGGCAGGTACTTGGGCACCAGAAACAGGCTGAGCCCCTTGGTTCCCGGCCCGGCGCCCTCGGGGCGGGCCAGGGTCATGTGCATGATGTTCTCGAACAGGTCGTCACTGTCACCGTTGGTGATGAAGCGCTTGACGCCGTCGATGTGCCAGCTGCCGTCGGGCTGTTCGATCGCCTTGGTGCGGCCGGCCCCCACGTCAGAGCCGGCATCCGGCTCCGTCAATACCATGGTGGCGCCCCAGT
Source organism: Mycolicibacter senuensis (assembly GCF_003284925.1). GTDB lineage: Bacteria > Actinomycetota > Actinomycetes > Mycobacteriales > Mycobacteriaceae > Mycobacterium > Mycobacterium algericum_A. The sequence continues at coordinate 12,170 of NZ_QMEX01000056.1, forward strand.
TCCGGTCGATCGCCATGGCCGCCCAGTGCCGCTGCTGCTGGTTGCCCAGCCCATAGAGGATATTGGCGAAGATCGGACCGGCCATGAACATGAACACCGCCGGGTTGGCACCGAGCACCAGTTCGTTGATCGCCCAGGACACCATCGCCGGAGCCGGCACCCCGCCGACCTCCTCGGCCAGGCCGATCCGGAACCACTCGCCTTCCTGCCAGGCCCGCAGTGACGCCTTGAACGGCTCCGGCAATGTCACCGAGTGGCTGGCCGGATCGAATACCGGTGGATGGCGGTCGCTCTCGGCGAATGACTCGGCCACCGGCCCTTCGGCGAGCCGCGCGGCTTCGGCCAGCATCTGGCGCACCGTGTCGCCGTCGAGATCGCCGTAGGCGCCGTCAGCCAGGCACTGCTCCAGGCCGAGCATCTCGAACAGATTGAATTCCAGGTCGCGGACATTGCTCTTGTAGTGACCCATGGCTCAAGCATGCCCTTAGACCCTCGGTGAGTTCCGGCGTTTCGCCGGTTCAGCTGTCCAGCACGGCGGTGACCCTGGCCTCGAGGTCGCGCAGGCCGGTCACGTCGATGCCGAAGCGGTCGGTCAACGCGGTCAGCACCCCAGGGGCGTCGTCGAGGCGGACCCGTTCGGTACCACCGCGGGAGTGGACGGTCAGGTTGCGGCCCCGCAGGTTCACCCGGGCGTCATCGGTAACCAGTGCCGCGCTGAGCCCGGCGACGAAGTTCGACTCGGGATGGGTGGACACATACCAACTGCCCACCTGCATGTCGATCAGTGGCCGGGGGCGCAACTCGAAGGTGTACAACGGCCGCCAGTTCTCGCCGATCAGTGACTCCAGCACGTATCCGGTGCGGTAGGCGCGCAGCCGGAACGGCTCGTGCGGGGTCTGCTGGACCTCGTCGGCGACCAGGCGGATCGGTGAGGTCAGTGTTTGTCCGCCGAACCCGACATCGGCCAGGTACCGCTCGTCGCAGCCCGGGATGCGCACCGCCAGGGCCTGGTGGGTCTCGGGGCGCGGTGGGCCGTCGAGCCCGTCCGGGCTCATCCACACCACCCGGCCGGCCAGCCGCTCGACACCGAACCCGAGTTCGCGCAGCACGCCGCACATCAGATTGTTGTGCTCGTAGCAGTAGCCGCCTCGGCGCCGCGCCACCAGCTTGGCGGTCAGCGCCGCCGCACTCAGGTCGATCACCGGCACCCCGGTCAGCGGGTCGAGGTTCTCGAACGGGATGTGGCGGACGTGGGCGGCCACCAGTGCGGTCAACGTCTGCAACGTCGGCTCGGTACCGCCGCGGTAGGCCACCCGGTCGAAGTACGCTCGCAGATCAATGCGCTCCCCCGACTGCCCGTCCATTTCGCCGATGTTATCCACGGCCCCCTCAAGCCGGTAACATGGGCAAAACTAGAACACGTTTCAATTGAGGGGGCGTGGTGGACACACCCGACAGCGACTGGTCTGAGGACGTGCCCGGGCCCATCACCAAGTGGGATCCGGGCCTGACCGAACGAGTGATGGGGCTGCTGCGGCCGCTGATCAAGGGGTACCACCGCTCCGAGGTGCGGGGCCTGGATTCGTTCCCGAACGGTGGCGCCCTGGTGGTCTCCAACCACTCCGGTGGGCTGTTCCCGATGGACGTGCCGGTGTTCGCCACCGGCTTCTATGACAAATTCGGCTACGAGCGGCCGGTCTACACGCTCAGCCACGACATCATCTTCACCGGGGCCACCGCCGACTTCTTCCGCAAGACCGGCTTCATCCCGGCCAACCACGCCAATGCCGACGAGGCGCTGCGCTCCGGCGGTGTGGTGGTGGTCTTCCCCGGCGGCGACTACGACGTCTACCGGCCCACGCTGGAAGAGAACACGATCGACTTCGCCGGCCGCAAAGGCTACATCCGGGCGGCGATCAACGCGGGTGTGCCGCTGGTGCCGGCGGTGGGGATCGGCGGACAGCAGAGCCAACTCTATCTATCCCGCGGCACCGGACTCGCCAAGGCGCTGCGACTGGACAAGCTGATGCGGGTCAAGATCCTGCCGATCTCATTCGGCTTCCCCTTCGGGTTGTCCGCGGTGCTGCCGATCAACCTGCCGCTGCCCACCAAGATCGTCATGCAGGTATGCGAGCCGATCGACATCATCGCCGAGTTCGGCGAGGATCCCGACATCGACGTCGTCGACGCCCACGTGCGCTCCGTCATGCAGGACGCCCTCGACAAGCTCGCGGCCGAACGCCGCCTCCCAGTCCTGGGCTGAGCGGGATGGCCCCCGGACCGTTCGACCGGCTCGCGCGCATCGGATCGATGCTGCAGACCTTCGCCCGCGCCGGACTGCTGGCGCCGCTGCGGCCCGACAAATACCTGCGGGTCGCCGCCGCGGCAGCCCGCGAGGGCGGCACCACCACCGTCGGGATCGCCATAGCCGCACAACGCTGCGGCGACCGTCCGGCGATCATCGATGAACGCGGCAGCCTGACCTACCGCGAGCTCGACCGGCGCTGTGATGCGCTGGCCGCCGGCCTGCAGCGGCTGCCCGGGCGGACGCCGCAGGCCGTCGCGTTGATGTGCCGCAACCACCGCGGCTTCATCGAGGCGCTGGCCGCCGCCAATCGGATCGGCGCCGACGTACTGCTGCTCAACACCAGCTTCGCCGGACCGGCACTGGCCGAGGTCGTGGCCCGCGAAGGTGTCGACCTGATCGTCTACGACGAGGAGTTCGCCGCGGCGGTGGATCTGGCCGTGCCGGCCCAGTCCCGGTGCGTCCGGGTGGTGAGCTGGGCCGACTCCGACATCCCCGGGCTGACGGCGGACGACCTGATCGACGCCAACACCGGGCAGCGCCCGGCCAAACCGGCCCGCACCGGCAGCCTGGTGATGCTCACCTCCGGAACCACCGGCACCCCGAAGGGCGCGCGGCGCTCCGGTCGCGGCGGCGGCGGGGTCGCCGATCTCGCGGCGATCTTCGACAGAATCCCCTGGCACACCGAGGAAACCGTGGTCATCGCGGCCCCGATGTTTCACGCCTGGGGGTTCTCGCAGCTGGCACTGGCGTTGACGATGGCCTGCACCGTCGCCACCCGACGGAAGTTCGATCCCGAGGCGACCTTGGCGCTGGTCGAGGAGAACCGTGCCACCGGATTGTGCGTCGTACCGGTCATGTTCGACCGCATCATGGCGCTGCCCGATGACGTGCGTGCTCAGTACCCTTGCCGCTCATTGCGGTTCGCCACCGCATCGGGATCGCGGATGCACCCGGACGTGGTGACGGCGTTCATGGACGCTTTCGGCGACGTGGTCTACAACAACTACAACGCAACCGAGGCCGGCATGATCGCGCTGGCCACACCGGAAGACCTGCGCTATTCGCCCGACACCGCGGGGCGGCCTGCGCCGGGTACCGAGATCCGGATCCTTGACCCCGATTTCGCCGAGCTGGCCGACGGTGTCACCGGGCAGATCTTCGTGCGGAACTCCTCGCAGTTCGACGGCTACACCGGCGGTGACTCCAAGCAGTTCCACGACGGCTTCATGGCCTCGGGCGACCTGGGCTACTTCGACTCCACCGGAAGGCTTTTCGTGGTGGGCCGCGATGACGAGATGATCGTCTCCGGCGGCGAGAACGTCTACCCGATCGAGACCGAGAAGGCGCTCATCAGCCATGGCGCCGTCGCCGAGGCCGCCGTGATCGGCGTCGACGACACCGAGTACGGACAGCGACTGGTCGCCTTCGTGGTGTTGGAGCCGGGCGCTGCGGCCACGATCGAAGAGCTCAAGGCGCATGTCCGGGACAACCTGGCCGGCTACAAGGTGCCCCGTGCCATCACGATCCTGGATGCACTGCCGCGCAACAATACCGGCAAGGTGCTGCGACGCGAGTTGCAGGCGAGGGCCGACAACTGATTTCACGCCGTGGGTGCGCCGAACGTGTACTGACGGTCAGTCGTCGCGACGATTTTCGCAACCGATACACGCTCGGCGAATCGGGACGAAGCCCATGGGGCGGTCCGGCTCAGGCCGGCGCCATCGCCGTTTCGACCGGCGTGAGCCCCTCGGAAAGCCCTGCGGCACGCCGTATTGCGATGAACTCGTCGACCATGGCGCTGGTCACCTCATGCGGATCTTCGACGGTGGCGCCGTCGGTCAGCACGGAGATGTTGAGCTGGTCGACGTAGCTCCACACGGTGATATTCAACCCGCTGCCGGCGGTCAACGGCCCCACCGAATAGATCTCGGTGACCAGCGCGCCGCCGACCCGGCCACGCTCCCGCGGACCGGGCACATTGGAGATGTTGAGGTTGAGCACCTTGTTCTGTCCGTCGCGGCTGGACAGCCAGCGGAACAACGACTCCGCCGGGGCGGGCGGCAGATACGCCGACCACCGGCTGACCAGCTCCGGCCCGACCAGGTGGTGGGCCTCTTTGGCCAGATTGGCTGCCTCCCGCGCCTTTTCGACGCGCACCAGCACATCTTCGACGTCCACCGGCAACGCCACCAGCACCCCGGAGAACCGGTTTCCGGAGATCCGATCCGGGGAGAAGTCGAAGCTCATCGGCACCGATGCCAGCAGCGGGTGATCCGCCTTCCCGTCGTAGCGCAGCAGCAGCGTGCGCAACGCGCCGGCCGAGACGGCCAGCACCATGTCGTTGATCGTGGCGCCCAGCTGCTTGCCGGTCGCCTTGACGTCGGCCAGTGCGAGGGTGGCCGTGGCGAACCGGCGTTCCGGGGTCAGCATGTGGTTGATGAAGCTCGGTGGCGGTGTGAACGGCCGCGTCAGGTCGGCGGACAGTTTGCGGGTGCTGCGCCGCACCCGCCGCACACCGGCCGCGGTGTAGGCGATGGTCGCCGGGATCCTGCCCAGCTGTCGCAGGTGATCGCGGAAGGCCGAGCGCACCAGCTGACCGCCGGTGGGGGCCGGATCGGTTTCGTAGGAATCCCGTTCGGAATTCGGGCCGGCCACCAGGTCCATGCCGCGCGCCATCAGGTTCGCCGAGGCGATCCCGTCGGCGAGCGCGTGGTGGATCTTGCCGACCACCGCGATCCGGTTGTTGGCGAGGCCCTCGATGAAGTACATCTCCCACAGCGGCCGGCTGCGGTCCAGCGGCGTACTGGCGATCTGACCGATGGCCTCATCGAGTTCGCGGCGGCCGCCCGGCGCCGGCAGCGACCAGGGCCGGATGTGGTAGGTCAGGTCGACTTTGCAGTTCTCCCGCCACATCGGGTGGTGGAACTTGCCCGGGATGTCCACCAGTTGGTAGCGGAACGGGTCCAGCTTGTAGAGCCGCCCGTGGATCACCCGCCGGAAGGCATTGACGTCGAAGCCCTGCCGGTCGGCATCCAGCTCGATCACGGCGATCTTGAGGGTGTGCATGTGCACGTTGGGCGTCTCGCTGTACAGCAGGACCGCGTCCCACCCGCTGAGCCGCTTCACCGGCGGATCACTCCCATGAAGGGACCTTACCGCGGTGTCGCCGCCGGCGGGTTCAGATGACCCTTTTGCCGCCGATCGTGGTGCGGTCTCGGTGAATCTGGTTGAGAAACAACCCGATAGCCGTACTCATTGCGCCCGTCCGGGATCCGTCGGTCAGGTCGAAACCGTGCCCTGCCCCGGGCAACTCCAGGTAGCCGACCTTGGAGCGCGACACCGCCCGCAGCCGGTCGGCGAAGGCGCGGGCCTGCGCCACCGGGATGACGGTGTCGGCGCTGCCGTGCACGAGCATGAACGGTGGCGCCTCGGGATGCACCCGAGCGATCGGCGAGGCCTGCCGGTAGATGTCGCCATGGCGCCGGATCGATCGGCCGACCACCACCCGCTCCAGGAAGTCGACGAACGCGACCCGCTCCGGGGTGGACCTGTCCTGCCAGTCGTAGCGGCCGTAGATACCGACCACGGCGTCCACCGAGGTGTCGGCGCCCTCGGGGAGCCGGTCGGCGAATTCCCCATCACCGGCCGCACTGCCCGTCAACCCGGCCAGCGCGGCCAGGTGCCCGCCGGCCGAGGAGCCCGCCACGGCGATGAAGTTGCGGTCGCCCCCGAACTTGTCGACATTGGCGTGCGCCCAGGCGATGGCGGTCTTGACGTCGATGATGTGGCGCGGCCAGCGGTTGTGCGGCGCGACCCGGTAGTCGATCGACAAACACACCCAGCCCCGCTCGGCCAGGTGCGACAGCAGCGCATAGCCCTGCAGCGTCCGGCTGCCGTGCACCCAGGCGCCACCGGGGACATAGATCAGCACCGGCGCCGGTGTGGTCGGCAGGTCGCGGGGCGCCCACACGTCGAGCACCTGGGCCGGGTCGCTGCCGTAACGCACCCCGGAGCGGTGAATGTGGCGGCGGTGCTGCAGCGCCTTGACCACCGGCGGCGCCTGTTCCGGTTGCGGCCACTCGATGGCCAAGGCGGATGCGGTGACGACACCGCGGAGGGCGGCCTCGGAGACCGCGCGCGTCTGCTCCCGCGCCTGCTTCCGGGCGGTGGCCGCACCCGGGGCCAGCCACGACCTGGCCGCGCTGGAGAGGAACTCCGGCATGTGGCGGGTCCCCCACACCCCCATCGCGGTCATTGCGCCCAGGGGTTCCAGCCGTTTCCCGACCACCGGCAGGGAAGCTGAAGCGACGCTGAATGCGAGCAGGTAGTCCGCCGTGCGAGCCCGCTTCAACCAGCGCAGCCGACCGGTCACGTCCCAGCCCGTCTTCGGGGTTTGCGGTGCTGCCGTCATTAGGGGAGAGTACCGCGGTGGCGCCGGGGTAAACCGCAATCGGGCGGGTCGTCCACCGAACGGATCCGGCACCGGCAATACTGAGCCGATGGTAAGCAGCGGGTTTCATCCAGATCTGCGCCGGGCCGCGCGATTCCTGCCGCGGGGCGGCATCGGGCCGAGGACACTGCCGGCGATTCGGGCACTTGCCGGCCTGCAGGGCCGTCGTACCCCCAGCGGCATCGAGGTGCTCCCGCTGCCCTCGGGCGGCAGTGTGCGAGTATATCGGCCACCGCATCGTCCCGCCGATCCGGCGCCGGCGCTGCTGTGGATCCACGGCGGCGGCTACGTCATCGGCACGGCCGCGCAGGATGATCGGCTCTGTCGCAGGTTCAGCGACGAACTCGGCATCACGGTCGCCTCGGTCGACTACCGGCTGGCGCCGCAACACCCGTACCCGGCGGCGTTGGAGGACTGCTGGGCCGGGCTGCTACTGCTGGCCGGGCTGGCCGGCGTGGACCCGGCGCGGGTGGCGATCGGCGGGGCCAGCGCGGGCGGCGGGCTGGCCGCTGCGTTGGCGCAGTTGGCGGCCGACCGCGGCGACGTGCGACCGGTACTGCAACTGCTGGTCTACCCGATGCTCGATGACCGCAGCGCTTCGTTGCCGGCCGATCGCGGCTACCGGTTGTGGAGTCCGCGAAGCAACCTTTTCGGCTGGACGTCGTACCTGGGCGATGCCGATCCGCAGCTCGCGGTGCCGGCCCGTCGCGCCGATCTGAGCGGGCTGGCGCCGGCCTGGATCGGGGTGGGCACGCTGGACCTGTTCCATGAGGAGGACCTGGCCTACGCGGAGCGGCTGCAGGCCGCGGGCGTGCCGTGCGAGGTCGAAACCGTCCCGGGAGCGTTCCACGGATTCGACCTGCTGCTGAGCAAGGCGCCGGTCTCGCAGTCGTTCTTCGCCAGCCAGTGCGCGAGCCTGCGCAACGCCTTCCAGGGGAGCTGATCGGATGGCCGATCGCGAGGAGCTGCGGGCGTTGCGCGGCGCGGTCGCCGACTTGATGGCCAAGGCCGACGGCGACAGTTGGGGCGAATTGGCGGCGATGGGCCTGCTGGGAATGCTGGTGCCCGAGGAGTACGGCGGGGCAGGGGCCGGCCCGGTCGAGGTGGGCGTGGTGGCCGAGGAACTGGGCCGAGTGCTGTTCGACGGGCCGTACCTGTCGTCGGCGGTACTCGCCGTGAATTTCCTTGCGGCCCTGGGTGATCCAGTGCAATGCGAAGCCGTGCTGCCGCGGATCGCCGCCGGGGGCACCCGGGTCGCGCTCGCCTTCGCTGAGGGCTCCTGCCCCCGCCCGCCCGCGAGGCCGAAAACATCGGCCCACGGTGACGGCTCCCCGGTGCTGACCGGCGAGAAGCGGTTCGTGCTCGACGCCGACGGCGCCGATTCGATCTATGTGCTGGCCGACACGGCGTCCGGTCCCGGAGTCTTCGCCGTGGACACCGCTGGCCCGGGTGTCACCGTGGAACCATTGACCACGGTCGACCAGTCGCGCCGGCTGTGCACCGTCCGGCTGGCCGGCGCGCCGGCCATGGCAATCGGCGAACCGGGCTGCGGCGTCGAGGTTTTCACCGCCGCGTTGGACCGCTCCGCGGTGGCACTGCTCGGCGAGCAGGCCGGGGCGGCCCGGCGTGCCATGGAGATGGCCCGCGACTATGCCAAGACCCGCTACCAGTTCGGCCGGGCGATCGGCAGCTTCCAGGCCGTCAAGCACATGTGCGCCGACATGCTGTTGGAGGCCGAGTCGGCGGTGTCGGCCGCCCGTCACGTCGCCGCTGCCGCCGCCGACGGCTCGCCCGGCTGGGTGGCCGATCTCGCCCTTGCTCAGGCGTACTGCTCGGAGGCGTTCGTGTTCGTGGGCGCCACCAACATTCAGGTTCACGGGGGCATCGGGTTCACCTGGGAGCACCCCGCCCACCGGTATCTGCGGCGGGCACGCGGCGACGCCCAGTTGTTCGGCAGCCCGGCCTGGCATCGTGAACGCTACTTGCGGGAGATCGGAGCGTGAGATGAGCAACGGCGGCGACGACGAGGTCCTGCGCGCCGAGGTCCGTGACTGGTTGGCGGCCAACTGGTCTCCCGACGTCGACCGGGCGACGTTCGCCGCCGCCGTCCTCGACGCGGGATGGACCGTGCCGAGCTGGGAGCCCGACCGCTACGGACGCGGTCTCACTGATCGGCAATCACGGTTGGTGGCAGCGGAATTCGCTGCCGTCGGCGCACCCGGCAGCGGTCGCGACCGGAGCGATCTGTTCGCCTGCACCATCCACGACTGCGGCTCCGAAGAGCAGCAGCGCAGACTGTTGCCGCCGGCACTGCGCGGCGAGAGCAAATGGTGCCTGCTCTACAGCGAGCCGGGCGCCGGATCGGATCTGGCCGGCCTGCGCACCCGCGCCGAACGCGACGGTGATGACTGGGTTGTCAACGGCCAAAAGGTGTGGACGTCGTTCGCCACGACTGCCGACTACGGCATGCTGGTGGCGCGCACCGATCAAGACGTACCCAAGCACAACGGGATCACGTTCTTCATGCTGCCGATGCGCCAGCCGGGCGTGGAGATCCGGCCGGTCCACCAGATCACCGGCGAATCGGAGTTCAACGAGGTGTTCTTGACCGACGCCCGGGTGCCCGATGCGAACCGGATCGGCGAACCAGGTGCCGGCTGGTCGGTGCTGCAGGTCGCGCTGAGCTACGAGCGCCGGCTGATGGGTGACGTCGCGCGCACCAGCCGCGGCCGCCGTGAAAAGACCAGCGGCCTGGTCGAATCGGCGCGCGAAGCCGGCTGCCTCGGCGACTCCCATATCCGCCAGCAGATCGCCCGTGTGCAAGCCCTGTCGACGGTGAACCGATGGAACAACCAGCGCGCCAAGACCAGCGCCGACCGTACCGAGGCCGCCACCCTGCTTGCGCTCGGCAAGATCGCGATGTCGCGGATTCTGCACGAGACCGCGCGCGTCGAGACGGAGATCGTCGGCGCCGAATCGATGCTGAGCGGACCGGAGAATCCGGTCGGCGACGCGGTGACGTTTCGGGCGCTCAACGCCTACTTCACCTCGATCGGCGGCGGCACCGACCAGATTCAGCGCAACATCATCGGCGAGCGGGTGCTGGGATTGCCCAAGGAACCCGACCCGTACCGCGACGCCCCGTTCCGCGATCTACCGCACTGATTGCCTCGCCCCCTTCTCTGCGCGAGCGTGCGCGTCCAGCGGGCCCGGCTCAGAACTGCAGGGCGGTGAAACGCCAGTCCAGCACCTGGCGATCCGGGTCGCCCACGGCGTAGACCAGCGATCGCAACCCCAGCATGTTGTCGGTGGCCGAGTCCACGTGCAGTTCGCTGTAGAGGGTGTCGCCTTCGTGTACCGGCCCGGTGTGGTCACAAGACTGCCAGCCCACCACCGTGGCCAGGTTCGGCAGTAGACGGCAGGCCTGTGCCAGTGCCAGCCCGATGGTGTGGCCACCGTAAACCAGCCGCTGCCCCCCTGAACGCGAATCATGATGGGTGGCAGCGATATTGAGAGTCAGGCGGGCCAACTCCGGGGCGGATGACACCACGTCGCCGGTGCTGGTCAGCACGGTGCCTTTCAAGCCGCCCGCGGCCTGGTCGAAATGCGGGCCGGGCACTCGCTGCCGGAACTCGTCGGCATCCCAGTGCGCGGTGACATCCGGCGGGGCCGCAAGCCCGGCTCCGATGACAGACAGGTCGTCGCGGTGGCCGGTGTCGCCGGCCTCCGGTGACAGCGGCAGCATCGCGCAGCGGTAGAAGTCGAGCACCAACCGGTCGACCTGGTCGATGGTGGTCACTCGCAGCGCTACCAGGCCGGTGGGCTCCCGGCCCGGCTTGGCCGAGTTCTGTTTCAGGCCTACGACTTCGGTGCGGGTGAACAACGTGTCGCCGATCACCGGGTACCGGAAGAAGGCCAGGCCGCGGTAGAACAGGTTGGCCTTGACCCGGCGGGTCACCAGCGTGGATTGTCCGATCGCCACGTCACACACCAAGCCGGGGTGGGCCAGCGGTGTCACGGCTCCGGTGACCACCCGGGACAGTTCAGCGTCCAGCGGCAGTCGCAGCCGGTCACCCAGGATCGCCTGATGCAGGGCGGCGGTCCCCGGCGTCAGGGTCATCGCCGGTGCCGCGTCGAACACCTGGCCGACATGCAGGTCGTCGAAGTAGGGGGCGTCGGTCATCAGAGAATCCTGACATACGGTGAACCGATGAGTTTCTCGCTGACCGACGAAGAGTCGATCCTGGTCGATACGGTGCGGACTTTCATCGATCGGGAGGTCAAACCGACCGTCCGCGATGTTGAACACGCCAACACTTACCCACAGGCGTGGATCGAACAGATGAAGCACCTGGGTATCTACGGGCTGGCCGTCCCCGAGGAGTACGGCGGCACCCCGGTGTCGATGCCGTGCTATGTCCTGGTGACCCAGGAGTTGGCCCGCGGCTGGATGAGCCTGGCCGGAGCGATGGGCGGACACACCGTCGTCGCCAAACTGCTGACGCTGTTCGGCACCGACGAGCAGAAGCAGCGCTACCTGCCCGCCATGGCCACTGGCGCGCTGCGGGCCACCATGGCGCTGACCGAACCCGGCGGCGGCAGCGACCTGCAGAACATGACCACCACCGCGGTGGCTGCTGCCGATCCCGGCACCCTGGTGATCAACGGCGCCAAGACCTGGATCTCCAATGCCCGCCATTCCGGGTTGATCGCGCTGCTGGCCAAGACCGATCCGCAGGCCACCCCGCGGCACAGCGGGATTTCGGTGTTGCTGGTGGACAACCCGATTGCCGGGCTGACCATCTCCCGAGATCTGCCCAAGCTCGGTTACAAGGGTGTGGAGAGCTGTGAGCTGAGCTTCGACGGCTGCATCGTGCCGGCCGCGGCGGTGCTCGGCAGCACGCCCGGCGCCGGTTTCGCGCAGATGATGAAGGGCCTGGAGACCGGCCGCATCCAGGTGGCCGCGCGGGCATTGGGGGTGGCGACGGCCGCCCTCGAGGATGCGCTGGCCTACGCCCAACAGCGGGAGAGCTTCGGGCAGCCGATCTGGAAGCATCAAAGCGTCGGCAACTATCTGGCCGAGATGGCCACCAAACTCACCGCCGCCCGCCAACTGACCCGCTACGCCGCCGATCGTTACGACAGCGGCCAGCGCTGCGACATGGAGGCCGGCATGGCCAAGCTGTTCGCCTCCGAAGCCGCCATGGAGATCGCGCTGAATGCGGTGCGCATCCACGGCGGCTACGGCTACTCCACCGAATACGATGTCGAACGCTACTTCCGGGACGCGCCGCTGATGATCGTCGGCGAAGGCACCAATGAGATCCAGCGCAATGTGATCGCCGCGCAGTTGGTCGCCCGCGGCGGGATCTGAGCGTCCGGGGTACCCGACCGGCGCCGTACGCAAAAAACACCCCGCACGTTTGTGCGGGGTGTTTTCTGCCGGCTACTCGGACTACGGGATGACGACGCCCGCGGTGCCGTCCTGTCCCGCGCTACCCGCGTCCGGACCGGTACCGGCGGCACCACCGGTGCCCGCGGTACCACCCGTGCTGCCGGTACCCGGGATGTCACCGGCGCCCCCGTTGAGGCCGTCGTCGCCAAGGTGCGGGGTGATGACGTCACCGCCGTCGCCGCCGTTACCGCCGTTGCCGCCGGTGTTAGCGCCGGTACCACCGGCACCGCCGTCACCGCCCGCCCCGCCGTGGACATCGCTGAGCGGGCCCGAGGACGAGTCATTGGAGGTGGTGGCCCAGTCCGGGTCACCCCAGCGGATGTTGCTCCCGTCGCCGCCGTTACCACCGGCACCGCCGTCCCCACCGACACCGCCGGA
>NZ_QMEX01000057.1 GCF_003284925.1 Mycolicibacter senuensis
CCACGCCGTGCAGTCCACCGCCTCGGGCGCGACCCGCGTGATCCGCGCCGTCACCGGGCCACTGGCCGGCAGGCTCGTCTGCCAGATAGCGCCGTCGATGATCTGCAGGCAGGGGTCGCCGGGGCCCCGGCGCAGCGGAGACAGGGTCAGCGCGGGACTCGCGGGCCCGGAAAAGGTGACGGTGCGGCAAAGCGAACTGTTGATGACGTGATCATAGGGACGCCGTTTCCACGTTGACCGCTTCGCATCACCACGCCACGATGAAGACGTGGCCACCCCGTTCGACGATCCGCAGGCGGAATTGGCGTGGATGTTCCTGCAGGGCATCTGTGGCGATGACGACCTGGACGAGATTTTCACCCTGGTCAGTGACGACTTCAGCTACTGGAGCATCCTGACCCGCCAGGCGATCGACGCGGGCGCCCTGCGCCAGCAGGTGGAGGAGCGCCGCCACGGCCTGCGGATCACACTGGATCTGACCCGCTGCATCAACGAGGGCGAGACCGTGGTGATCGAGGCGCACGGCGACTGTGTGACCGCCGACGGCGGCCACTACGACAGCCCGCTGGTGTTCATCGTCGACTGCCACGACGGCCGGATCGTGTCGGTGCGCGAGTACACCGAGACCCGGTTCGCCGCGGAGGTGCTGGGGATCTAAGCCGCGCCGACGCTGATGTCGGCCTTGTCCGGGTAGAAGGCGAGATGCCCGGCGATCGCGGCGACCGCGGGAAACGGTTGTTCGTAAGTCCAGATCGCATCGGTGACGGTCTGGCCGGCCGCGGTGGTCACGCTGTAGTAGGCGGCGTCGCCCTTGAACGGGCAGTATGTGGTGGTCTCGGTCCGGCTCAACATCTCGCGCCGGACGTCAGCCAGCGGAATGTACTGCACCGCAGGGCGGGTCGATTCCTGCAGCGTCAACGCGTCGTCGGTGTCGGCGACGACTTCGCCGCCGATGCGCACCGTGACGTGCCGGCCGGTCGGGGTCACGGTGATCGGGTATTCGGCAGTCGGAATGTGGACAGGTCGGCTGCCCGAGTCGTGCTGGGTCATGCGGCGGTCCCTCGCTTCCTGGCGTCACGCAATTTCATCCAGAAACGCGCCGCCTCCCGGATCGATTCCTCCACCGGCCGAGGCTGCCAGCCCAACTCGCGCACCGCCTTGGCGTGGTCGACCTCGGACTCCGCGCGCATCATCCGGACCGACTTCAGGGACAACTCGGCGTCCTTGCCGCCCAGCCGGGCCTTCAGCGCGCCCAGTGCCCCCAGGGCATACAGCATCGGCACCGAGATCGACCGCGCCGGCGCCGGCACCCCGGCCTCGTCGGCCGCGATCGCGATGATCTCGGCGTTGGTGATCATGCGCTCGGAGATCAGGTACCGCTCCCCGTTGCGGCCGTGCGCGGCGGCCAGGATCAGCGCCTGCGCCGCGTCGTCGACCCCGACGGCCTCCAGCCGGATGCCGTCCATCACGAACGGCAGCTTGCCGTAGACGGCGCCGGCGATGAACGCGCCGTGCGGGGTGCGGCCCCAGTCGCCGTCGCCGTAGGTGCTCGATACGCACATCGCCACCGCCGGCAGTCCGGCGTCGGCCGCATAGCGCAGCACCAGGTCTTCGGCCTGCACCCGGGACCGCACGTAGGGGGTCAGCCGGCGGCGGTCGATCTGGTCGGCCTCGGTGGCGACGTGGCCGCGGCGACGGCCGACGGTCACGTAGCTGCTGGTGAATACGAACCGGCGCAGGCCGGCCGCGATCGGCTCCTCGACCGCCACGTCGAGGACGTTGCGCAGACCTTCGACGTTCGTGCGAAACAGCGGGGCCGGATCGCGCAGCCAGGCGCGGGTGTCGACGACGCAGTAATAGATGTCGTCGCAGCCGGTCATCGCCTCGCGCAGCGTGGCGGTGTCGAACACATCGCCGTGGTAGCGGGTGACGTCGAGGTCGTCGATCCCGATGGTGTTGGCGTTCGGGCGCACCATGACCCGGACGTCTTCACCGGCATCGACGAGCTGGCGTGTGACGTGCGAGCCGAGGAATCCGTTGGCGCCGATCACGAGTTTGGGTTTGCCGCGCACGACTTACACCTCGTACTGCTGCAGCCAGGCGGCCGCCTCGTCATCCAACGTGCCGAGCTCACGCGCCTTGCGGCACCATTTCACCGACGCGGCCACGAAGCGCAGCGGGTTGTAGATGTCCTCCTGCCGGCGCCACAGGCCGTCGCCGGCGTAGGTGATGATCGAGATGTTGGTGGCACTGATGACGGTGCCGTCGCCGGGATCGCGCATCGGGTTGTCCAGTTCGCAGATGATCCGCCCGCCCTCCTCGTCGATGACCGTCCACAGCGACGGGAACTCGGTCATGTAGCTGCCCGGGAATGTCGACATCGTCTGGCGGATCCAGCGGCGCACCTCCTCACGGCCGTGCATGGTGCCCATCGCGTGCTCGACGTATTCGACGTCGGGGGTGTAGTGGGCCACCCAGGCGTCCCAGTCCTGGGTCTCGGCGGCGCGGGCGACGGTCTGCTCGAAGGTCTCGAATGCGGCCGCGAGCTCGGCGCGGCTGAACTGCGGATTCGTCATGCAAAGAACTAGAACACGTTCTATCGATGTTGTCGAGGGCGACCGGATTCGAATCTGGGTTTATATTCGGTTCGATGTTACGGTGACGCCGTCGACTCACCGGTCGGAAGGAGATCGCCGTGACGTCCAGCAAACCGGCCGTCGGCCTGCATCACGCGGCCTACGCCTGCGCCGACCTGGCGGCGACGCACCGCTTCTACCAAGACCTGCTGGGGTTTCCGCTGGTCCACACCGAGGTCGAGCACCTGCAGGACGGCTTCTTCCGACACGTGTTCTACGACCTCGGCGACGGCTCGTGCATCGCGTTCTTCGACCTGCACGGCGTCGGTGAGAAACCCGACTGGTCGAGTTCGTTGTCGCGCCCGAACGGCCTGCCGGTGTGGGTGAATCACGTGGCGTTCCGGGCCACCGAGGAGAAGCAGAACGAAGTCCGCGCCCGGATGGACGCCGCCGGGATCACCGCGCTGATGGACGTCGACCACGGCTGGTGCCACTCGTTGTACTACCTGGACCCCAACGGCATCATGGTCGAGTTGTGCCGGGACACCCCGGGTTTCGAGCGCAATCCGGAGCAGGCGCATGCGCTGCTGACCAGCACCGAACGGGCGGCCGACCCCAAGGTGGTCACGTCCCGCTCGAACACCACCCAGCTCGGCTGAACCGGCGCGCATGGGCCTCGACTCGCTGACGACGCTCGCCGTCGCCCACGACGGGCCGGTGGCCCGGGTGCTCATCGACCACGGCGAGCTCAACCTGATGGACGCCGCGATGATGGGCGACCTGTGGCGGCTGGTGAAATGGCTGCGCGCCGCGGGCGATCACATCCGGGTAGTTGTGCTGGAAAGCGCCAACCCGGAGTTCTTCATCGCCCACGTCGACCTGGCACTGCTGCAGGCCTCGACCGATGATCCCGAAGCCGCGGTCGGCTCGTTCCAGGACCTGGTCGGTGCGTTCCGGGCGCTGGATCAGCTCACCATCGGAGTGGTCGCCGGGCGGGTGGCCGGCGGCGGCATGGAACTGCTGGTGAACCTGGATCTGCGGTTCGCGGTCACCGGCCGGGCGGTGTTCAACCAGATCGAGACCGGGATCGGCGTCATCCCCGCCGGCTCGGGCCCGCAACATCTGCACCGGCTGCTGGGGCGGGGCCGGGCGCTGGAGGTGATGCTGGCCCACGACGACCTCGACGCCGAGCTCGCCGAACGCTACGGACTGGTCAACCGGGCGCTGGATGCGGGCGGCGCCCCGGCGTTCGTCGACCGGCTGGTGGGGCGCATCGCCACGGTGCCGCTGGCCGACATCGCCGCCATCAAGGCCACCTTGGCCGCTCCGGACGTCGACACCGGGTTGGCGGTGGAGCGTTCGGCGTTCGCGCAGGTGCTCGGCCGGGGCGAGGCGCTGCCCAGGATGCAGCGCTTCCTGGCCGCCGGCGGCCAGACCGCGGCCGGTGAACGCCGGCTCGCCGAGCTGGTGGCCGGCCTCGACACGACGGAACCGGCGTGACGGCCCGGGGCGAGGTGGCCGGTGCGTCCGCCGATGGCCGTCCCACCGTGCGGGGCCGCGACACCCAGGCACGCCTGGAACAGGCCGCCCGCGAGGTGATCGCCCGCAAGGGCTTCTTCAAGACGACGATCACCGACATCACCTCGGCGGCAAAGCGCTCACCGGCGTCGTTCTACCACTACTTCGAATCCAAGGAAGACCTGCTGGCATCGCTCGCCGAGGACTTCCGATCCTCGGCCAAAAGCCGTGCGGTGCAAGCGTTGCACCCCGGCCAGGACTTACGCGCGATCATCGAGGAATCGGTGCGGGCGCACTGGGAGACCTACCGCGACCACCTGGGCGTCATGGTCGGGGTGTTCCAACTGGCGATGATCAACGACGAGTTCGCCCAGCGCTGGCGCGACATGTGCGCCGACGCGATCGACTGGGTGGCGCAGACGGTGCGGATGGCCCAGCGCGAGGGCTACGGGACCGACGCGGACCCGGAGCTGGTCGGCTCGGCCATCGTCGCCATGCTCAACCACTTCACCTATGTCTGGCTGGTGGCCGGCGGTGACGTGGCGGGCCGCGAACTCGACGACGAAGCGGCGATCAAAACGCTCACCGACACCTGGTATCGCTCGGTGAGCTGGCGCGAACAGGGTTCATGACAAAAGGAGTTGTGCAGTGGCGGTAACACGGGAATTCGTTTCGCTGACATCGGCAACCGGGGCGGTGAACCCGGCCGGGTATCACCCCGCGCAGGGGCTGTACTGGACCCCGGCCGGGGCCAAGCCCAAGGTGGCCGTGATCGCCAGCCACTACAACGTGGACTTCGCCGAGCACTACCTGGCGCCGCTGATCGCCGAACGCGGCTACGGCTTCCTGGGCTGGAACACCCGGTTCCGCAGCGGTGAATCGATCTTCCTGCTCGAACACGCGCTGCTGGACATCGCGGCGGGGGTGCAGTGGCTGCGCGAGCAGGCCGGCGTCGAGACAGTGGTGCTGCTCGGCAACTCCGGGGGCGGATCGTTGATGGCCGCCTACCAGTCCCAAGCCGTCGACCCGCACATCACTGCGGTCGGCGGCGGTCCGGTGCCCGATGCGGTCAACAGCCTGCCGCCCGGCGACCTGTACGTCTCTACCCAGGCCCACGCGGGGCGCCCTGAGGTGCTGACGGCCTGGATGGACCCGTCGGTGACCGACGAGTCCGACCCGCTGTCGTGCGACCCGGACCTGGACATGTACGCCGAGCGCAACGCCCCGCCCTACACCCCGGAGTTCCTCACCCGCTACCGCCAGGCGCAGCGGGACCGCAACGATCGGATCACCGCGTGGGCGCAGGCGGAATTGCAGCGACTCAACGCCGCCGGAACCTACGATCGCTCGTTCTCGGTGCACCGGGTGTGGGCCGACCCGCGCTACCTGGATGCCTCGATCGACCCGTCGGACCGTCCGCTGAACCGGTGCTACCTGGGTGATCCGCGCCGCGCCAACCGGGCGCCGTACAACATCGCCGCGCACTGCACGCTGCGGACCTGGCTGTCGATGTGGAGCCTGCAGACCTCGTTCTGTCAGGGCGCCCCGCACCTGGGCCGGATCACCCTGCCCGCCTTGGTGATCCAGGGCACCGCGGACACCGGTGTCTTCCCCAGCGACGCCCACCACATCCACGACTCGCTGGCCAGCGCCGACAAGCAACTGCACCTCATCGCCGGTGACCACTACTTCGAGCAGCCCACCGACAGCCGGACCGTCTGCGCCGATCTGGTGGCGTCCTGGATCGCCGAACGAGTTTGATGGCCGCGCTCGACTTCGACTTCCGCGACCCGGACCTGCATGCCGATCCGCTGACGTATCAGCGGCGGTTCGCCGCGGCCGACCCGGTGCACTGCAACAGCCAGGGGCTGTGGGTGTTGACCCGGCACGCGGACGTGCTGGCGATGCTACGCGACGAACGCGCCGGCACCGACCGACGAAACCTCTACCGCAACAAGCTCGATGCCGGCCGGCCCTATCTGACCCACGTCGAGCACAACCTGTTCTACCGGTCCGGTGACGATCACCGCCGGCTGCGGGCCCCGCTGTCGCGGGCGTTCACCCCGCGGGCGCTGGCCTCCTTCGAATCCGAGGTCGCCGCCCGCGCCCGCTCGTTGGCGGCCGCGCTCGACCCCGCCGGTTTCGACCTGGTGGCCGAGTTCGCCAAGCCGTTGCCGCTGGGGGCCATCGCCACCCTGCTGGGGGTGCCCGACAGCGAACTGGACAACCTGCAGGACTGGTCGATGGCGCTGATCGCCGCTCTGGAACCGGCGGCACCCCGGTCGGTGTTCACCGCCGCCGACAACGCCGCGGCCGGGATGAAGGCCCTGCTCGCTGATCTGCTGGCGCTGCGTCGCGCCGCCCCCGGCCACGATCTGCTGTCGGTGGTGGCCACCAGCGGGCTGCCGGTGTCCGACGACGAACTGCTGCACAACGCCATCTTCTTGTTGTCGGCCGGCCACGACACCACCACGGCGGTACTCACCGGGGCGACCGCGTTGCTGATCGAGGATCCCGGGCAACGGCGCCTGCTGGCCGACGCCGGGGGCGCCCCGCACGCCGTCGACGAACTGGTCCGGCTCATCAGCCCGGCCATGATGATCTCCCGGGTGGCCGAGGCGCCGATCGAGATCGGCCGCGGCACGGACACCGCCGTCATCGGTCCCGGCGCCCCGATCCTGCTCGGGCTGGCCGCCGCCAACCGGGATCCGGCCGTGTTTCCCGAGCCCGACCGGCTCGACCTGGCCCGGCCGCAGACCGGCCACCTGGGCTTCGGGTTCGGTCCGCACGTCTGCCTGGGCGCACCGCTGGCCCGGATGCAGATCCGCGTGGGGCTGCTCGCGCTGTTCGACCGGTTCCCCGGGTTGGCCGCAGCGGCGCCGCCACACCGAGAGCCCAGCGCGGTGCTGACCAGCTACCGGTCCTACCCGCTGGCGGGCGCGGCCTGAGTCGGGATAATCGGGAACATGACTGATTACCAGAGGGCGATCCTGGCCGGCGGCTGCTTCTGGGGCATGCAGGACCTGATCCGCAAGCAACCCGGCGTAGTGGCCACCCGCGTCGGTTACACCGGCGACCCCCATGTCCCCAATGCCACCTACCGCAATCACGGAAACCATGCCGAGGCCATCGAGATCAGCTACGACCCCTCGGCGACCGACTATCGCAGCCTGCTGGAGTTCTTCTTCGCCATCCACGACCCGACCACCCGCAACCGGCAGGGCAACGACGTCGGGCCCAGCTACCGTTCGGCGATCTTCTATCTCGACGACGAGCAGCGGCAGATCGCGCTGGACACCATCGCAGAGGTGGACGCATCCGGACGCTGGCCCGGCAAGGTGGTGACCGAGGTCAGCCCGGCCGGTGATTTCTGGGAGGCCGAGCCCGAGCACCAGGACTACCTGGAGCGGTTCCCCGGCGGCTACACCTGCCACTACATCCGGCCGGAGTGGCAGCTACAGCGCCAGCCCTAGCCGCCTCGGCCACCGAACAGTTAGTGGCCGTGCGTCCGTAGCTGATACAGCCCGCGGGTGGTGGCCACGGTGTTGCCGTCGGCGTCGGTGACCACCGCCTCCAGCGTGTAATCGGCCTTGCCGCGTTCGGCGGCCTCGGCGCCGATCCGGGCGATCTCGGCGGCGTCGAGGCGGGCCTCGGCGCGCAGCTGCGAACGGGCCATCCCGACGAACGAGATGTCGATGTTCTTCACCAGCGGGAAGTATTTGGCGGTGTCGAAACTGCTCAACGCGATGATGCCGCCGAGGACCTCGGCCACGGTGAACTGCACGCCGGCATAGACCACCCCGAAGTGGTTGCCGTTGCCCTCGAACGCGACGGTGGCGGCGGCGTAACCGTCGCCGACCTCGACGACTTGCACCCCCATCCGATGCGCGGCGGGGATGGTGTGCTCGATCGCGGCGTTGAACATCTCGACACGTGGCGCGGCCTGGTCGCTCATCAGCGCATCTTAGCCGCGGCGTCGTACGGTGATTCGCCCGCCGTTCTTCGGTGTGAACGCCACTCCGCGGGAGTGGTACTTCTCCCCCGGCGCCGCAGTCGGCTCGATAGTGAAGTGCCGCAACACGGTTCGCAGCACCAGATCCATCTCCAGGTTGGCGAACGCCGAGCCCGGGCAACGTCGGCTGCCGCCGCCGTAGGGCAGCCATTCGAATGCCGACGGGCTGCCGTCGAGGTAGCGCCGCGGATCGAAGCGGTCCGGCTCGGCGAACACGGCGGGATTCTGGTGGATCTGGTTGATCCCCACGATCACCCCGTACCCGCGGGGAATGACCCAGTCGCCGATCTGGATGCTGGGCGCGTAGACGTGCCGGCCGGCGAAGTCGATCACGGTGCGCACCCGCTGGACTTCGCGAATCGTGGCGCGGCGCAACTTGTTCTCGTCAGTGTCGGCCTCTGCGGTGAGCTCGTCGAGCAGCCCCGGGTGGCGGCTCAGCCGCTCGAACACCCAGGCCATCGTCGACGCTGTGGTCTCATGGCCGGCCGCCAGGAAGGTCAGCAGTTCGTCGCCGATCTCCTGGCGGGTCATCGCCGTACCGTCGTCGTAGCTGCTGCTCAGCAGCAGAGTCAGCACGTCGGTGCGGTTCTCGAAGTTCGGGTCGGCGCGCACGTCGGCGATCAGCTTGTCCAGAATCGCTTCGTACTGCTCACGCCACGCCGCCAACCGGCCCCACGGGGTGAACCGCCCATAGTTGCGGACCGGCAGGGGCAGCGCCACCAGCCGGGAGCCGAGCGTCACCCACTTGGGCAGACCTACCCGCAACTGGTCCAGTTCAGCGCCTTCGGCCCCGAAGATCGCCCGCAGAATCACGTTCAGGGTGATCCGGTTCATCGGCGACAGCGTTTCGAAGGGTTTGCCGATCGGCCAGTCGGCGATCTCGCGGCGCGTCTCCTCGACGACGATCTGCTCGTAGGACCGAATGCTCTTGCCGTGGAACGGCGGGCTCAACAGATTGCGGCGGCGGCGGTGCTCGGCACCGTCGAGGGCGAACACCGAACCGGGCCCGAGGATCCGGGACAGGTTGGGCTGGATGTTGCCGAGCTCCTCGGGGTTGGCCAGGAACACCTGCTTGGCCAGGTCCGGTTCAGTCACGAAGACCGTCGGCCCGAACACCGGGCTGTCGACGGTGAAGGCGGCCCCGTAGCGACGCGTCAGGGCGCCCATCAGCCGACGGCGGTCCAGGGTGAACAGCAAGGCGCTCACACCCTTGGGAATCCGCGGTTTCGGCGGAAGCCTGATCGCCGGTGAATCCGCGGCGTCGAGTCGCTGCGTGGTCTGGCTGGTAACCGTCTGGGTCATGCACTGCCTCCCGAGGCGATCCGTGGTACCGACGCGTACCAAACGCTTGTCGAACACGGTACTCTCTAGTACCAGAGACTGGCAAGGCTTGACGGGAAAGGTGCGGCGATGACGACGCTGGCAACCGAGGGCGAAGTGACGGAAACCGCCGACCCGTTTCGCCGCCGGCTGCTCGAGGGCCTTGCCGACGCGATCGCCGAGCGCGGCTACCGGGCCAGCACCGTTGCCGATATCGTGCGCGCCGCCCGCACCTCCAAACGGACCTTCTATGACCGCTTCGCCAGCAAGGAGGAGTGCTTCCTGGAGTTGTTGCGCGCCGACAATGAGGCACTGGCCCAGCGGATCCGCACCGCAGTCGATCCGCAGGCCGACTGGCAGGAGCAGATTCGGCAGGCGGTGGGCGCCTACGTCGCCCAGATCCAAGCCCGGCCCGCCATCACGTTGAGCTGGATCCGGGAACTGCCGTCGCTGGGTGAAGTAGCGCGACCGGCCCAGCGGCGCGGCCTGGACCTGATGTCGAATCTGCTCGTCGAGCTCAGTGGCAGCCCGGGGTTCCGCCGTGCGGACCTGCCGCCGTTGAGTCCGGCGCTGTCGGTGATCCTGCTGGGCGGGCTGCGGGAGCTGACCGCGCTGGCCGTCGAGGACGGTTCCGACATCGGCGCGATCATCGAGCCGGCGGTCGATGCGTCGATTGCCCTGCTCGGCCCGCGGCGCTGATCTACCGTTAACCCGTCAGGCGCATCGGAGAATCCGGAGGACCGCCATGCGACTCTCAACGCGTAACCAGCTCACCGGAACCATCGCCGACTTGGATGTCGGGTCGGTCATGGCGGTGGTCAAGATCCGCCTCGACGGCGGCGAGCAGGTGATCACCTCGTCGGTCACCCGCGATGCCGCCCTGGAACTCGACCTCAAGGTCGGTCAGCCGGCGACGGTGTTCATCAAGTCGACCGAGGTCACCGTCGGCGTCGAGTAGCCGGTCACGTCCAGGGCAGCGCCAGTTTGCAGATCTTGCGGACCACACTGCCGAACTGCTTGAGCAGCGGGCCGGTGTTGTACGGGACGCCGTAACGCTCGCAGATCTCGCGCACCTGCGGTGCGATCTCGGCGTAGCGGTGCGCCGGCAGGTCGGGGAACAGGTGGTGCTCGACCTGGAACGACAGGTTGCCGGTCAGGATGTGGAACCACTTGCCGCCGGTCAGGTTCGCCGAACCGAGGATCTGGCGGTAGTACCACATGCCGCGTGACTCGTTCTCGGCCTCCTCGACGGTGAATTCCTGTGTGCCGTCGGGGAAGTGCCCGCAGAAAATGATGGTGTAGGCCCACACGTTGCGCATCAGGTTGGCGGTCAGGTTGCCGGCGAACACCAGCGGGGCGAACGGGCCGGCCAGCAGCGGGAACGCGACATAGTCCTTGAGGGTCTGGCGACGCACCTTCTGCCAGGTCTCCCGCAGCATTTCGCGTTTATCGGCAAGTCCGATCTCTCCGGCGCGGATGCGCTCGGCCTCCAGCTCGTGCACCGCCACCCCGTACTGGAACAGCACCATCAGCAGGAAGGCGTAGAGCGGGTTGCCCAGGAAGTAGGGCTCCCAGGGCTGCTTCTCGCTCATCCGCAGGATCCCGTAGCCGACGTCGCGGTCCATCCCGACGATGTTGGTGTAGGTGTGGTGCATGTAGTTGTGCGAGTGCCGCCACTGGTCGGCGGGGCAGGCGGTGTCCCACTCGAAGTGCTTGCCGTACAACGCCGGTTCGCCCATCCAGTCGTACTGGCCGTGCATGACGTTGTGGCCGATCTCCATGTTGTCGAGGATCTTCGACAGCCCCAGCATCACCGTTCCGGCCAGCCAGGCCGGCGGGATGATGCTGAAGAACAGCAGCGCGCGCCCGCCGACCTCCAGGGTGCGCTGCGCCTTGATGATGTTGTGGATGTACTCGGCGTCGCGCTCGCCGAGGTCATCGAGGACGCTTTGGCGGATGGCGTCGAGTTCGGCGCCGAAGGCGTCGAGGTTGAGCGGAAGGTCCGAGCGGGTGAGCAGCTGCGGCTGCTCGGTCTGCGGGCGCTCGAGGACTGACTGTGTCATGGTTGGCTCCTTGGGTTTAGAGGTCGATGTCGACGTCGCCGACGGGCACCGACACACAGATCTGGATGTCTTCGCTCTCGGCGGTCGAGACCGCTCCGGTGATCAGGTTTCGCACCGTGCCGGCGGTTTTGCGGCAGGTGCAGCTGTGACAGATGCCCATCCGACATCCGCTGGCCGGTTGCAGTCCAGCCGATTCAGCCTGCTCCAGCAGTGATCGTCCGTCGTCGACCACCCCGATGGTGCTGCCGAGGAAGGTGACCCGGCCACCGGACGGGTCGGCGGTGAATTGCGGCGGCACGAAGCTCTCCGAGATCGCGTCGGGCCGCTGCTCGCGCACCGCGGCCACCAGCGCCGGCGGGCCGCACACGTACACCGCGTCCGGCTCCGGTCCGGCCGCGCGCAGGTGCTCGGCGTCGAAGTGGCCCCGCAGGTCGCCGGCTTCCGGTGCGCGGGTGTAGCCGTGCAGCACCTGCACCCGCGGCATCGCGGCGAGTTCGTCGCGGTAGCAGGCCTCCTCGGGAGTGCGCGCGTAGTGGATGAACGTCACGCGGCCCGCGTAGCGTTCGGCGAGCAGGGTGCGCAGCATCGACATCACCGGCGTGATGCCGCTGCCGCCGGAGACCAGCAGGATGCGCCGCGGGCGGGTCGCCGGCAGCACGAAGTCGCCGCCGACGTTGTCCAGGCCGACGACCATGCCGGGCCGGGCGGTGCGGTACAGATGCTCGGAGACCAGACCGCCCTCGTGGCGCCCGATCGTCAGCTCGAGGAGCCGCTGCCCCTCGGCGCTGGCCGGCGAGTAACACCGGGTGCGCCGGCGCCCGTCGATCTCGACGGACAGGTTGATGTGCTGGCCCGCCTTGAACCCGCCGAACGCGTCGTTGGGTTCCAGCAGCAGGGTCACGCTGCGTGGGGTGGCGCGCCGCACCGCGACCACCCGGGCGCGGGCGTCGTTGCGGGTCCAGGTCGGCGACACCAGTTCGGTGTAGCGGTCGACCCCGTGAGGGCCGGTGAGCAGGTCGACCAGGCTGGAGCCCAGGACCCGCCGCGTCAACGTTTGAGTGAACATATGTACACAGTGAACACTTGTTTACGATCCGTCAAGGGCTAGTCGGCCGGTTGTGTTACGATTCACATCCAGTGAACACTCGTACGCCCAATTCCCGGTCGGGGCGAACCCGGCCACCGCGGCCGCCGCGTCCCGAGCGTCCGGCCCGGCCCGAACGACCGGAGCGGGTGTCGCGCGAGGAGCGCAAGGAGGCCACCCGCCGCGCCATCATCACCGCGGCGCTGACCCTGGTGGGGGAACGCAGCTTCAGCGCGCTGAGCCTGCGCGAGGTGACCCGGGCCGCCCACATCGTGCCTGCGGCGTTCTACCGCCATTTCGAGTCGATGGACGCGCTGGGCCTGGTGCTCATCGACGAGTCATTCGGGGCGCTGCGCGATACGCTGCGCGACGCCCGGACCGGCGGGGTCGACCCCAACCGGATCATCGAGTCCTCCGTGGAGGTGCTGGCCGACAGCGTGGCGTCGCGCCGCGAGCACTGGCGGTTCATCAACCGGGAGCGGTTCAGCGGAATGACGGTGCTGCGCTACGCGATCCGCACCGAGATCCGCTTGATCACCGCTGAGCTGGCCACCGACCTGGCGCGTTTCCCGGCGCTGAGCACGTGGAGCACCGAGGATCTCAACGTCCTGGCGGGACTGTTCGTCAACGCGATGACCGTCACCGCCGAGGCCATCGAGGAGGCCCCGGACGAGGAGACCCTCGCTGAGATCAAACAGGTTGCCGTCAAACAACTCCGGATGATCGCTGTGGCTGTCGGCGGCTGGCGCAGCAATACCTGAGCAGCAGCTGATCACGGCAGCTCGGCGATCTATCGTGCGGGCACGAGCCTGGAGATACCGGCCGCTGCGTAAACCTTGTCTTCGTCCAGCGTTTCGTGCTCGAGCAATGCGGCGACGATATTGTCGAGACGACTCTGGTTGTCGCGCAGAATATCTCGCGCCTCAGCGTAACAGGACTCGATCAGTCGGCGGACTTCTTCGTCGACGGTGCTCAGCATCGCATCGGAGACTCCCGCCATGCGCGGGTCGCCCTCTTTCGGCAACACCGATACCGGACCGATGCGCTCGGACATACCCCACCGACCGACCATGCCCCGCGCGATGTTGGTGCAGGTCTCCAGGTCGCTCTCCGAGCCGGTGGTGACCACACCGAAAACCTCTTCCTCCGCGGCCATGCCGCCGAGTGCCCCGATGA
This sequence comes from Mycolicibacter senuensis, assembly GCF_003284925.1. Lineage (GTDB taxonomy): Bacteria > Actinomycetota > Actinomycetes > Mycobacteriales > Mycobacteriaceae > Mycobacterium > Mycobacterium algericum_A. The sequence continues at coordinate 13,750 of NZ_QMEX01000057.1, forward strand.
TGCGTCCACGCAGGTATTCGGCCGAATAGCCGTAGCGGTCTTCCTCCGGAGTCGACAGCGTGACACCGAGTGCGCGACCGCGCGGGATGATCGACACCTTCCGCACCGGGTCGGCGCCGGGTTGCAGCATCCCGATCAGGGCGTGGCCTGCTTCGTGGTAGGCGGTCCGGCGGCGGTCCTCGGCCGGCAACACTACGGTTCGCGCGGTGCCCAGCTGGATCTTCTCCAGGGCCTCACTCAGGTTCCGGGCGGTCACCTCGGATTGGCCTGCCCCCGCGGCGGCCAAGGCGGCCTCGTTGACGAGGTTGGCGAGGTCGGCCCCGGTCATGCCCGGCGTCGCGGCGGAGACGCGGTCAAGATCCACGTCGCCGGCCAACGGCACCTTGCGGGTGTGTACCCGCAGGATGTCGGTGCGCCCGTTGCGGTCGGGCGGATTGACAACGATGTTCCGGTCGAACCGGCCGGGCCGCAGCAGTGCCGCGTCGAGGATGTCGGGGCGGTTGGTCGCGGCGAGTACCACCACGCCTTCGGATCCGCTGAAGCCGTCCATCTCGGCGAGGATCTGGTTGAGGGTCTGTTCGCGCTCGTCATGTCCGCCAACGCTGATGGCATTGCTGCGGGAGCGTCCGATGGTGTCGATCTCATCGATGAAGATGATTGCCGGCGCGACCTTACGCGCCTCCTCGAACAGTTCGCGGACCCGGTAGGCGCCCACACCGACGATCATCTCGATGAACTCCGAACCGCTGGCGGAGAAGAACGGCACATCCGCTTCTCCAGCGGTGGCCCGGGCCAGCAGCGTCTTCCCGGTACCCGGTAGTCCGCTCAGCAGCACGCCTTTGGGCGCCCGGGCGCCGAGCTTGCGATACTTGTCCGGATCGCGCAGAAAGTCCACCACTTCGCTGAGCTCGGCTTTGACCTCGTCGATGCCGGCGACGTCGGCGAAGGTGGTGCGAACCGATTCCGGGTCCACCGGCTTGCGTTTCTTACCGCCGCCAAGGCCGCCGAACATCCCTCCCATTCCGGCCATCGCCTTCCGGCTGCGTCTGAAAATCCAGTACCAGAAGCCGAAAAGCAGCAGCATGGGCGCGAACGAGATCAGCAGGTTCAGCAGCACGCCCCGCTCCTGCGTCAAGGGTTCCGCCGAAACCGTTGTGCCGCTGGTCTCCAGCGCCGCGAGCAGATCATCCTGAGCGAAAGTCGGTCGGTGAGTGGTGAACCGCTGATAGGTGCTGGCGTTCTCCGCCGAGGCGTCCTGAGTGGGTACCGGCTTGGGCTCACGCAGCGTGCCCTCGATGGTGTCGCCACGCGAGAACACCTCGGCTACGTTGTGCTGCTCGACCTGCACCGTGAAATCGGTGTAGGGGATCTCGGTGGGTCCGCCGAGACCGTCCTGAACCGACAGGGAACCGAACACCAGCAGGTAACCCACTCCGAGATAGATCAGCACCCGCCACCATCTCGGCCGCTGGGGCCGGTCATCTGTCTCGTGATCCGGGGCCGGCAGGCCCTCGGTGCGCCAAGGCTTCGGCGGCCCCTCCCGCGACGGCTTTGGAGCTTCGCCGTTGCCAGCCGACGGTGAGACGTCCTTGCGAGTGGCCATATGGAATGATCGCCCGCCCGCGAGCGATGTGGCAATCCCTCGGCACCCGGCACCTTTTGCCGCTCGGCGTCGCCGGGCATGTCCTCGAGCCGACGCAAACCCCAGCTATGACCCGCGCATCCCGCCAAGGAACTGACCACCACAACCCTCTTCGATGCCATGGCACCGTTTGGGCAGCGGGCCGAATTCACCCGGGCGCAGTTCCGTGACGCCGGCGCGCACCCATTCGCGCCGGATCTTTTTGCTGCATCGGCTGATAACGTCGGCTACTCCCGTGGCTGCGAAAACCGTTGCGGAGCAACCATGTGATCACCTGCAGGACGGGTTCGCCGCTGCCGGGAAGTGTCAGCCGCAGGCGATTACGCTGGAACCGTTCGGGCTGGTCCTGCTTCAACGGCGGCACGGCCTGCACGGTCCTGTGCGACATATTCACTGAGACCAAAGGAGAACGATGACAACTCCATCTCATCCAGGTGAGCGGCAAGGCGGTGCCGGCATCAGTCGACAACTCATCGCGTCGTTCGACAACTACTGGGGCGCGCAACGGTTGGTCGACCGCATGTCTGATGGCGGGTATCCCGTTGAGAACGTCAGCATTGTGGGCGACGGCGTGCGAACCGTAGAACACGTCACCGGCCGCATGACCAATGGCAGGGCGGCGTTGGCCGGCGCGGGCAGCGGAGCGTGGTTCGGTTTGCTGATCGGTTTGCTGCTGGGCATTTTCACGGCAGCGCCGGTGTGGTTGACCGTTCTGTTCGTTGCGATCGTCATCGGAGCAGTGTGGGGAGCCATCTTCGGCTTTGTGGCACATTGGTCGACTCGCGGCCAGCGCGATTTCTCGAGCGTCCAAACCCTGGAAGCACAACGGTACGACGTCTATGTCCCGACGGAGCATGCTGCCGCGGCTGTGCGCTACGTTGAATCTTCCTAGCGAGTCCGCCCGAACCGAAGGGCGCTTGACGGGCCTTATCAGGTCGGCCAGGCGATCAGCTCAAGTTCGCAATCGATGACGTGCCCGACGGTGTCGTCCCTCAGCTGCCCGGCCCTTCCGTCCGTCTGGTTCTCCGCAGCCGGCGGCATGGCGGCGAGTCTATCGAGTTCCCGGGTGGCGACCGGTCCGACGTTCCACCCCGCCGGAATGGACCCCGACTGCGCCGTTGCACGACTACGGCAACCGGCCCGGGCAGGGCTATCCCAGAGAATCCTCAGTAACATCCTGGCAAAATGATCGGCCTACGAGAGAAAGCTGAGTTTTCCCTGTCTAACTGTTACTGTCGCCGCCAACTGTTCCGCACAACTTCGGCGACGGGAAATCGATCGTGACGTCAATCAAGCAGTTCCTGTGTGGTGCGACCGTGGCCGGCATGGTCGCCGGGACCGGAGCGGCCGTCGGGGTGCCGTCGGGGTTATCCGCGGTGACCGCCGACTGGCTGCTCGCCGCCGAGCACGTGCTGCTGATCGGCCTCGACGGCGTCAACCTCTCCAAAGTCCTGGAGTACGCCTACGACGACGATAGCGGCTTCAAGACGGCGATGGACCAGGGCATCACCGGGGCCGCAAGCCTGACCAATCACACAACGCTCTCCGGGCCGTCGTGGTCGACCGTCCTCACCGGCGTGTGGGACGACAAGCACGGGGTCTTCAACAACGTGTTCCGGCCCGAGCCGTACAACCAGTGGCCGACGGTGTTCAACCTGATCGAGTACCACAAGCCCGAAGTCGACACCACGATCATCAGCAACTGGCAGTACCTCAACAACCTGGCTGCCGCGGGCGGTTATGCGGCCGACAACAACATCTTCGTCCCGGCGGAGGACAGTCCGGCCGACTCCGACGCGCTGGTCACCGCGCTCACCATCGCCCAGATCCTGGGCACCCAGGACAACCCGGATGACATCTCGAGTTTCCTGTTCTCCTACCAGTCCCAGGCCGACCACGCCGGACACTCGTTCGCCGGCGGGTCGGACGAGTACATGCAATCGATCATCAACCTCGGGGCCAACATCCAACAGATTCTGGCCGCGATCGCCCAGGTGCAGGCGATCACCGGCGATGACTGGTCGGTCATCCTCACCACCGACCACGGTCACCAGCAGACGGTGACCCTGCCGGGTCTCAGCATCGGCCACGGCTTCCAGTCGCCCAACGAGACTTCGACTTTCGTCATCTTCGACCAAGCCGGCGAGGACGCGCAGGACGGCACCCAGAACCTGGCTTACTCCACGGTCGACATCACGCCCACGATCCTGTCGCTGTTCGGCATCCCGCTGCGCTCAGACTTCGACGGGGTCTCGCTGGTGGACGACCCGACGGTGCTGAACAGCCACGTCACGCCTGTCGATCTCGAGCAGGCGCTGCTCGCGGCGATCGCAATGTACGGCTACCCGAATATCGGCAACGACCTCACGCTGGGCATCCGGACTGTGATCGGGTCGGTGCCGTACTTCCTCGACAAGTTTGTGACCCAGATCGACACCTTCCTGCAGTCGATCGTCGACCAGGACATCTTCCTGATCAGCGGGCTGGCCGAGATCGCCCAGCACATCAACGAATTCGTCGGCGGTCTGACGGTGAACGTGACCAACACGGTGGCACACGGATTCGCCTACCTGCTCGGGTCGGGCGTGATCGCCCCGACCGACGCACCGCTGCCGCTGCCGGGGGCCGCCGAGTTCACCGGATCGTTGGAGTCGCTGTTGGCCGGCGACACCTTCGCTGCCCCCGATACCGGCGACCTCGACCTGTCGCTGCTGCTCGACGTCGACGCGCTGCTGGGCTGACGCGGGCCATGACAACGCTCAAGCAGATCGTGTGCGGTACCGCCGTCGCCGGCCTGGTAGCCGGAGCCGGCGCGGCGGTGGGGACGCAGGTGGGTTTGTCGACCGTGACCGCCGATTGGCTGCTTGCCGCCGAGCATGTGCTGCTGCTGGGCACCGATGGCACCAATCTCGACAAGATCCTTGAGTACGCATACAACGACGACAGCGGATTCAAGATGCTGATGGATCGGGGCGTCACCGCCGCCACCACCATCGCCGGCCATCAAACGATGTCCACGCCGTCGTGGTCGACGATCCTCACCGGGGTCTGGGACGACAAGCACGGGGTGGTCAGCAACGTCTACCGGCCCGAGCCGTACACGACCTGGCCGTCGGTGTTCAACCTGATCGAGTACCACAAGCCGGACGTCGACACCACGGTCATCTCCGGTCGGGGCCTGTTCACCGAGATGGCCTCCACGGGTGGCTATCCCGCCGACAACATCATCGGCATCACCGGTGGTTCCAGCTCGGCGGAGACCGACGAGCTGGTGACCGCGGAGACCATCGCCAGGATCCTGGCCACCACGAACAATCCGAACATCGACACCTTCATGTTCTCCTACCAGTCCCAAGTCGACCACGCCGGACACTCCTACAGTGGCGGGTCGGAGGAGTACAGGGAAGCCGTCATCAACGTCGGAGCCAACTTCAAGCAGATCCTGGATGCGGTCGCCCAGGCCGAGGCGGCCACCGGTGACCGCTGGACGATCATCGCCGTGACGGACCACGGCCACCAGCAGACGGTGACTCTGCCGGGTTTCAGCCTCGGCCACGGCTTCCAGACACCCAACGAGACATCGAGTTTCATCATGTTCTCGCTGGCCGGGAACGAAGACCAGGCCGGAGGCCAGAACCTCAGTTACCAGACCGTCGACATCACACCCACGATCCTGCAGGCCTTCGGAATCCAGCTGCGCTCGGACTTCGACGGCGTCCCAATGCAAACCGACCCGGAGATCCTCAACGGCTTCATCATGCCGGTCGATCTCAAGCAATCCCTCACCGATGCGATCAACAGCTACGGCTACCCCGACATCGGCACCAACATCATGTTGAGCATCCGTGCGCTGGCCGGCGGAGCCGGTTTCTTCATCGGCAGCTACCTGCTTCCGCCCATCAGCAACTTCCTGCAGACGATCATCGACCAGGACATCTTCCTGATCAGCGGGCTGGCTCAGGGCGCCCAGTGGCTGCTCAACACCGTCGGAGGTGTGGTCGCAGACATCGCGACGGACTTGGGCAGAGCGGTGGCCTACCTGACCGGGGCCGGCGTCATCCCGCCGGAAGACGCACCGCTGCCGCTGCCGGGCAGCGCCGAGTTCTCCGATTCCGTGGCGGCGCTGTTGGCCGGGCACACCTTGGCCGTCCCCGACCTGGCGGACGCCGGCCTGGTCGACGCCGACCTGCCCCTGCTGCTCGACATCGACGCGCTGGTGGGCTGATAACGAGTCGTTTCGTCCACTAGGCACGGCAACGCCTACGCGCGATACCGTATAACCGCTACCGCGTTGGAGGTTCCGTGAATCTAGAGCAGATCGTTATCCCGTGAAGACTCCCATTTGCGAGCAGTACGGCATCGACTTCCCGCTGTTCGCCTTCAGCCACTGCCGCGACGTCGTGGCCGCCGTGACGAATGCGGGTGGTTTCGGCGTCTTCGGCGGCGCCGCCTACACCCCGGAACAACTCGATCGGGAGTTGAGCTGGATCGACGAGCAGGTGAAGGGCAAGCCCTACGGCATCGACATCATCGTGCCGGCCAAGTTCGAAGGTAAGGGCGAGAGCTTGTCCGGCCGTCAACTGTCGGACCGCATCCCCGATGAGTACAAGACGTTCATCACAAACCTGTTGGCCGAGCACGACATCGAACCCGACGACACGCCCCGCCTTGGGCCGCCCATGCTCGCCGGCAGTGCCGGGGAGCAACTGCTTGAGGTGGCCGTCGCCCATCCCATCAGGCTGATGGCGAACGCACTCGGCGTGCCGCCGGACTACATGATCAAGTCCGGTCAGGACCACGGCATCCCGGTCGCCGCCCTGGTCGGCGCCAAGGAACACGCTCTCAAGCAGGTGACCCACGGTGTTGACCTCATCGTCGCCCAGGGCACCGAGGCCGGCGGTCACTGCGGCGAGGTCTCCACGTTGGTGCTGGTGCCCGAAGTCATCGACGCCATCGATAACGCCGTGCCCGTGCTCGCCGCCGGCGGGATCGTCACCGGCCGGCAGATGGCCGCGTGCGTGGCCCTGGGTGCGGCCGGAGCCTGGACGGGTTCGGTGTGGCTCACCACCGAGGAAGCCGAAACCGCCCCGCACACCAAGCAGAAGATGCTGACCGCGACTTCACGCGACACGATCCGCTCCACCGGGCGCACCGGCAAGCCTGCCCGGCAACTGGTCTCGGAATGGACCGCCGCCTGGCGACCCAACGAAACCGGCCACCCGACACTGCCGCTGCCGCTGCAATCTATGCTGGCCGAGCCGGCGCTTCGTCGCGTCGACGCCCTCGCCGCCGCCGGGCACCCCGGCGCGCAAGCCCTGGCCACGTACTTCGTCGGCCAGGGCGTCGGCCTGATGAACAAGGTCAAACCCGCGCGCGAGGTGGTGTTCGAGTTCGCACAGGACTACCTTGCGGCCGCCGAACGGCTCGGGGATTCGGTCAGCAACTGACTACTACGGCTTGTGGGGCTCGCGCCACATCTTCCACAGCGTCGGCCCGCCGTTGGGCAAGGTGATCTCGCCGATCACCCGGAAGCCGAACCGCTCGTAATACGGCACGTTTTCTTCCTTGCTGGACTCCAGATACGCCGGGCAGTACTCGGCGTCGCAGCGCTCCAGCCGCGGCCGCATGACGGCCTGCCCGAAGCCGCGTCCCCGCACCGACGGGTCACTGCCGATCACCGCCAGATACCAGTGCGGCTCCTCGGGATGGTTGGCGTCCAACAGATCCGACAGCGCCCGGCCTCGCGACATGATCATCCGCCCTTGCGAAATACCGACGCCGAACGCCCGGAACATCGACGGCAGCATCCGCAGCTGCGTCCACGTCGACTGCTTCCAGCGGTTGGGCGGATCCCACAGCGCCGCCGCCCCCACCGTCGACCCGTCACACGCCACCTCGACCCCATTGCCGCCCAGATGATGGACCCGCGTCGAGGTGCCGAAATAGGTTGTCAACTGCGCTGTGCGGGCGGACTCGTCGGGCAGCATCCACACCGACACGGGGTCGTCGTAGAACGCCCGGCCCAGCATCTGCGCCAGCGGTGCGATGTCGGGCTTGTTCGCGGGCCGTACGTCAATCGCCATCTGGCCAGATTAGTGCCGCCCGCAGGGGCAGGATCAGTGGCTATGAGCACCTTGCTGTGGGACCAGCACACCTGCCTGCCGCTGCGTGGGGGCACCGAGGTGGCGCCGCTGACCCGCTACCAGCGCCCCGGCGGGGCGGTGCTCTCGGTCAACGCGGGCTATTCACCGCAACGCTTCGCCGACACCGTGGCCCTGCTGCGGCACTTCCGCAGCGCAATCGATGCCCACCCGGACCTGACCGCGGCGGCCGGCCTGGGCGACGTCGAGGCGATCACCGCCGCCGGAGGCATCGCGGTGGTGTTCGACCTGGAGGACTCCAACCCGCTCGACGACGATCTGGACAACCTGGCCGTGCTGGTCGAGTACGGGGTGCGCACCCTGCTGCCCACCTACAACCACGCCAACCGGGCCGGCCACGGCTGCCTCGACGCCGACGACAGGGGCCTCACCGCATGGGGCCGCGCGATCGTCGCGGAGATGAATGCCGTCGGCATGGTTGTCGACGGCTCGCACTGCAGCACCCGCACCGGGCTGGACCTGTGCGACGCCTCGACGCGGCCGGTCATCTACAGCCACTCCTGCATGGCCGCGATCTGGGATCACCCGCGCAACATCACCGACGATCAGGCCCGGGCGTGCGCGGCCACCGGCGGCGTCATCGGCATCACCGGAGTCGGAATCTTCCTGGGCCCCAACACCCCGACGCTTGCGACCATGACGCAGCACCTGGAGTACGCGGTCGAGCTGGTGGGCGTCGACCATGTCGGGGTCAGCACCGATTACTCGTTCGACCAGACCGAACTCAGCCAGGAGATGGCCGCCAACCCGCAGTTGTTCGACGACAGCTACACCCGCTGGGGACCGATCCAGTGGATGCCGCCGGAGACGTGGCTGGGTCTGCGCGAGCACCTTGCAGCACGCGGCTGGGCCGAGGGCGACATCGACGCGGTGCTCGGCGGCAACTTCCACCGGGTGGCCGCGCAGAGCTGGGGCAGCTAGCCATTCCGAACAAACGTCGCGGCCGCGATCGCCAAGGAGGCGAGGCGTTTACCCACCCGCAGCCGGTATCTCGGGCATAACCTGAAGCGAGACCGGACCGATCAGGAGGCAACAGTGAGCGACCACGACATTCGGATGATCGTCTTGTCCACCGACGACCTGGATGAATCGATCAAGTTCTACAGCGAGACGCTGGGCATGCCGCTGAAGTTTCGCGACGGCGCCCACTTCGCCGCCCTCGACGGCGGATCCGTGACCCTGGCGTTGGCGACCGCGGTCGATCACCCCATCCACGGCCAGGTCGTGGTCGGCATCAAGACCGACGACGTCGACGGCGCCGCCAAGGCGATCGAAGCCAGTGGCGGCGGAATCGTGAAGGGCCCCTACGACGATGCGCACGAGCGTCGGGCCGTGGTCTATGACAACAAGGGTAACGGGCTGGTGTTCTATAAGCCGCTGGCGCGGTAGGGAGTCAGCGTCGGGGCGGGCGGCCGGTAGCTTGTCGGCCGTCAGGGTCCGCTTGATTATGGGATCAGAAACCGATTGCGCTGCGGTGCGCGCCTTCTCGCTGAGGGCAGTGGTGAGCGTTCGCGCGGATTTCTCTCACTAATGGTGCCGTCATCCTTGCACCGGCAACCGCTGACCCGGCACTCGGCACAGATTGCCGCGACGCTGCGCTCGCGCTTGCAGAGTCCTACAGACGATGGCGGCTACATCAACTAAGGGGCCCGATGCCAGCCAATTCAAGGCAGCGCTCAAAGCTGTGGCTGCGCGGGAAGATGCGCTAAAGGAGTTGTGCGCCGCGTAGGTCCCTCCAGGTTTCAGGCTGCCGCGCTGGGTTCTGCACCCTTCGCCCTCCGAGGTCTTTAGGTAGCGTGCTCCGCCAAGCGGGAATCTTAGGCGCCACAAACCCGGACTGTACGCAGCGAAACCAACGATGTAAGCGAAGAAGCGGTGTTCGGGTCTACCATCCGCAATGTGACGCTGAAACCGCCGCCCTGGCCAGCACCTCAAGCGGCTCAACCGCACCGTCGCTCGTCGGTGTTGCCCGGGGTACTGGCAGTACTGGTTGCGTTTGCGGCATTAATCGTGGCGATCGTAGCGCTCACTCGGCTGCCAGCTACGCCGAGTTACACGGCAACTCAACGGGCTGAAGCGGAACGCGCCCGCTACGGCCAGCGCATCGACGAACTGGGTCCAACCTTGATCGACGCGGCCGGGGCCAGCACGCGCCTGCCGCGCATCGTGCAAACCGTCGCACAAACGATGGCCCGTAGATCCGGCGTCGCCGCCAACGAGGTCGACCTGTTCCGGCAGGTAGTCACCGACACCGCTGCGCGGGTACTGTCGGCCTATCCCGAGCACGCACCCAGAGATGTCGCCGACTGGATGCTGCCGGCCGCCGTCGACGCCCTCATCGAGGGGAGCGAGGAGCATGCCCGCTATGACCTGGCGGAGCACGACGCAGTAGCGGTACCGCACGGAGGGGTGACGCCATGACGGACCCGATCAAAGTCAACCCGCTGGACTACCTGGCGATAGCGGCCGGTCTTCCGCCGCTTCCGCTCCCGCTGGGACCTGTCCACCCGGGGGGAACGTCGCCGGTCGACGCCACGATGGCGGCCTTTGGCGCCGCGACCAACGCGGACTTGCCTGAAACCAACACCCAGCTCGCGCAGGACCACGCCGACCGAACCGGCCACGCTGCCGGCGCGGCCCAGAAGTTCGCCGCCAACGAAGCCGACGCGGTATCGAAGTTCGAGGGCGTCGCCGGCGAAGGCGACGCCACCATGGCGCAGCAGGGATCGCAGGAAGCGATGGGCGGAGCCATGCAGGGCATGACCGGCGCGATGCAGGGCATCACCGGCGCACTCAGCGGTGCGCTCGGCGCGGCGAGCCGGCTGCCGCAGGGGTTGATGCAGGCGGGCCAAGGCGCGTTGTCACCGCTGATGGGCGCGGCGCAATCCCTGGCCAAAGGGGGCCTCGGTGGCGCCACCCTCGCCTCGGACATCAGCCCAGACCCCGGGTTGGGTGGCGGTGACTTCGGCTCCGGCGGAGCTGGCGGCGGCGGCCTGGGCATGGGCACCACCCCCGCCAGCAACCTCGGGCCGCCGCCGGTGCCGGGC